>DJIE01000135.1:10408-18155 GCA_002433465.1 Salinisphaera sp. UBA6602
GGTGGCGGCCGGCGCATCGATATTGCCGGCATAGTGGGCGACCTCGAGGGTCTTTTTCTTCGGCGCAAAGCCGGCCGGCTCCAGCGCGACGTCGTGGCCTGCGGCGACCACGGCGAGATAGTCGATCCAGTAACGCAGACGAAAACGCGTCTTGAGTTTGCCGGTTCGCAGGCGTCGCAGCGCTTGCGGCCAGAGCTGCGGCACCCGCCCGGTCACACGTACGCCATCGATGCCCAGATCGATATCCACGGTGGTGGGCGCACCCTCGGTCTTCCAGGCTTGCCAGATAGGCAGCAGCGTATTGACGGCCTGGGCCTGGTCGGCGTAATCGACGTTGGCCAGCGGCGGTGGTGGCAGCGTGCCGCGGGCGCGTTCGAGGGCGGTGGGTTCGAGATCGATGGCATCCAGCGTGCCGGCATCGGCGCTGTCGAAAAGGCGCTGGCGCAGCGCGGCCGCGGCAAGCGGATCGAGCCCGATCGGCTCGGCGTCGTCGAGGCGGTGATCGTCGATATCGAGATCGAGCTTCACCCGTTCGCGAAAGAATGCGCGTGGCGGATGGTCGAAAAAGCGTTTCAGGCTTTCCAGATCGATCGTTTCCAGCGCCTCGGCTGGCGGGGCTTCGCTGCCGTCGAGCAGCGGCGTACGCGTCGCCCGCGGGCTGATCGCGGCACGGGTCGCGTCGCGCCAGTCGCCGGCGAAGGTAAAGACGCGCGTATCCGGCTCGTCGGCGTTGAAATAGCGTGGCGAGAACGGCTGCATGGGCTGTTCATGCACGAGCCGCGCTCTAAAGGCCTTGGCGCTGTAGTCGCGAAAATAGGTGCGATGCACGAACTCCAGCGTCTCGCCCACGATTGGCGAGGGCGGCAGGCTTTCGCCGCTGTGCATGTCCTGGCCGAGATAGCTGATATAGAAGCTGTCGCCTGCGGCAGTGAGCGCCTGCAGGAACAGCAGTCGGTCGTCGTCGCGAATATTACGGTCGCCCAGGCGCGGGGCGTCGAACATCACGTTGAAGGCACGGGCAGTGTCCTGACGCGGGAACGCGTCGTCGTTCATGCCCAGCACGCAGACCATACGAAACGGCACGGCGCGTAGCGGCACCATGCCGCAGAAGGTGATACCGCCGGCCAGAAAGGGCTGGCGTTCGGCCGCGGATTCGAGCGTGGCGCGCAGCATGTCGCGTACCGCGGGCCAGGAAATACGGCGGTCGTCGGCGAGCGCGCGCGCGCGGGTGCAGCTTTCCGCGGTTTCGAAACGCGCGAACACGCCGCGCAGGCTGTCCACGGCGCGTTGTTCGTCGGGCGCGTCGGCGGCCGGCAGGATCAGCGCATCCAGCATCGCGTTGAGCCGGGTCTGCCATTGGGCGGGGGTGGCGGACTGTGCCAATGCATCGGCCGTATCCGCCAGGGTGCGTTCGAAGCGCCAGAGTTTGCCCAGGGCAGCCGTCATGCCGCCTTCCAGGTCGGCCCATGGGGCAACGCCGGCGGTAAGCGTCTCGTCGTCGGATTGGGCGACGCCCAGTAGCAGCCGGTCGAGGCCGAAGCGCCAGCTGTTCTGTTCGAATGCGCCTGCGCCAAGTGCGTCGCGGTGGCGTGCATCGCGGCCCCAGCGAATGCCGGCTGCGCCCACCCAGTCGGTGATCGCATCCAGCTCACCGGCAGACAGGCCGAAGCGACGCATGACCGCCGGCACGGCAAGCAGGTCGAGCAGGGTGCTGGCCTGCCAGCGCGACAGCGGCAGATCGAGCAGGGCAGACACACAGGTCACGATAGGATGCGCGGCCGAACGGGCACGATCGGCCAGCCCGAACGGCAGATAGCGATCGGCGGGGGCGCCGCCAAACACGGCCTGGATGGCCGGCGCGTAGGCGGCAACGTCCGGCAGCATGACGATGATGTCGCGCGGCGCCAGCCGGTCCCCGGGTTCGATTTCGCCCGCGGCCACGCGCTTGTCGTCGGCCGCGAGGCGATCGAGCAGCTGGTCCTGCAGCACCTGGATTTCGCGCAGCGGGCTGTGGCAGGCATGGACCTCGAAGGAGGTGTCGTCGTCGGCGATGCCTTGCATGGCGTGGCTACAGTCAAGACGCACGATATCGGCCTGAACGCGATGCAGGAGGCTGTCGTCGTCGGGCACGTCATAGGCCATCAGATCGCCCAGTTCCGGCTCGATCATGCCCGCGAACTCGTCGGAATAGAGCACGCGCACGGTATCCCGTGCCATCCGGCCCAGGGCCGACAGCAGCGGGTGGCCGGCTTCAACGAGTGCCTCGCCGGGCAGCAGGGCGTCGTCGTCTTCGGCCTGCATGCCGGGCAGCTCCAGCGGCAGGCGCCCGGCGGTGATATCGCCCCAATACGCTTCGCTGGGGTTGGGCAGCAGGAAATACACGTCGATATGTTCGGCCAGCGCGTACAGCAAGCGCAGATGATCCGGCGCGAGTGCCACCAGCCCGAAGCAGTAGAGCGGGTTCGGGCAGTGGTAGATCACGCGCTGCTGAAGAGCGCGGTCGGAGCCCAGCCGCTGGATGAAATCGGTCAGAACGCGTGCCCGGTGCCGGCCGCCGAGCCGATCGTCGCGGGTCAGCCAGCGCCAGACCTGGGCCTGCCAGCGGCCGGGATTGGCGGCCGGCGTGTCGCCCGCTTCCCAACGGGCGAGCATGTCGGCGCGATAGACCAGGTATTGGTCGAATACATCGGCCAGCTGTCGGGCCAGCTGATAGCGGCGTACCTCGTCCACCGGATCGCCCAGATAATCGGCCACCGCCGGAATGTCGGCGGCCATGCTCGGCAGCGCCACATAGAGATGCCAGGGCAGGCGATCGGCTTCGAAATGATCGCCCGCGTCGGCGTCGTCGATCACCGCATGCAGCAGGGCCCAGATGAACTCGCCGGGCAGGCGGCCATCGATATTCGCTGCGATGCCTTCGCTGTGGGCCAGCTGTATGCGCAGCCAGCGGCCGATACCGGCGTTGGGTGCAAGCACTGTGTCGCGTGACAGCGGCGGGGCCGGGCGATGCCGTCGTAGCGCGCCGAACAGTTCGGCCAGCCGTGACAGGTCGTTGTGGTGATAGAGATAGAACATTCCGCCGCAGGCCCTGGCGCGCACAAAGCGCAGAGTCTAGGCGCTCCTGCGCGCGCACCCAACACGGCGGTTGGCTAACCGCGTTGCCCGCGGGTTGAAATAGCGCAGCGCGGGGACCCTCGTGTAGCACGCCCGGTTTGGGCCCTGCGACGGCACGGTAATGAAAAACGACTCGGCATCACCTGCTTCGCCCCCACTTTCTATGGGTTTGTATGGCCTGGCTGACGTGCAGGCTTTTGCGCATGCTGCAATGCACATCGGCGCGTGTATATAGCATTCGATGAAAGTCGAGTGCGCTGCTGCTTTGCTTCGCATTCGGTGTATTAATCGTTAATAAACATACGTTTAGGGGATCGTTAGGCCAATGGGAAAAGATGCCTTTCAAGTTGCGTCCATAAAAATGAAATAGTCGTTCATGAACGGCTTGCACGGTAAAAAAAAATACTATAAACAGACACTCGTGACTTATGACTCACAAGTCACCCAGGGGGAGTATTCAATATCGAGCAAGTTGGCCATGAGCCTGCCGGTCACCGAGACGGCCCGGGCTTGTGCGACCACAGGGTGCAACCGATGAAGACAGGGCGGGCCAGGGGCGCGGACCGGTCGATCGATACCCATGCCAGTGTGCGAGTACTCGAGAACACCAGCCATGCGTTCCCGTAGTAATGAAAAGGGGAGAAATAACAAATGATCCGCGATATCAATAAAGCAATCGAGGCGAAACAGCCGGGCCGTCGGGGACATCTCACCCGCGTGATCGGACTTTCCGCACTGGCCGCGCTGGGCGTGGCGGGTACCGCCAACGCGACAATCAAGACCGATGTCGGTGTGGATTACCGTGCCACGGGCTTCTATGTTGAATCCGAGTCGTTCGGTGTCGATGCAACCGATACGGACACCGACAGCGATAATGGCTTTGCTCAGTACCTGCGTGTGAAGGCGGACTTCAAGCACGAGGAAACCGGCGTATCGGTGCATACCCGAGTCGAATTGGCCGGCGACCGCTGGAGCGGCGACGCGCGCAACTACGACACGACCTCTGGCAATGCCTTCAACGCCGACAATAACGGCGATAACGTGCGCCTCGACCTGGGCTTCGTGCAGATTCCGTTCAAGTTCGGCCTGCTGCGTGTGGGCCGTCAGGAAGCCAACTGGAACAACTGTTTGCTGGTTTGCGACGACCGTCGCGACCGTGCGCTGTTCCTGACCAAGCTGGGTAACGTCAACGCCTTCATCGGCTATGACCGCCGCCAGGACAACACGTCGTTCAACAATGAAGACAACGGCAACCAGATTTTCCCGGGCTTCGTGGCGCCGCTGGGTGAATCCGGCTGGTCGCTCGGCTTCCTTTATGTACATTGGTTGAACAACTACAACGGCGACCTGATCGGGCCGACCGGCGCGCCTCGTAACGCGTACGTTCTGTCCAACACCAACATCTATTCTCCGTACATGCAGGGCAGTCTCGGGCCGCTCGATATCTCCTTCGGTGGTAACTGGCTGGAAGGCGGCAACGTCAATGCGAACCAGACCCCGGAAGGTGGTGACTACTTCAACGACGACGCATATTCCGGCTACTTCCGTGTCGGCGCCGACGTAGGCATGTTCGAGCTCAAGGCGCAGTATGTGGCCACGCGCGACGGCGGCCTGATCTCGACGGGCTTCGATACCTACTCCAGCCTCATCAACTCCAGCCCGGAATCGACGGCTAACCCGACCAGCCTGTACCAGATGGGCCGTTATCTTGGTCGTGAAGGCTTCGATGAGTCGCTCTACATCGCCAGTATCGGCATGAACGTCACCGAGAAGTTCGCCTTGCGCGGCGCGGTGGGCTTCCTCGATATCGAGGTGCCGGATTCGGCCGCGGTCGCGGGCGAAACCAGCGATACCAGCACGGTCTACGATCTGCAGGCCAGCTATCAGCTCAACGAAGCGGTACGCACCTGGGCGACGTTGGGCATGCTCAAGGAGAACGACGTCGGTATTCTGCGCGGCAACAGCCTCGTCGGGGCCACCCCCAATCAGGGCAGTTTCGCCGATGATCGTGTGATCGCCGGCAGCGTGAACCTTGGCGTACAGTTCTAAGGCGCCGTAAGCTGTCAGGGGTCTTCGCCGGGTGGCGAAGGCCCCTTCTTTTTATCTGGAGTTGCTGTGTTGTCGAATCGTTTCAAACGCTTTCAATCGATGGTGCTGGCGGCGACCGCCGTGACGGCAGTGGCGGGTTGTGCCTCCGGGCCGGCCAATCCGGCGGGCGGCAACGGCGATGCGCCGCTGGCGGATTCGGAGGCCGCTTTCGGCTACGAGCAGACCGATTGGGGCAAACCGTTCTGGGATAAATGGCTGGACAGCGCCCGGGAAGAGGGGCGTGCCGAGGCGGTACGCTCGGGGCAGGCGCCGGCAACGGCCGTGGCAACGACGTCGGCGGCAACGTCTGTGGACTCGACCGGCCTCAAGCCCAAACTCGGCCTGTACATCGCCAAGGATGCGCGCGAGTCGATGACATCCTATCGATTGATCTCTGCGCTCGAGCGTAATGCTGCGCGGCATGGTCTGACTCTGATCAAGCCGAACGAACTCGATGAAGCCGTGGGCGGCTCCGATGCCTGCGGCTCGGAAAGCCCGCTCGATTGCCCGCGGCTGCTGGCGATTTTTCCGGGCATTCGCGGCCTGCTGGTCGTCGATCAGCGTGGCAGCGGCGACACGGTCACGCTCGAGTCACGCATGATGGATCCGGATTTCGATATCCGCTACGAGCCCCTATCCACGCGTGTACAGGTTTCAGACGGCACCAACTCGGATGTTGATATCTGGAGCGACCGTATTCTGGATACCGCAGCCGATCGTATCGGCGTAGCCCCCTGGTTCACGCATACCTTCGCGCTCAAGGGCGAGGATATGTACATCAACGCCGGCAGCGCCGCCGGCCTGAAAATTGGCGACGAACTCGCGATTCATAGCGAGGGTTCGCTGGTGCGTTCGCCCAGTGGTCAGGTCATTGCCTGGGAGCCGGGGCCGGAGGTGGGCCGCGTGCGCGTCAAGGAATTCGTCGGCGAAAACATTGCGCTTGCCGAACAGGTATCGGGCGAGATGCCCAAGCCCAAGGATCGACTCACCTACGTTGATTGAGTGTTTCCTGCCTTGAGCAAAACGCCGGCCTCGCGCCGGCGTTTTTGTTTCGGGCCGGCCACGGGCCGGTCGAAGTACGACTGGATTTCGTCAATGCGCAGGCGCCTTGCATAAAAAAGCGCCGGAAGGCTTTCGCTTTCCGGCGCCTTGAATCCTCCGATCCCGTTTCGGGAGGTGGACTAGTTCTCGTTGTTGTTGTGTTCGGTCACTTCTTGGTCGAGCTCTTGTGCCGTGGCGCTTGCGCCGCCGTGTTCGTGCTGCGAAGCAGGCAGTTCGTCGTTGACCTGGCTATCGGCCGCGCTGTTGCGATTCAGCGAGCCGCCGCTGCGATTGAAGTCTCGTACTTCGTTCGCGAGTTCGTCGGCGCGCGGGTGCTCGGTCGGGGTGCCCGCCGGGTGCTGGCTGTGATCCTGGGCTGCGTTGTCGCTGTTCAGCGAGCCGCCGCTACGATTGAAGCCCCGAACTTCATTTGCCAGTTCGTCGGCTCGTTCGTGATCCGCCGGCATAGGCTGGGTCGGATTCCCGTCAGCGTCGATATGGGCGGTCGGCGTGCCCGCCCGGGCCGCACTGTTTTCTTTCAACGAACCGCGGTTCTGATTGAATTTTTTGATGTCCTGCGACAATTCCTGTGCACGCGACGTTTCGTTGTTCATGTCCTGTTGCGCATGGGCAACGCCAAAGCTGCCCGCCGCGCCGGCGAGAGCGAACCCGCAGAGCAGTGCGTAACGTGTTTTTCCCGGTCTGTGCATTTGCTTTCTCCTGGATGGTCGGCGGGTTCTAGGGCCGCCTTTATTATGCTTCACGCTCGTGTACGGCGGTTTTCTGTACTGTGCCGTTAAATTCGAAATAAGCGCGTACTCGATTATACCCATATCGGCCACAAAAAAAGCCGGAAGCAATAGACTTGCTTCCGGCTTTCTTGCTGGCAGATGCCCGCCTTGCGGGCATAGGCCCGGGTTAGAAGCTCAGCGCGTTCAGGTTGCCGCCGGTTTCGTTGTAGCGGGTCAGATCGGCGGCCAGCGCCTCGGTCTGCGGGTAGCTATGCGGCGTGGCATCGGCCGGCATGCTGGTTTCCGGCACCAACCCCTGGCTCGCCTGGGCGTTGTAGTTTTCGATCGCATCGCTCAGCTGCATCGCGGTCTGCGATACCTGTGCCGGCTCGTAGTCCTGCGGCAACTGCTGGCCGACAACCCGGTCCTGAGTGTGCTGACGGTTGAACGCATCCAGATCCGCGGCGAGTTGGTCAGCCATCGGATGCGTTTCGACGCTGGCGGTTTCCTGCGGCTGCGCATTGCGCGCGTTCATGTCTTCGATTGCTTCCGACTGGGCAAAGCCGAGCGAAGAGAATCCGACCAGACCTGCGATCAGGGCCGCGGAAAGGGTGGTTTTAGCGATAGCGGTGTTCATGGTGCGTTCCTCGTTAAAGACATTGTCGCGCTGATGAGCGCGGGGTTAAACCAAAGTCGTATTGCTATTCAGCGATGGGCTAATCGTAGGGTTCGATAGCTGTATATTCAAGGAATGCGGTGCAACATTTTTCCGA
>DJIE01000018.1 GCA_002433465.1 Salinisphaera sp. UBA6602
CTATTTCTCGCCCGATCAGCAGGCGGCACGTTTCGCGACGTTCCAGGGCGCCGACCCGACCGGCTTCGGTAGCTACCACATCTTTCAGGGTGCCGAGCGCCAGTATCTGGTTCTCGCGCTGGACTGGCGTACCGCCTTCGCCACCATCGACTGGGCCCAGTCGGTGCTGGACGCGCATCCGAACATGCCGACCATTCTGACCACGCATCAGCTGCTCAACATCGGCGCCGGCGATGAAGGCGACACCAACGCCATTTTCACCGACCACGGGCTGCGGCTCTGGCAGGGTCTGATCTACGACAACGACCAGATCTTTCTGACCATCAACGGCCACCACCATGGCGAAGCGTCGATGATCGCCAAGAACCGCTATGGTCGCGATGTGTTCATGGAAGTCGTGGACTACCAGTCCGGCTTCTGGGGCGGCAACGGCATGCTGCAGCTCATTACGTTCGACACCGACAACGACATGCTGCGGTTCCGTTCTTTCTCGCCGTGGGCGGCCGCCATCCCGCAAGCCGAGCGCGGGCCCGAAGATGAAGTCGAGCGCTGGAACTTCAGCGTACCGATGGACTTCGATGAACGCTTCGCCGGCCTGAACCAGAACGCGCTTCCCGCCTCTGCCGGCAATATCGACGGCACCGAAGCCTACTGGATTCTGGACGAAGACCATCAGGTCACGGGCGCCAACGGCAATCCCGCGTTCATCGATGCCTCGGGCAACGGCAACACCATGCAGCTCACCGGACTGGCACCGGGCAGCGCCGATGAATCACAGTATTTCCGCGTCGTCGACGATGCGCCCGCCTTCGGCCATGCCAGGGGCTCGGCACGGTTCACGCCGAACGGCGGCTATTCCGGCTACTATCTGCGCAGCGACGCGCCAGGGCTGACGTTTGACGAGGCCGCCAGCGGCAACGGCGGTTATCTGCCGCAGTACACCATCGAAGCGGTCGTACGCCTGCCGCGCGACTGGTCCGCCGACGCCTACGACTGGGCGGGCGTGCTCAACCATCTGCGCAACGTCAGCGATATCTGCAACTTCCATAACCTGGATTGCAGCGGCGGCGACACCGCGCCGGGACTCAACATCTCTTCGCTGGCAGAAATGCAGTGGGTGACGGTGTCCCAGAACGGCAAGATGGAAGATGCCTGGTCCTGGGAGCTCGATCGCGAGCGCTGGTACCACGTTGCGCTGGTCAACGACGGCGAATACCTGCGTATGTACGTCAATGGCCAGCAGACCATGCGCTCGGCCCAGGCGGTCAAGCAGGGGCTGCTCGCCGCCCCCGGCCGCCCGTGGTCGATCGGCATGAACGGCACCGAGAACGATCCCGGCAACCTGTTCTTTGGCGACATTGCCGAAGTACGCATCAACAGTCGCGTACTCGAACCGTCCGAATGGCTTTATAGCCAGTAAAAAAGCACACCGGCCCGCCGCCGCACGATCGGCGCGCGGGCCGGGCTTCTATCAATACACTCGAGAGGCTCGAATGCCTCACCCCCTCCTCGCCCGTCATCCCTCATTTGGCGGGCGCTTTTTCCATCCCTCCCCGCAACGATCGACCAGTCGACGAAAGCCGCACAGGGTGCGGCCCCGGTGTGCGCTCATCTGCGTTGAACGTAGCCGAAGGCCTGCCTCGCGAAGCAACGCCACGTCCGCCGGCTCGGGCTTGATCCCAGCGCTCGTTTCGGTCAGCGTTGCCTGCTGTGCTTATCGTGTCGGCCCGGCCGCATGTTCGATGATCTTTCCCTGCGCTGGCTTGCGGGCCAGGCATTCGGCCTGATTGCGCTGACGCTATGCGTAGCCGGTTTTGCCAGCAAGCGCGACGATCGCCTGTTCTTTTTACTGTTGTTCGCCAACGTCGCCTTCGCCCTGCAGTTCGCGATGTTTCGCAGCTGGGCCGCCGCCGCGATCGCCGCCCTGATCGTGCTGCGTATCCATTGGGTCCGGCGCTACAAGGGCAGCGCGGCCGTCATGCGGGTCATGGCAGGCCTGACCGTAATCGCCGCCGTGCTGACCTGGTCCGCGCCCCGCGATGGCTGGGCCCTGGCGGCAGGCCTGATCGGCACCTACGGCATGTTCATGCTTGAGGGCATTGCCATGCGCTGGCTGCTGGCAGTGGCCGCCTTCTGCTGGGTGATCAGCAACCTGCTGGTCGGCTCAATCGGCGGCACCCTGGCCGAGTCCCTCATTCTGGTGACCAACCTGGTCACCATCGTCAGGCTCTATCGCGCCCGCAGACAAGACTGATCGCGGCATCTTTCCCATTACTCCGACGAGGCCCTGTTTGACGGCGTACTGGCGCCTGCATAGGTTAGTCAAGGGAACGAAAAACGTAGCGAATAGAATCCGCGTGTTCTCGAACACGACTGCTCAAAAAACAATACCTGCAGGCGGATCACAATTTGAATAGGGGGACGGGGATGCGATACGGGATATCAGGCATGGCTGCGCTTGGCCGCGGCCTATCTTTTTCGGTGCTGTTGCTCGGTGCCACACTGGCCGGCGCCAATACGGATATGGCGGATAGTCCGCTCGAAGACGCACAGACAGTTACCGATAATAATTCGGCACAGGGTATAGCCATACTCAGCGACGCTCTCGGCAACGTCGTCACCCTTTATGAGGCAAATCAGAGCGACGATAACGATGCGATCCTCGCTCGACGGTTTCCAAACAACAGCGATGGTTTGGGCGAACCCGTCATAATCGATACGCTCACTGCAGCAGAGAGTCGTCTGGATAGCGAAGCTGCTATGGAATCGGACGGCGATATCGTGCTGGTCTGGAATCAGCTGCCAGAAGCCAATAGCGGCGAGCGACCGCTGGTACTGCAACGCTTCGACCGGGACTTTCAGGCGACAGGCGGCCGTTCGATACTTACCGCCAACGCAAACGGGCTGGCCGATATGGACGTCAACGACAATGGCGATATGGCCGTGGCCTGGCCCATCGATAACGATACCGTGTTCGGCGCCCAGGTCATCCAGCGTTTCAACGACCAGGGCGACGCGACAAGCGACATGTTTACGCTTGTCGACGACGACAACGAGTTGATTACCGACGTCGCGATCGCGCCGTCGGGTGCATTCGTGGCCAGCTATATCGACGGCCGCAGCGATTCGACGAGGAATGCGTCGGTCTACGTCCAGCTGTTCGATGCGCAGGGCCAACGGCTAGGCGACCCCATTCAGGTAAATAGCGACGCGACCGATTCATTCAGGACTGCAGTCGACATGGACACCGAGGGCCGGTTCGTCGTGGCCTGGAGCGACGACGACGCCGAAATCGTGACCGCCCGCCGTTTCGATAGCACAGGCCAGCCACTGGGAGAGCAGTTCCAGGTGAGCGGTAATGAAGGCAATCGTGACCCCCGTCTCGCCTACGATGCCAAGGGACGGTTCGTTGTCCTCTGGCGTGGTAACGATGAAGTCTTTGCCCGACGTTATAACGCACAGGGCGAACCCGCCGAAGTCGTCACGCTCTACAGCGGCCAGACGCCGGCATACCTTGATGTCGCCAGCGATGCCGACGGCGACTACGCTGCAATCTGGACTGAAATCTCTGACAATTCGCCCGACCGAGGCATTTATGCGCGGCGCTACGTCGGCGCGGAAAACGTGGATCTGGCGGTCAGTCTGGTACCCGCGAACAATTCGGTCGCGCCCGGCGCAACGGTCGGCTATCGACTGGCGGTCGATAACAACCACGAAATTGCGGCACCCGTGCGCACCGAACTCCCCGGCGCGAACACGATCAACCAGGCCATCGGTGCGGCCACCGGCGTAGTCACGACGGTCACGCTGCCGGCTGGCCTGTCAGAGATCACGATATCCGATCAGAGCGCGCTCGACGGACGCAGCTTCGACTGCAACACAGCAGCCGCCACTACGCGAACCTGCCGGCTCGCCGGGGCGTTGTACGCCGGCGAAAGCCTGTCCGCGCGCATTACCGCTACGGCCGGCGATAAGCTACAAACCCTGGAAAGCACGGTTGCGGTCACGGCCCGCCAGTTCGATAGCGACGAATCCTCGGATACCGGTAATAATCGCGATAGCGCCAGCGTTTCGGTTACCGCCGACAGCGCAGGCGATGCCAGCGACGCCGAAGCGAACGAGGACGACGATAGTGGCAGCGGGGGCGGCTGCACGATGGCCGGCAACGCGGCTTTCGATCCGACGTTCTTCATTCTGCTCGCCTGTGCCGGGTTGCTGCTGGCCAGTCGTCATCGCAAACGTGTAGACGTTCGCCGGGCGGCCCAGTAAAAGGCTGCGCCGCATGCGGCCCCTCGCCTAGGGCGCGGGGCTGTTGCCCAAGCGTCGCATCGGACCGGTGACGTTGCCTGCTCTGGACTACGGTAGCTTGCTCGCGCGTCGCTACCGAACGTCTGGCGCAGCGCATGACGCTAGTCGACCCGTTGGCACCAGACGCACAGTCGGCGGCTGGTCTGCCAGGCGCTCAGCCCGGGCGGTGCGTAAACCGATGGTCGAGTGAGTCATCGGTCAAAGCGCAGAGCACGCGGCTCCAGCCTGGCTTGGTAACAGGCCTTGCCAACCCGGGCGACGCGACCCGCTGCCCTCGAACTCGTGGCTGTGCGAAAAAACCACCGGGCGTTCGCAAACAAAAAGCCCGCTGCCTGAAACCGTTCAGACAGCGGGCCCGAGTTGGCCGAATTGGCTTATTGCAGGTTCAGTTCGTAGACCCGCTCGTCGTTGTCGTTCACGCGTATGAAACGCGCGTCGAAGGCATCGCTGGCCATGGACTGCTCCTCGACGAAGTTGCGGGCGCGGTCGGTGTTGGGCACCCGGAAGGTCAGCGTGAGATCCACGCCGCTCTGGATGGGCGCAAACCGCCAGTTGCCGTCGGCCGTGGGCGTGACCGGCGTGTTATCGCGGATATAGTCGGCCAGAATCGTGCGATTGGCGTCGGGCGAGTTGAACAAGATGTGATCGGGGCCGGTGCCCGGGAACTGGCCGCCGTTGGCGCGATAGTTGTTGGTGGCCACGATGAATTCCTGATCGTCACGCACCGCCTGGCCGTCATAGCTCAGGTTGCGGATACGATTGGCGTCGGCGTTCACCACCTGGCAGTTACGGTCAAAGCGCGGCGGCTGGGTGACGTCGATCTGATAGCTCACGCCGTCGATCACGTCGAAGTTGTAGGTGGGAAAGCCGGTGTAGTTGACCAGGGGCTGCGGCTCACTTGACTCAGGGTCGATCTGGAAGAACTGCGACGCCGAGCATTCCAGCCAGCCCTTGAGTTCGCGGCCGGTGACCTTCACCGCGACCAGCGTATTCGGGTAGAGATACAGGTCTGCAGCATTGCGCAGGGTCAGTTCGCCCTCGGGCACGGTGGTGAAGTCGCTTTCGTTGGCACAGACGCCGTTGCGATCGCAGGCCTTGAACGGCGCGGCGGCCGACAGAACCGGCAGATCCTGCAGGTTGACGTCGCCCTTGATCAGATTTTCCACGTAGGCCTTCTGGGAATCGGCCACGATCTGGACCGACGGATCGTCCTTGACCAGCGCCAGGAAGCTGAAGATATCGTCGGTGGATTCGCCCAGCGGCTGGCTCATGTAGTCGCGGGTGGCCTGGTCGTCGCTGGCGATGAGCGCCTTGATGGTGCCGTCGGCTTCCACCAGCGACTTGCCGTCGGCAAAGATCGGCCGGGCGACGGCTTTCGAATCGGCCACGCTCCAGGTCTCGGTATCGGGGTCGTAGTTGAGCGTGAAGTCCACGATGCCCAGATGATCGCCCCAGAAGCCGGGCATGACCGCGGGTACGCCCTTGATCGCGCCCCGCTCGAGATCGACATCCGGCGTATCGGCAAACGCCGGGCCGGGGAACACCAGATGGGCATGGCCCATGAGGATGGCGTCGATACCGGGCACATCGGCGAGATACCAGCTGCTGTTCTCGGCGCGCTTGGCCGGGTCGTAGTCTTCGGTATTCACGCCGGAATGGGCGATCGCCACCACCAGATCGGCGCCCTTCTCCTTCATCTCGGGCACATAGCGCTCGGCCATGGCCTTGATGTCCTTGGTGACGACAGTGCCTTCCAGATTGGAGCGATCCCACTGCATGATCTGCGGCGGCACGAAGCCGATAAAGCCGACCGTGATCTCGTGCTGGCGACCATCGCGGTCGGTCAGCGACTGGGTGACCAGCTTGTAAGGCTCGAAGTACGGCACGTCGTTGTCGGGATTATCGTCGCCGTCGTCCTTGAAGATGTTGGCGCTGATATAGCCGAAGTTGGCGTCATCGACGGCGTTGGCCAGATAGTCCAGCCCGTAGTTGAACTCGTGGTTGCCGTAGTTGGCCACGACATAGTTGAGCGTATTCATGGCCGTATAGACCGGGTGTACCTCACCCTTGGCCAGCCCCTCGGCGGCACGCCAGTCGCCCATCGGGCTGCCCTGGATGAGATCGCCGTTGTCGACCAGCATGGTATTGCCGGTGACGTCCATTTCCTCGCGGGCTTGATGAACGAGCGTCGCGGTACGCACCAGGCCGATGCCCGGGTCCGGCGTGTCGTTGTAGTAGTTGTAGTCGTTGACGTTGGCGTGGATATCGGTGGTTTCCATCACCCGGAAATCCACCGTGGCCGTCTGTGCGGGGCTCGCATCCGAGCCAGTGTTATCGCGCGCCACCGTATCGTCGTCGTTGTCGTCGCTACAGCCACTGAGGACGACGCCCAGCGCGAGCGCGCCAAAAACGAGCATGCGTTTCGACAGCAAGGGCATACGTTGAATCGAAGTCATGATGTAAACCGCAGAATGATGTGAAAAGCTAAGAACGAAGGGTTTATTAACCGTCGCACTGCACGATCGCGAGCGAATCCACCGACTCGATGCTGGCCTCGCCGGCATATTCGTCGCGCATACCGCCGCGAACGGAGACGGTCTCGTCGACGATGCCGGGGTTGTTGGCCGGGCTGTACATGCCGCGCTGGCCGGATTCGAGCTTGACCACGATGGTGGCGCTGGCTGCCAGGTCGCCCAGGCGTAGCGCATAGGGGTCGTTCACGCCTTCGATCACCCGGCCCACCACGTCCAGCGACGTACCGTTGGAGGCCGCACGGGCCGTGGCCACTGATACGCCGTTGTCGTCACCGCAGTCGCCGGCGTCGTTGCCGGCCGAGGCGTCGACGATTTCAAGATCGCGCGTCGATTCCAGGCTCGGCCCGTCGATATAGGTATCGCGGGTGCCGGTTACGCGCAGGGTCTTTCCGACCAGCGAGGGGTCGTTCTGCGGGCTGAAACGCTCACGATCGCCGGCTTCGAGCTTGACGTAGATCGTGGCCGAGTCGTCGTTCAGGTCGGCCAGTTCAAGGGCGTACTGATCGTTCACGGCTCTCGTAATGCGCCCGATGGCGGTCAGCGTGGTGCCTTCGTTAGCGGCCAGTGCCTGGCTCACCGATACGTCGCTCCCGGTATCCGGATCGGGCGACGAGGTAGCGCCGCCCACCGGCTGCGGGGCCCCGTAGGCGCCGTCAGCAAAGGTGGCCGGATCGAACGGATCGTAGCCGCTATCGGGCTGGCGCCAGGGCGCGCCGTTGTCGGGGTCGGATTTTTCCACGTCGGCCATCGGCGTGGGCGTGGCTTCGCCGGCCGGATGCGCGGCGCTGGCAAACTGCGTATAGCTTTCCGGCGTGGCCAGCCAGTCGACGACCTGGCTAGACAGCCGCGCGGCATTGCCGCTATCGGTCCAGCCGGGATAGGTGCTCTTGTCGCCGCCGTTCTCTTCGCGACGATAGCGCGGCGTGTCGTCCTCGATCGGGCTGGAGTCGCCGATGAAGGCGGCCTTGCCGGCGCCGGCCTTGGCGATCGCCACATAGGGGCCTTCCGCGCGGCCGCCGAAATACACGCCGCGATCGACTGCCGGCCCCCACTTCTCGGGGCTGTCGCTGGGCGAGAAATACACCAGCCCCTTGGCCCGATTGGGGTCGACGATCGCCAGCGTGGACCCGCCGGCCATGAGGATCGGCGCCACCCCGTCGGTCAGCCCCTCGACCGAAGCCGGGTCTTCGATGCCGCTTACACCCGATTTCCAGTCGATGCCGTTGAAGCGATAGCGCACGCCGAAGGTTTCGGCCAGCCAGCCGGCATCCGCCGTACCCGGGTTGCGCAGATCGCCGTAGGCACCGCCTTTGTTATAGACGGCGCGATCCGAGCGGTTGTAGCCGTTGAACACCTCGGTGGCGTCCCAGGTATTCAGGTTGCGATCGGCGTTGTAATGATCGGCAATGAAATAGAGCCCGCCGCCTTCGGCCAGGAAGCGCTCGAGCGCATCCTGTTCGGCGCGGGTGAAGGGGCGGTTGCTTTCGGCGAGTACCAGCACGCTGGCCTGGCGAATGCCGGCATAGGTAATGACAGCTTCGTTGGCGTCGGTCGCCGACTGGCTCGGGTCGCTGTAGTCATCGACGAAGTCGATGATGCCGTTGTCGTTCTTATCGACGCCGCGGTATTCGCCTACGGTATAACCGCGTGCGACAAGCGCATCCGCAAAGTCCGAAAAGGCGCCGTCAAGCACCCAGTCGGCGTTGCCTTGCGTGCCCCCGTGGGAGACGTCGAACAGCACGGTCTTGCCGTTGTCGGCTGCCGCACTCGGCGTCTTGATCGGCGCCGGGTAGTTCCAGTCGTAGTCCGCAGCGCCCGCGCCAGGCGCGACCGCAAACAACAGCGCGGACAGGACAAATCCGGTACGAATCGATCGGCTCTTCATGGCGCCACCTGCTTTCAAAGCCTGGAACGCTAGCAGCCGAATATGACCCCTATATGTAATGCATCGTACCCGTTCGCGTGATCACACCGGGCCAGGCGCGAGACGCTCGGTTACCAAGCGATGCCGATCAGATCGCGGCGAATCGATTCGAAGTAATAAAGCGAATCATTACCGGCCACGGCGCGCCGCTGGTCGGCACGCGCGTAGAGCCTGCGCCTTGGTGCCCAAAGCGAAATGGGCAACCCGGTTCCACCGAGAAAGACGTCAGTCCGGCGCACCGGACTGACGTTGCATACCGGCTAAAGCCGGCCTCTCCAAGGCTTACGCCGGGCCGAAGCCGGGTCTACAAGAATTTCTTGTCCTGAGACTTCGCGGCCTTTTCGGCACGCTTTTCCTTCAAGGTTCGCGTAGGCGCTTTCTTGCCCTGCTTCTTGCGATCCATTCCCTTACTCATGATGACTGCTCCTGGCTGTTCATTCGATGGCAATGGCGCTGGTTTGTGTTCCCGCCGACCGCCTGGGTGGGGAAACGCAACCCCGCGTGGACGGGCGCGCTCAGCCGTCGCTATGGACGGCGCGCTTGCGCCCGCTGGATCGAGTGTAGTCCTATTTACGCCGACGCGAACAAACTTTTCGCGCCGCCGAGAAACGCCCGTGCCGCAACTCGCCGGCGATCGCGAATCGGCCTTTTCCCGGGGTGGGTTATACGGCTTCCGTGTTCGTTTGCTGGCGTGCACAAGCTGCAAGCGGCTCGAATACGACCACCCGATTACGGCCCTGCGTCTTGGCCTCGTACAAGGCGCGGTCCGCAATCGTAAACAGCGTTTTCAGACTGCCGTCTTCATCCAGTACGCCGGCGCTGGCGCCCACGCTCACGGTCACCACGTCCGTGGTTACGCTGTAGCCATGGGGCAGCGCCAGGCGTTCAACGGCGGCACGAAACTGTTCCGCGAACGGCGCGATATCCGTCGATTCCCTTGCCACGCGCACGGCCACGAATTCCTCGCCGCCGATACGAGCCAGGCGCGTGCGTCCGTCCAGCGCATAATCCAACGCCTTGGCGACGAGCTTGAGCGCCTCGTCGCCCGCCGGATGCCCATAGTTGTCGTTGTACGGTTTGAAGCTGTCGATATCGAGCATGGCCAGCACCACCCATGCCTCGCTGCCAGCCTGTTCGATATCCTTGGCCAGTGCGATATCCAGCCCGCGCCGGTTGGACAGACCGGTCAACGGATCGATCGCGGCCAGCCGGTCGAGAATATCGCGCTGCTCCGAAAGCTGTCTTTGCCGAATTCTTTCGCGCGTCACCAGCAGGAAATGACGCCGACGCTCGTTCTCGGTCGACCAGTTGGCATACACCGCGGGTATGAGAAGAACCACGCCGGTCGCCAGATAAGGCATCTTGAACGCGGGCGCGATGCCGGGCCCGAGCAGAACGGTGGCCGCCAGCAGGGCGAAGGTGGCCACGGTAAGCCCCAGTGCCATCCGAACAGGCAGCGCCATGAGCGTCAACGCAAAGAAAATGAGCGCGTAGTTACCGAGCAGGTAACCCTGTGACTCCGGCCGGTCGGAAAGCAGGATCAGACCCGACAAGATGGCGATCCCGCCCCAGCACAGCACGCAGGACAGCAGTTGTTGCCATACCAGCGGGATATTCGGCCGGCTGACCAGATATAGCCCAAGGCAGCCGATCGGCAGGCAGACACACAGCCGCATGAACCACACCAGCCCGATGATATCGGTCAGGACCCACCAGTCCAGCAGCGCGAAAGCGGTGTAGTTGAAAATACCCAACATAACCGCAGCGACCAGGATCCGGCGCTTCTGCGGTTCGACGTAACGTTCGTATTCGGCGACCAGGCCCGGCGCGATCGCAACTGCCTTGAGCAAACCATCCGCCGCCAAGGCACGCTCCAGCCTCGTTGCCTCTTCTGTCATCTGTGTCCCTCTAGCCCTCTCTCCCCAACCGCGCATTAAGCAGTATCGACCCCTGCCAAACAGCCTTTAAGCCGCAAATAGCACCGATACACGACTTTTAAATACCACGCTTATATGCACCGCAGCTAAAACAGGTGCTTGGGCAAGTATCTGGGCCCATTGGCAAGGCCGCGACCGTTCGCGGCCACGGCCCAGGAAGCGGCGCTGGGCTCTATCACTTCGGTTTTGCCACGCCTTCGAGCCCACACCGAAATTACGCCGAATAATCCCGTACGTTCTCCAGCACCCAGGCGCTGTCGGCAAGCGCTTCGGAATGACCATGCAGTACGTTCACGCTGCCGGTGCCTTCCATGACCACCGCCTGGATCGTGGTGTAGTCCACGATGTTGGCGCTGCGCACGATCCGGCGCAGGTCGTCTTCGGTGACCCGCGCCACGCGCATATTTTCGGCCAGCATGCGACCACCCTCGCCCATGAGCCGTATCGGCCGGTTGTCCACCGTTCTTTCGACCGACGCCATGCGCGAGCGCCAGCGCGATACCACGAGCTGACAGCCGTAAAGCAGCAACAAGGCGAATCCGCCCGCCATCAGCGAGGGCGATTCGGCGACGATGGTGGTCGCAATCGTCGAGCCGATCGCGACCACGATCGCCACATCGAACGCCGACATCTCGGCAAAACTGCGTACGCCGGCGGCACGGACAAACACCAGCACGGCGGCATACATCGCCAGGGTAGTGACAAGCACACCCAGCAGCGCCTGCGGTGAGGCCAAAAACCATTCATACGCCATATCGTTCACCGAACTATCGGTTGTAAGGACGGCGCAGCGTACGCGACCCGCCCACCCGCCGAAAGCACGGTCCGAACGGCCGTCCGCCCTATCGGGCGCGCGCCGGGCCGACCCGCTGCAGCCCGGCCGAACAACACGCCGAGCAGCCTCCGGCGTAGAGAACCGATGCTCAGACGACCATGCCGGCGGTTTTGGTTTCCAGATATTCGGCGATGCCTTCCTGGGCGCCCTCGCGCCCCATGCCGCTGGCCTTCATGCCGCCGAAGGGCGCGGCCGCGCTCGTCGGGTTGATATCGTTGATGCCGATGATGCCGAAATCCAGGCCCTCGAAGGCGCGCATGCAGGTGTCGAGCCGATCGCTGTACACATAGGCGGCCAGGCCGTACTCGGTATCGTTGGCCAGCGCGATCAGGTCGTCCTCGTCACGATAGGTGATTACCGGCGCCACCGGGCCGAAGGTTTCTTCGCGATAGATACGCATCTTCGGCGTCACGCCGGAGACGATCGTCGGCGCATAGAAATGTCCCTGCGCGAGCGCGCCTTCGCGCATGCGCACGCCGCCGTGCGCCACCTGGGCGCCCTGAGCGACGGCGTCCTGTACCTGGGCGTCCACCTTGTCGACGGCGGCTTCGTTGATCAACGGGCCTATACCAATGCCCTCCTCCATGCCGTTGCCCACCCGCAGACGGGCCACGCGGCGGGTCAGCTCGCCCAAAAACGCCTCGCAGTGATCTTCATGCACATAGATACGGTTGGGGCTGATACAGGCCTGGCCCATATTGAGAAACTTCACCAGCGACAGCCCCTTGGCCGCATGTACCGGGTCGGCATCGGGGAAGACCAGCGCCGGCGCGTGGCCACCCAACTCCATGGACACACGCTTTAGATGCAGCGCGGCCTCGGCGTTGAGCTTGCGCCCCACCGCGGTGGAGCCGGTGAAGGTGAGCTTGCGTACGCGCGCGTCGCTACAAAACGCCTGCCCGGTGGCGGTCGGGTCGGACACGGTCAGCAGATTGACCACGCCTTTGGGAAAGCCTGCCGCCTCGAAAATTTCGAACATGGCCTTCGCACACAGCGGCGTGCTCTCGGCCGGCTTGAGTACCACGGTGCAACCCGCGGCGAGCGCGGGGCCGAGCTTGCGCGTGATCATGGAGATGGGATAGTTCCAGGGCGTAATCGCGCCGACCACACCCACCGGATCGCGACGCACCATGAAGCGCTGGTTTTCGCGCGCCGAGGGCACCAGCTGGCCATAGACCCGCTTGGCCTCTTCCGCGAACCAGAGCAGAAAATCCGCGCCGTAGCCGACTTCCGCCAGCGAGGCCTTGAGCGGCTTGCCCTGTTCGCGGGTCATCAGTTCCGCCAGCTCGCGCTTGCGCTCGGTCATCAGCTCCCAGGCGCGATACAACAGCTGCGCGCGGTAATAGGCGGTGGAGCCCCGCCAGTCGGCGAATGCCGTATGGGCTGCCGCAATCGCGGCGTCAATGTCGGCTTCGTTGCAGTCGGGCACCGTATCGATCGTCTCGCCCGTGGCGGGGTTGGTCACTGCAAACGTAGGCCGGCCGTCGAGCCATTCGCCGTTGATGAACATCGTTTCCTCCAAGTTATTGATCGCACCAAGCCGAACATTATGGCGTTCGCAATCCCGTGCTTGCACTCCGGCCAGCGCCCGCCCCGGCTGAAGCCAGCCAACAATTGGTCGATACAACATTTCTGACGACACACCGCGATCGGCGAGCGCCGAGACTTACGCCGGGGGCGATGGGTGGCAAGACGTAGAAGAAAATCCGATTTCGAACGCTGGGTCGAGCTGTTCGCGAAACTGCCCTGGACCCTCTGTCTGGCGCTGGCGCCCATCGCCTACGTCGGCTTTGCGGCCCTCGTGGATTGGCCCATTCCGCAGGCAACCAGTGCGGCCGAAATCAGCGATGTATTCATCGCCCAGCTGATACGCACCGCCGGCCTGTTCGGCCAGTACATCGCGCCCACGATTCTGCTTCTGGCCGCACTCATGTCGCTGCTGGGAAAGCGTCGTCGTCGGCAGCTCCTGGCCAGCGCCCGTGCCGTCGAGGATGCCGCGCCGATTTTGCAGATGCGCTGGCTGCAGTTCGAGCAATGCATTCATGGCTGGTTTGAAGAACAAGGCTATCGCGTCGCCGCGACGCCTGCCGGTCCCGATGGCGGCATCGATCTGATCCTCAAACGCGACGGCGAGCGATTCTTCGTCCAGTGCAAGCACTGGCGGGCCAGCCGTATCGGCGTGGCGGTCGTGCGTGAACTCTATGGCGTGATGGTCGCCGAAGGCGCGACCGGCGGCTTCGTGGTGGGCGTGGGCGAGTTTACAAGCGCGGCCCGAGAGTTCGCGACCGGCCGCAATATCGAGCTGGTGGATGCGAGTCGTGCCATTGCCGAACGCGACGCCATCGCCGCGCGTTCGGCCGCCAACACGTCCACCCTGGCGCCACAGCCAGCGCCGGTATGCCCACGCTGCCAGGCGCCCATGGTCGAACGTATTGCCCGCAAGGGCGCGAACGCCGGTCAGGCCTTTCATGGCTGCAGCAGGTTTCCGGCCTGTCGCGCGACGCTGGCCATCGACCCCGCACCGGGGAAGTTTTCGCAGGCCATATGAAAACGGCCCCGACGCCAGAAGCGTCGGGGCCGTTATTACGCGGACTCTCTAAGCGGCGAAAAGCGCTTAGTAA
>DJIE01000249.1:0-3690 GCA_002433465.1 Salinisphaera sp. UBA6602
CGCGGACGTGCTCATCGTGGGCGAGGCGCCGGGCGCGCAGGAGGATGCCCAGGGCGTGCCGTTCGTCGGCCGCGCCGGCAAGCTGCTGGACCGCATGCTCGCCGCGATCGGCTGCTCGCGGGACACCAACGTCTATATCACCAATATCTGCAAGTTTCGTCCGCCCAATAATCGCGACCCGAACGCCGACGAAGTGGCCGCCGACTGGCCGGTGCTCGAACGCCAGATCGAACTGATGGATCCCAAACTGGTGGTGGCGGTTGGGCGCGTGGCCGCACAGACGTTGCTCGACAGCAAGCAAAGCCTCGGCAAGCTGCGCGGCACGCTGCATCGGTATCCGCGCCGGGAACTGGACGTGCTGGTGACCTATCACCCGGCATTTCTATTGCGCAGCCCGGGGCAGAAAGCCAAGGCCTGGGTCGATCTCAAGCAGATCGCCAGACGGATCGCCGCGCAATGAGCGTCGAACCGCGCCAGCTCGTCGAGGTGCGCGCCATGCGCGCGCGCGACGTGCCCGCAGTGCTGGAAATCGAACAGCTGTCGTACGGCTATCCCTGGAGCGAACGTATCTTCCACGACTGCCTGCGGGTGGGCTATCGCGGCTGGGTGGCCACCGACCTGAACGCGCGGGTGCTGGGCTATACCCTGCTGTCGGTTGCGGTGGATGAAGCTCACGTGCTCAATCTCTGCGTGGCCCCCGATGCACGCGGCCACGGCGTGGCCGACCGGCTGCTGGACGCGTTGATTGCCCAGGCGGCACGCGAGAACGCCGAGCGCGTTCTGCTCGAAGTCAGGCCCTCCAA
The DNA here is from genome assembly GCA_002433465.1 of Salinisphaera sp. UBA6602. GTDB lineage: Bacteria > Pseudomonadota > Gammaproteobacteria > Nevskiales > Salinisphaeraceae > Salinisphaera. The sequence goes on from DJIE01000249.1 coordinate 804, forward strand.
CAAGGCCGCACGGCGACTGTATAAACGCCGCGGTTTTCAACGCATTGCCACCCGGCCGGGCTACTATCCCTCGCCGGAGGGGCGTGAAGACGCCTTGTTGCTCGAACTGGCACTCGTCTAACCGTAACCGGACTTTCAAGTAATGATCGACTCGCGCGAGCGCCGGGCCCAGCTCGGCTGGGCCTTCTACGACTGGGCCAATTCCGCGTTCGCGACCACGGTCGTGGCCGGTTTCTTTCCGATCTTCTTCAAAAGCTACTGGAGCTCGGGGCACCCGGCGGAAACCAGCACGCTGCAGCTGGGCGTGGGCAGTGCCCTGGCCAGCCTGGTCGTGTTGTTCCTGGCGCCGTTGCTCGGCGCGGTGGCCGATCGCAGCCGGCGCAAGAAACCCTGGCTCGCATTGGCTACGGCCATCGCAGTTGCCGCGACCGCGGGCCTGTTCTTCGTCGGCGAGGGGCAGTGGCTGTTTGCGCTCACGCTGTTCGTGATCGCCTCGGCCGCCTTCTTTCTGGCCATGGTGTTCTACGACAGTTTGATCGTCGATGTCGCCAGCCCCGCAGACTACGACCGCGTGTCGGCGCTGGGCTACGGCCTGGGGTATCTCGGCGGCGGGCTGTTGCTGGCGGTGAACGTGGCAATGACGCTTTGGCCGGAGATGTTCGGTCTCGCCGACCGGGCCGCAGCGGTGCGCTGGGCGTTTCTGAGCGTGGCCGTATGGTGGGCGCTATTCTCCCTGCCGGTGTTCCTGTGGGTGGCCGAGACGCGCGAGCACGATACCCCCGGCGCCGGCCAGGCCATGCGCGAAGGCCTGGCCGAGCTGCGTCGTACCGCGCGGAGGATCTTTTCAGAAAAGCCGGTGTTCACCTTCCTGATCGCCTACTGGCTGTATATCGACGGCGTGCACACCATCATCCGTATGGCGGTGGATTTCGGCCTCAACCTCGGCTTCGGCGAAACGAGCCTGATCACCGCGCTGCTGCTCGTGCAGTTCATCGGCTTCCCGGCGGCGGTCGCGTTCGGGTGGCTGGCCTCGCGCTGGGATACCAAGAAGGCGATCTATCTCGGACTGGCCGTGTATGCGGCGGTCACCGCATGGGGCTATTTCCTTGCCCACGAATGGCAGTTCTACGTCATGGCCATGGTGATCGGCCTGGTGCAGGGCGGGGTGCAGTCGCTGTCACGGTCTTATTTCGCGCGCCTGATTCCCGAAGGCAGGGCGGGCGAGTACTTCGGCATCTACAACATGATGGGCAAGTTCGCCGCCGTGATCGGCCCGCTGCTGGTCGGGGTGACGGCCGCGGCCACCGGCAGTGCGCGCCTGTCGATCCTGTCGGTGTTGATTCTGTTCGTGGCCGGCGGCTGGCTGCTTACCCGGGTCGATGCGCGCCAGGCCCCCGCTGCCGCCTGATACGGCTCAACTGGGCCGCCGGCCGGGGTGCGGGCGGCGCGTATCGCCGTCGTCGCCCGCGCGCCAGCGCTGCGGGCTTTGTCCCGACCAGCGTGTAAAGCTGCGCGAGAACGCGCTGTGCTCGGAATAACCCAGCAGCTGAGCGACGTCCGCCACGGTCAGGCGAGGATCGCGTAGATAGGCCGTTGCCAGTTGGTAACGTACATCTGCCAGCTCGTCCCGATAACGGCTGCCCGACTCGCGCAGTCGTCGTTGCAACGTGCGCGCGCTTATACACAGGCCATGGGCGATATCCTCGAGGCTTGGCTCGCCGTTATGTAGTGCCCGTGCGACTGCGTGGCGCAAATCATGGATCAGCCTGGGTGTGTCGGGCAGAGCGGCCAGGCGATCCTCGGCCTGGCGCTCCATGAGCGCGGCTAACTCGGCGTCCGCGCCGCCCAACGGTAATAGCATCGTATCCAGGCCGACCTGGATACGGGTTTGTGGCTGATCGAAGAGCACCGGGCAGCAGAAATACTGCTCGTATGGACGGATATCCGCGGGCGCCGGATTCATGAAACAGACCAGCCGCGGGTTGGCGCAATGGCCGTTTTCGGCGAGTGCAGTCGGGTCGATAAGATGCTGGCAGTAGGCCACGAGCGCGGTGATACCCGTTTCGTCGACCAGCGGGCCGGGCCGTCCATAGGAGGCATCCCAGCTGAGCTCGATATAGTCGCCGACAAGCCGCTGTTGCATCGGCGCATAGTCACAGATAAGGCGTTGATAGCGGTCCAGGCGGCTCAACGCGCCCGCCAGATGATCGCAGGCCAGGGTGAGATGCCCCAGCACGCCGAGATGACGTGGCGTGATCGTTTGCCCCAGATGTAGGCCGAGACGTTCGTCATCCATATGCGCGGCGGCTCGGGCCAGCATGTCGGCCCATTCGGTGACGGGAATACCGGTCGCGGCATCGGCGTCCGGCGGTTGACGGCGTAGCACCGCGCCGGCCGATTCGCCGCGTGCGTCGAGATAATCGAACAGCAATTGGACGTAGTAGGGGGGTACCGTCCCAGTCAGAACGGGTTCGGTCATCGGCAGCTGCGTGAGAGGTTGGCGCGAATTGTCAAGCTACTCTGTCGCGGATTGTCGAGCAAGGGCCCTGCGCGCCCGGCAGACTCAGCGCTCCGACTTGTCCTCGCTTTGAGCGGGGCACCGACGAGTGAACGATATGAAGACAATCGCGGGCAAGGTGGCCATGGTGACCGGTGCCGGCGGCGACGGTATCGGCAATGCGCTGGTGCTGGCGCTCGCAAAGGCCGGCGCAAAGGTCGCTTTTTGCGATATCGACAAGCTCGATCGGACGCGCGGCGAGCTCGACCGACTGGGGGCGCCGTACCACGCTGCCCAGGTCGACGTGAGCGATCGTACAGCGATGGCGGACTTCATCGAGGCGGTGGTCGCGCGCTTTGGCGGGCTCGATATTCTGATCAACAACGCCGG
>DJIE01000249.1:3999-4312 GCA_002433465.1 Salinisphaera sp. UBA6602
TTCTGATCAACAACGCCGGCATCGCGCTGGGTGATCGCGGCTTCGAGCAACTCAGCCACGCCGACTTCGAGCGCATCACCGGCGTCAATTACTGGGGCGTCATCCATAGCACGCAGCTGGCGTATCCGCATCTGATCGCCAGCGACGCCGCGGCCATCGTCAATTTGTCGAGCAGCCAGGGCATTCTGGCCCTGCCGTTTCTGGTGCCGTATTGCATGACCAAGTTCGCGGTGCGAGGTTTCACCGACGCCTTGCGCGCGGAACACCGTCTGCGTGGTATCGATCACGTGCAGGTGCACACCGTGCATCCCGG
>DJIE01000249.1:4640-4943 GCA_002433465.1 Salinisphaera sp. UBA6602
GCGGTGGCGACGAACATCACGCTCAACGCGGATTATCACGGATCGAGCACACAGCGTTTCCACGAGGATTTGCAGAAGGGCACTGATCGGCACAAGGCCGCAGCCATCATTCTAAAGGGGATTGTGCGCAACCGCCCCCGCATCATGATCAGCGATGGTGCCGCGCACGACCTGCTCGCGCGCCTGATGCCGGCAGCGAACACCCGGGTGGTGCGCTGGCTCATGAGGCGCCGCAAGATCGCGATCAGGCCGCTGGATCGCGCGTGTCTGAAAAAGCATGCGCCGAGCCGTTAACAGGCGACC
>DJIE01000068.1:0-5883 GCA_002433465.1 Salinisphaera sp. UBA6602
GCGCAGGGCTTCGTCGGTATTGGCAGGATCGACCTGATAGGTGCGCTTGTCGGCCTTGCCGAGATTGGCCGCCGAGCCCACCGCCTCGCGGAACGGGTTGTACAGGCTGGATGCGAACTTGGCGGCATAGGACATGACCAGCGTGTTCACATGGCCCTTGTCTTCCAGCGCATTGCGCATCGCCTGGATGCGCCCGTCCATCATGTCCGAGGGCGAAACGATATCCGCGCCGGCATCGGCATGGGCCAGCGTCTGGCGTACCAGGATCTCGATGGTCTCGTCGTTGAGCACATAGCCGTTGTCGTCGATTACGCCATCCTGGCCGTGGCTGGTATAGGGGTCGAGCGCGACATCGGTCATAACGCCCAGCTGCGGAAATTCGCGTTTGATCGCACGAATTGCCTGCGGTACCAGCCCATCGGGGTTGGCTGCTTCCTGCGCGTCGGGCGTCTTCTTGTCGGCGTCGATTACGGGGAACAGCACGACCGCTGGAATGCCCAGGGCGACAACGTCCGTCATTTCGCGCAGCAGGCCTTCCAGCGTGTGTCGCTGTACGCCGGGCATCGCCGTCACATTGACCGGCTCGCCTTCGGTCACGAAGACCGGGTAGATCAGATCATCTACCGATAGTCGCGTCTCGCGCGACAGACGGCGGGCGAAGTCGGTGGCACGCCCCCTGCGTAAACGCGTAGCCGGATAATGACCCAAAAAACTAAGTTGTGACACGCTAACCCAGACACGAAGAATGTACAGCGTCATTACATAGGTGCTCTAGCCGTGGCTTTCAACCAACCGACTTGTGCCTGGAGCGATTACGACGCCAAGTAAGCTCGATCCCAGGCGGGCTGGGCGGCGGCGCCCATTGCTTACCCACAGCTTGCGGACGTGCGCGAGAGAAACCGATTGTCTGGGCTGTTTGCCCTGGCCCGAGAACTTGCACCCTACTGATCGGTCGTGGCGGTGAGTCCTCCTGGGAGAGCCTGCGGTGCGAAGAGACTGTGCTCGGATCGCTTGCCATCTGGTCCAGAATCATCTCGCGCGAGACGCCTGACAGGGCAACGAATTGCAGATATCCGTGACTCGCGGGCGGCGTGAATGCAGCTGCAGAGGGCCACTAAGAAACCAGTTCAGTAACCTCCGACAACGCAATACAAGATAATCGATTTTTCAATCTATTAACTGTTATCTTGTCGATATTTCGAGGTTTAACACGCTCATCGCTATGTCCGACGACGATAATACGTTTTATATACTGGGTACCGGCCGGTCGTTACTCGACCTGGGGACGGAGGAGCGGCGTTATCTCGATTCGCACCCTCGGACGCTCGGAATGAACCGGTTTTATTTAAACTACGAGCGACTGGATATATGCCCTTCGATGTTGATTCTCTCGGATGTCAATTACTACGCCGATTTGATCCTTCGTGGTTGTATCGAGCGCCTCAACTCCGAAGGCCGCTGTCTTCCTTACTACGTCAGTGACGAGTATCTACGCTTTTACCGCACAGGGCCTTTTCGGGAACTGCGTCTCAAGCGAAGGGTGAGCCGGAGGCTTAAGCGTAAGACAGGTTACAAACCCGGGCCTTTGCCCGCCTACGATAATTTGCGGGGGTTTCCTGTTTCCAACGAGGCCAAAGAATTCTACTGGGCGACTGATTTCGAAACGCCGCTCTATCACAGGCGAGGTTCACTGACCGTCGCGATCAATCTGGCAAACATATTGTATCCCGACTGTGACATTAAGTTGCTAGGCATTGATCTTTCAAACCCCGGTTATTTTTACGATGACCTGATTACTGCCGAAAGCCGAGACATGTGGGTCGATGAAAAATACGATCAGTCGAAGGAGGCTGGCACTCATGCCAGTGCGCGACCTAAAACACATGACTCGACTACGCTTTGCGATGTGATGCGTAACGTGATGTCTGAGTTCAATAGACAGGGGCGGGGGCTATACTGCTGCAATCCTCAGAGTCTTCTTGTTACCGAGAAGGTCGTCCCGTATGCGCCGGTAATAGCAGCCGGGGCCGGGCGGTAATATTCATACTTTGAGCGTTATTGTTCTTTTATGCTGCTGTTTGGCGGGCCAATCTCGCGTTCAGGCTTATTGATACTGAGCATGGCCCGACCTATGGGTTCTAACCTGCTATTAGGTGGCCGTCGATCGCGGAAAGTATCGGATATGCCGCGACTTAGGATATTCATAGGGTAGTTCCAATAGCCTGGCGCTTCGCGTTCTCCAGGATCGCGGCCGCCGCATGGCCTTCAAGGATGGGCGCCGGCCTAGGTATTAAAACTAAGAGTTAGCGGGATGAGTCTTAGCATACTGCACCATATTGATTTGAAGCCGTTCGGCGGTTTACAGACGCATTTTCTCCGATTTCTTGAATATTCAGGCCGAATGTATGGCTATCGTAACGCGGCGTGGCTCGAGCAACCGAGCGTGCATCCCTCATCTGTAGAGCGTTTGCGCAGCGGGGTGACGGTTGCAGCCCATCCAAAATACCTTGGCCGTACGAAAATCCCGGGCTGGCCCAGGTTTTTACGCCGTGCGCGCTATCGCTGGCTATTCAGAGGCGCGGGCGCCGAGGCGGGTATCATCTGGAATGGCCTGGGGCGCCTCGAGATTGCGAGGAAATTGAACCATCAAAACCTGCGCTGTTTGTATTGGGAGCACGGGGCAAGCTGGGATTCGCACCATCGACCAGAGAAGGTTGAAGATTTCTGGGCTCGCGTGGACGGTGTGTTTTGTAATTCGACTGCCGCAAAGAGAATGCTACAGCTGCGGTGGGGTTGTCCGCTCGATATCGCGGTCTGTTTGAACGGTGTGGCGCCCACTCGGCGGCGTTTGTCTGCCACGGTTCGTCAAATGCCCCGCGGACGACCTTTTCGCTTCGGGACGGCGGGGCACTTACGGACTTCAAAAGGCGCACATGTCGCCATTGCTGCGATTGCCGAACTGGCGCGTCGTGGCGTTGATGCCGAGTTACGCATCGCGGGGATCGGGCCGAAAGAGAACGAATTGCGGGCCTATGCTCAACGGCTCGGTGTAGTTGAGCGAATCCATTTCCACGGGTTCGTCAGCGATATGGACAGTTTTTACGACGAGCTCGATTGCTATGTGCATCCTTCGATGCGTGAGGCATTCGGATTGGTTTGTGCGGAAGCGATGTTGTCGGGTTGTCCAGCGATAGTCACCGAGATCGATGGTTTGCCGGAAGTGGTCATACATGGTCGTACCGGTCTTTGTGTGGCGCCTCGATGTGAAGTTGGCGAGCTCAAATCCCTTTACACCGAGCTTGAGCCACGTGTGAACTGTGCTTACGATCCAAGTACCGATGCCATTGTGGAGCCTCGCTTTATCGCGCCTATCGACTTGGCCGATGCCATGGGTGAGATGGCCACGCGCCCTGCCTTGCTGGAAAAGTTCAGTCGCCAGGCCATCGAGGATGCAAACGGAAGACTCTCGTTCGAGCGCCACATGCAAAGGGTGCACAGCGCGCTATCAACTTAACCAACCCCTTTTTGTGCAGGCAGTCTGCGTTGAAAAGCGGGATTCAACCGCCGAATATGCCTGTCCGTTTAAATCGGCGGGATGGGAGACAATATGATCGACGCGGTGGTTACATGGGTTGACGGACACGACCCCGTACACATAAGAAAGCGACAAAAATATTTAGATTCGGGTGTCGATTACAGTTATACCGACCAAGCCGCAGACGATTGCCGTTTTTCGGACACAGGGGAACTCTGGTTCTGTATTCACCTTATAAGAAAAAACGCGCCCTGGATCGAGACCATATATCTTGTAACCGACGATCAACGGCCGCATTGGCTCACCGAGACGTTACAGGCGCGATTGAACGTCAAGCTTGTCGACCATCGCGAAATATTCAAGCAGTATTCATATTGCTTGCCGACTTTCAATTCCAACACGATTGAAAACGTGCTATTCAACATACCTGGCGTGTCCGACCAGGTTGTTTATTTCAATGATGATTGTTTTTTGTTGAGGCGGACGTTTCCGGAAGATTTTTTTTGCTCCGGTCGTCCGGTTATTCGGGCGCGGCGAGATTTCAAAAACTTACATGTCTACAAGCTGGCTAACAGAATCAGGTTTTGGGAACGACGGGCCTATACCGGCCGAAAGGGCGGGTTGAGCCGGCTCGCTTCAAAGTTCTTTTTTCTGAATCTGGCCCATGCGCCACACGCGCTCGACGTAACGGAGATGAGGCGTATCGTAGGAAGCGAGGATTTCCTTACGCAGAATTTGATATACAGATTTCGTGCTAAACGACAGATTGCGCCGATCTCGTACGCGCTCAACGTTATGGCCACGCGCTACCGTTGCCGGACGATCAACAGCGATTGGGCGTACATGTCTCCAGCTAACTGCTCGCCTGTTCAAACCGCAAAGGCTATAAAAACGCTGTATGCAAGCGACGAAGTAAAAATGCTGTGCGTACAGTCGTTGAATGAATTCGACCGTGATTCCCAGGCCCAGATTAAAAAAATGCTGACGGTGTTCCTCGATGGCGACCGGACCCAAGCGCTCGCATGACGGGAAGGGCGATCATCCCTGCGACGGCGTAGCCTTTCGACGCGGAGTGCAGTCACCAGAATTCCGAAGATTAAATACGTAAAGCGCTATACCGCACGAGATGTCATCGGTTTGCGCGGGAAGCGAAGAAGGGCACGCCGGGTTGGAAACTGTGCGCCGATAAGGCTTGCTTACGCCACTTGATAAGTCGCGGAACAAGTTCGGTATCGTTGTTGCTCTGCAATTGGGTCAAGCGACAAGAACGTAGACTCATTGGAATAAGACGAGTAGCGATTTAGCAAGAGCTCGCCAGCCCGGCTGCCGCTTACCGCACTGCGGAATTCGCGGAAGTGCCAGCTATTTGAATCCTAAGACGCTGGTTCGAAATGCTGCTGAGAACACCGAGTTGTAGCTATGGCCGAGCTGGGCGTTTCCGGCGATACGTGGCGATCTCGGGCTATATCACGGGTGCTGTGGCCAACACCTGCTAAGATCGCGTGCAACATAATCAAGCGCGAGGCGACGACCATGCGCCCGATGGCAAACACCGAGATTGCGACCGATTTCCCGCGGATACGGCGGGCGCGCCTGCACACGCTACAGATGAATCTGGGCTATCTATGCAACCTGGCCTGTACCCATTGCCATGTCGAGGCCGGCCCCAAGCGTACCGAGCTCATGGATCGCGCGACCATGGACACGGCGCTGGAATTCATCGCCGCCCAGAGTATCCAGACGCTGGACGTGACCGGCGGGTCGCCGGAAATGCACCCACGCTTTCGTGAGTTCATGGCCGAGGCCAAGGCCTTGGGTGTACACCTGATGGATCGCTGCAACCCGACCATTATCGAAGAGCCGGGTTATGACTGGGTACCCGCGTTTCTTGCCGAACATCAAGTGGAAGTGGTGGCTTCGCTGCCGTGCTACACCGCCGACAACGTCGACGCCCAGCGCGGCAAAGGCGTGTTCGACGACAGTATCGCCGCGCTGCAAAAGCTCAATGCGCTGGGCTATGGCCATCCGGACAGCGAGCTGACCCTCAACCTGGTCTATAACCCGGGTTCACCGTCGCTGCCGCCGCCACAGGACACGCTCGAACAGGATTACAAGCGGTTCCTGGCCGACCAGTTCGGTATTGTGTTCGACCACTTGTTCACGCTGGCGAACATGCCGATCAAACGCTATGCGCATATGCTGCTGCGTGAAAAGCGCATGGGCGAATACATGCAGCTGCTACGCAGCGCGCACCGCCCCGATAACGTGGCCGACGTGATGTGTCGTGGGCTGATCAGCGTGGACTGGCAAGGCTATGTCTACGACTGCGATTTCAACCAGATGCTCGA
>DJIE01000068.1:6189-6342 GCA_002433465.1 Salinisphaera sp. UBA6602
CTGCGATTTCAACCAGATGCTCGATATGCCGCTGGCCGGGGCCGAGGCGACCCACCTGAGTGCTTTGATCGACAGCGATTTTTCCCGGCGACCGATCGCGGTGGGCGACCACTGCTATGGCTGTACCGCCGGGCAGGGCAGCAGCTGCGGCGG
>DJIE01000068.1:6645-7606 GCA_002433465.1 Salinisphaera sp. UBA6602
GGCAGGGCAGCAGCTGCGGCGGCGCGCTCAACTGAGCGCGTGCCATCGTTCGGATTGCGCGGCGTTGAGCCGCGCCCACTTTCCCGCCAGACTAGGCGGCTAGGCTAATAGTGAGTCCATGCATGAGTAGCGCAAGCGTTTACGCTGTTGGTTCCGACGCGCCGCATGTCGCCATCGGTATCTTGTGCGCTGTGCGCGGGCCGGCCGTCGTCCGGTTGTATGCCCATGGCTGAGCGAGAACAGCTGGCCGAGTGGCTGTCGGCGACCGCGCGCGGCGACGAGCAGGCGTTTCAGCGACTCTATGCGGCGACGTCGTCGCAACTCTACGGGCTGCTACTTCGTATACTGCGCAACCCCGAGCGTGCCCAGGACGCCCTGCAGGATGCCTATGTCCGGGTATGGCAGAAAGCCGACACCTATGCGCCGGAGCGCGGCGCGCCGTTGACCTGGCTTTTGTCTATCGCCCGCTATCGTGCCCTGGACGTGCTTCGGCGCAAACGCCCGGAAGTGGCCATGCCCGAAGAGCCGGATATGGTCGCAACGCTGCTGGAAGACGAACAGTCGCTGTCGCCGCTGCAGGAAAACGAAAACCAGCAGTCGCTCGAAGCGATTCAGGTCTGTTTGAGAAGTTTGCAGCCCGAACAGCGCGATAGCGTGCTGCTGGCCTATTACGAAGGCCTGACCCACCAAGAGCTCGCCGAGCGCCTGGACGCGCCGTTGGGAACGGTCAAAAGCTGGATCCGTCGCGGGCTGTTGCGGCTGCGCGAATGTCTGGGGGAGCGTGCGTAATGGGCGAGTCCGAACAGCAACAGCGCAGTCTGACGGCGGCGGAATACGTGCTTGGCACGCTCGACCCGCGTGAACGCAGCCGTTATGAAACCCTGCTGATGCACGACGCCGAGGCGCGACGTGAACTGGCCTATTGGGAAACGCGGCTCGGTGAGCTCGGGCTGGCCGTGCC
>DJIE01000068.1:7918-8306 GCA_002433465.1 Salinisphaera sp. UBA6602
CGGGCTGGCCGTGCCGGCGGCCGAACCGCCGGCAGCGGTCTGGGATCGAGTCACGCACGAACTTGGGCTCGAACGGGCCACACCGGTCGCGCCGAGTCGCGAACAATCCAGCACCCACAATCGTGCGGCCGCGAACGACAACAGCCCGGGTATATGGCAGGGCCTGGCCCTGGTCGCCTCGGTTGCGGCGTTGGTCATGGCCGCGCTGCTGTTTACCGGTTCGACCGAGCGCGAGGCCACGCCTGACGCGGCCTCGGCGCCGGCCTATGCCAGCGTGGTCTACGACGAACCAACGGGCATGAGCTGGCTGGTGACCGCACATGCCGGCACCGACAAGATGTCGGTGGTTGCCATGGGCGACTACGACGTGCCGGAAGGCAAGGTGCTG
>DJIE01000068.1:8608-8802 GCA_002433465.1 Salinisphaera sp. UBA6602
GACGTGCCGGAAGGCAAGGTGCTGCGCGCCTGGCTCAAGCCGGAAAACGGCGAGCCGGTATTGCTCGGCAAATGGCCGAACACGCACGGCGACCATGAAATGACGGTATCCGATGCCGCCGCTGAATGTATGAACCAGCCGGCGAAGCTCATGGTTTCAATGGAGGATGCAGGCGCTGCCAACGGGGCGTCGAC
>DJIE01000232.1:0-12259 GCA_002433465.1 Salinisphaera sp. UBA6602
GGACGCCTTGCCGCACCGTCTGTGAGGACTCGAACGCGACCCGCGAGAGGTTATGCAGAGCTTCCCTAGGGCGTGCCGTCATGGGATATGACGTCGTATTGCCCGCGCCGGGCGTGTCAGGCAAGGCGCGGATCGCCGATGCGCCGCCCTACCTTATGACGACACGCCCTAGTGCTCGCTCTGGCGCTTATAGTCGTTCGGGTCGATGGCATGGCGTCCGAGCAGCTTGTAGAACTCGGTGCGGTTGCGCTTGGCCAGGCGTGCGCTGCGTGCCACGTTGCCTTCGGTGATGCGTAGCAGCTGTACGAGATAGTCCCGTACGAAGGCATCGCGGGCGTCGGCAAGCGGTTGCAGGGCAGCGGCTGCGTCCGAGCGGCCGCCCTGGCCGGCCAGGGCCTTTTCCACGGCCTGGCTGGAAATGACGTGGCCGCGCGTCAGGGCGACGTTCTGCTCGACCACGTTGGAGAGCTGGCGGATGTTGCCCGGCCAGCGGTGGCGGCACAGCGCTTCCATCGCATCCGGTGAATAGACGCGCGCGCGCCGGCCCGAACGGCTGGCGATCATGTCCAGAAAATGGCGGGCCAGCGGGGCGACGTCTTCCGGGCGTTCGCGCAGGGCCGGCAGCGCCAGGGTGACCACTGCCAGGCGGTAGTACAGATCTTCGCGAAAGCTCTGTTGTTCGATGGCACGGCCGAGGTCACGATGGGTGGCCGAAATCACGCGCACGTTCACCGGCAATGATCTTGCGGCGCCGACCGGGCGCACTTCGCGTTCCTGGAGCACGCGTAGCAGCTTGACCTGTAGCGCTATCGGCATATCGCCGATCTCGTCGAGAAAGACCGTGCCGCCTTCCGCACTTCGGAACAGCCCCTGCTGGGCCTGTTTGGCGTCGGTGAAGGCGCCCTTTTCGTGGCCGAACAGCTCCGACTCGAGCAGCTGTTCCGGCATGGCCCCGCAGTTGATCGCCACGAAGGGGGCGCGTGCCCGCGGACTGGCGTCATGGAGTGCCTGCGCAAGCACCTCCTTGCCGGTGCCCGATTCGCCGGTGATGAGCACGCTGGTATCGCTCGCGGCGACCAGCTTGGCTTCGTCTAGGAGGCGGTTCATCAACGGCGAGCGGGTGACGATGCGCGATCGCCAGATCTGTTGCCAGTCTTCGCTGCCCACGCCGGTTTGCTCCAGCGCCTGGTCGACGCGTGCGAGCAGCACGTCCTTGTCGACGGGTTTGGACAGAAAATCCAGGGCGCCGCCCTGGGTGGCCGCCACGGCCTCGGGAATGGTGCCGTGGGCCGTCAACAGAATGACCGGCAGGTTGGGGTGGCTATGGCTCAGGCGTTCGAGCAGGGCCATGCCATCCATGTCGTCCATGCGCAGATCGGTGATTACGCAATCCGCGCCGTAATTATCCAGCGCGCGCAGGGCGGCAAGGCCGCTTTCGGCGGTTTCGACATGGTGGCCCGCGCCTTCCAGGCGCAGGGCAAGCAGTCGGCGCAGGCTGGGGTCGTCGTCGACCAGCAGTATCTTGCCTCCGCGTGCCATTTAAGGTGTGGAATCGCCGAGACGCGTTTCGATTTCCGCCAGTTCGCGCAATTTGCGGCGCGCGTCGTCGAGTTCGTGTTCCAGTTCCCGGATATGCGCGCGTTGCTGGGCACCCGGATCTTGCGATGCGCTCGGTAGCCGTGCGTCGGAGGACGCCGGCACGGAGGCGCTGGCGGCGATGCCGGATTCGCTGCCCGCGGCGTTGTGGGCACTTTGGTTGTACAGACGCGCCAGATCGTTGAGGTATTGAACGGCGGCCGCGCTCCAGTCGGCGTCGTCGGCGCTCAGCGCGCGCTGGGCATAGCGTGCGGCCTCGTCCGGCGTATAGCGGCGCTGACCGGGGGTGCCGAAGGCCACGGCGAGGTGCGCATAGCTATGCGCATCGGGCCGGGTATCGACCTCTTCCCGGGCGAGGCTGACCGCTCGGGCGCGCGCTTCGGGCGTGGCCTGGCGTAGTCGGGCCGCATAGTCGAGCAGATCCAGCACCGGGTCACGCTCGTGTGCCAGCGGCATGGCCGGTGAGGTTTCCACGCGATCAGCCAGTGCCGAGGCGGGCCGGTCGGTCGTGCAGCCGCTGATCGCCGCGGTCGCGGCGACAAGCGTCGTCATGATCCATAGCGGGCGCGTACGTACTTCAAACGGCATGGCGATCGGGGATTTCGACTTTGAACAGGGCGCCGCCGCCGGGCGCGTCGGTCACATCGATACGCCCGCCGTGGGCCTGCACGCATTCGCGTACCACCGACAGGCCGATGCCGGTGCCGCGCAGCGCGCCGCGTGCGTGGGTCTTGCTGTTTGCACCCTGGTAGAAGGCATCGAAGATGGCGCCACGCTCTTGCTCGGGCACGCCCGGGCCCTGATCGCTGATCACGATCGTTGTTGCCGCCACCATGCGTTCGGCGGCGAGCGTGACGGTGGACCCCGTGGGCGCGAACTTCACCGCGTTGGCGAGCAGATTGTCGACGATAAGCTGCATACGGTCCCGGTCGGCCGTGATTTCCATGGTTGCGCCCGGCGTGATCACCGTGAGCGTCTTGCCCTCGATCGTAAGCCGCTGGCGGGCCACGATTGCCTCGAAAAGCGCGTTCAGATCGAAGCGCTCGTACTCAAGTTTAGCGTGTTGTTGCTGCCAGGCGGCAAAGTCGAGCAGGTTGTCGATGAGTTTAGCCAGCTCGATGCTGTTCTGCTGCAGGATTTCGGCAACATCGGCCTGGGCCGCGTTGAGCTTGCCTACCGTGCCGTCGCGCAGCAGATCGGCGCCTTCACGGATGCTGGCCAGCGGCGTTTTCAGTTCGTGCGACATATGGCGGATGAACTGCTGCTTTTCGTTTTCCAGCGTTGCCAGCCGGCGGCGCATCCAGTCCAGCCGCGCGCCCAGCGCGTCGAGTTCGACGGTGGGCGCGAAGACCTTGATCTGCTGCGAGAAGTCGCCGTCGCCGAGGCGGGTGACGGCCCCGGAAATCTGACGCAGCGGGCGTGCGATCACCACGACGAAAAGCGCGGTGAGGGCGAGCGTGCCCGGAATCAGCGCGAACACGCACAGCAGCAGGAAAAAGCGGGCATCCGCGGCCGTGGCCTGCAGCCGGGCCAGTTCGCGGTCGATGAACACATTGCCTTGCTGGGTGATCAGGTCGGTCTCGCGCTGCATGTCGGTGAGTTCGTCGATCACGCCGCCCACGTCCGTGGGGCGGGCGCGCAGCCGTTCGGCCAGTGCGCGCGCCTGGCGGCGCAGCGTATCGAGGTTCCAGCCCGGCAACGTATCCAGTTCGAGCGCGCCGAGCGCATCGAGCATGTCATCGAATTCCTGGCTCTGGCGCTCGAAACGCTCGACCAGCTCGTCGCTTTGCAGTACGCCGTACTGGCGTGCGCTGCGCTCCATGCCCACCAGCAGTGAACCCAGGCGCTTGCTGTAACGGGTGACTTCGACGCCTTGCAGCACCAGGCGCTCGCTCTGGCCGGTGAGCCGATCCACATAGGCCACGCCGAAAAGCACCGCGACGATCAGCGGCAGGGCGACCAGCCCGAAGCTGCTGAGAAGCAGCCCGGTGATCGAGCGTGGACGAAAGATCAGCCGGCGGCGACCGTGGCCCTTGGGTGGCGGCTCGACGACAGCGGAAACGGGACGCGACATGCACACAGCATAGCGTGAACAACGTCGACGTTGCGTCGGCTGGTCCTGCGGGGCTACCGTCTGGCGCTTGTTCCTGCCTCCCGAGAGACCCCTGCATGACCGGCACTTTCGCAGTCGATACGCCATCCGTTGAAACCGAGACCGGCCTGCCGCAGCTGGCGTGGCTGGAAGCGCGCACGCGCGAGCTGCTCGCCGAGGCCCAGCGTCGGGGTGCCGACCAGGCCGAGGTGTCGCTGTCCGCCTCGCGGGCGCTTTCGGTGACCGCGCGTGCCCGCCAGCGCGAATCCGTGGAGCACGAAGGCGATCGCGGAGCGAGCCTCACCGTGTACTGCGGCCAGCGCAGTGGCAGCGCTTCGACGACCGACCTGACAGCCGACGGGCTGCGTGCCGCCCTCGACCAGGCGCTTACCATCGCGCGGTTCACCGAAGCCGACACATTTGCCGGGCTCGCCGATGCCGAACTCATGGCCGGCGAACAGCCCGACCTGTCGCTTTATCATCCCTGGTCGCTGGATGCCGAGCAGGCGTTGGAGATGGCGCTGCAACTCGAGGCCGCCGCGCTCGACTATGACGCACGCATTGCCCAGACCGAAGGGGCCACGGTCGCCAGCCGCGACGGCGTGAGCGTCTACGGCAACAGTCACGGCTTCGTCGGCGGCGAGCGCGCCAGCCGCCATGCGCTCAGCTGTCAGCCGCTGGCCCGTGCCGATGCCGGCATGCAGCGGGAAGTCGCCTTCTCCCAGGCCCGCCACGCCGACGAGCTGCAGGCGGTTGAGGCGGTCGGTCGTCTTGCGGCCGAGCGCGCGGTTGCGCGGCTCGGGGCGCGTACCCCGCCGACCACCACCGCATCGGTGTTGTTCACACCGCGTGTTGCCCGTGGGCTGTGGGGGCATCTGGTCGCTGCGATCAGCGGCGGCGCGCTCTATCGCAACGCCAGCTTTCTCAAGGACAAACTCGAGCAGTCGATCGCGGTCGAGGCACTGACCCTGAGCCAGCATCCGCACCGACCGCGCGGGCTGGCCAGTGCCGCCTTCGACGGCGACGGCGTGGCCACCGCCGAGCGCACCCTGGTCGACCAGGGCGTACTTCGTGGCTACGTGCTATCGGCTTATACCGCCCGACGCCTGGGCCTGACCTCGACCGGCAATGCCGGCGGTGTCTTCAACCTCGACGTGGCCCCCGGCACCGATGACTTCGACGCGCTCGTCGCCGGCATGGGGCGTGGTCTTGTGGTCACCGAGCTGATGGGTCAGGGCGTCAACCTGGTCAACGGCGACTATTCGCGTGGTGCGGCCGGGTTCTGGGTCGAGAACGGCAAGATCGCCTATCCGGTTGAAAACGCCACCATCGCCGGCAACCTGGACGAGATGTATCAGGGGATCGACGCCCTGGGCAGCGACGTGGATTTCGGTGCCGCCCTGCGTACGCCGTCGGTGCTGATTGGTTCGATGACGATCGCCGGGCAGTGACTTTGTCTCGCGTTCGTGTGATCGCCCGCAAACAAACGCGGACAGCTGCGAATAAGGCGGGCGCCGAGGTCGGTGCGGGCGCCAAGCCGTAAGCCAGACGGCGATCGCTGCGGTGGCCCGCCGAACCATCCAGGTCGAATCGGCCCCAGAGGCGCCTTCGTTGTTGGATTAGGCTTCGCTAATCCAACCTGTGCAATACGCGACGCGACGAATTACAGGCGGTTTGCACCGGGCAGGCAGGCGCCATTGCGACGCGCGTCGCAGGCTATCGGCTGACGGGTGGCTGGGGTCAGCGCAGCAGGAACAGCGTGCCCAGGCCGAGAAAGGCGCCAAAGCCGATCACGTCGGTGATGGTGGTCAGCACCACCGAGCCTGCCAGCGCCGGGTCGATGCCCATCTTCTTCATTGCCAGTGGAATCGCCACGCCGGCGATGGCGGCGCCGATCTGATTGATCACCAGCGCCACGGCGATAATCAGCCCAAGAGTCGGGTTGCCGAACCAGAGCTGGGCGACCACGCCGACCACGGCGCCCCATAACAAACCATTGATGACCGCCACCGCCAGTTCCTTGATCAGCAGGGTCTTGGCGTTGCCGAAGCCGATCTGGCCAAGCGAGAGGCCACGAATCATGAGGGTGAGCGTCTGCGAGCCGCCGATGCCGCCCATGCTGGCCACGATCGGCATGAGCACGGCAAGCGCAACCACCTGCGAAAGCGTGGCTTCGAACAGGCCGACCACCTGCGCTGCCAGAAACGCGGTGAGCAGGTTGGCGCCCAGCCAGGTCGCCCGCCGCCGTGCGCTGCGCGCGATCGGCGCGAATACGTCTTCTTCCTCGTCGAGGCCGGCCATGCTCATGATCGAGTGCTCGGCTTCGTCGCGAATCACGTCCACCACGTCGTCGATGGTGATTCGGCCGACCAGCTTTTCGTTTTCGTCGACCACCGGCGCCGAGATCAGGTCGAGGTCCTGAAAGCGCTTGGCCACCTGGGCGGCCGACATATCGACCGGCAGGGCTTCGATATCGGTGTTCATCACCTCGGATACGTCGCGTTCGGGGTCGAGCGTGAGCAGCTTGGCCAGCGTGAGCATGCCCAGATAGCGGCCATAGCGCGAAATCACGAACAGCGATTCGGTATCGTCGGGCAGGGTGCCGCGCTGCTGTAGATAGCGGCGTACGACGTCCAGCGACACGTCCGGGCGTACCGTGATGGTGTCGTTGTTCATCAGGCCGCCGGCCGAGTCCGACGGGTAGGACAGCACCGCTTCCAGGCGCTCGCGGTTGTCCAGGTCCATCGTGTGCAGAACTTCGCGGGTGACCTGCTCGGGCAGGTCCTCGATCAGGTCCGCGAGGTCGTCGATCGGCATGCCTTCGGTGGCTGCCAGCAGCACGTCGTCGTCGAGGGCGTCGATCAGCTCGGCGCGCACCTCGTCGTTGACGTGCAGCAGGGTTTCGCCGTGATCGTCTTCCGGCACCAAGCGCCAGACCAGCTCGCGCTTGGTGCGCGGGATCGATTCCAGCAGCAGACCGATTTCGGCCGGGGAGAGCGAATGCAGCATCGGCTTGAGCCGACGCATGCGCCCGGATTCCAGCGCCTCGTTTAGATGCGCGAGCCGCGATTCCATCTGATCTTCAGTGGTCTTGGCTTCGCTCATCGCAGCGCGTGTCCGAATCGGTGGGGGTGCTTAGAAAATAGCAGAAAAATACGGATTTTCCTGCGTTTTTTATGACAACCGGTCAGCTCCGGGTGTGTCTGGCCAAATCGAGCCGCCCGCGCGAGCAGCGATTGTCCCATATCGAGGGTAACAGTGATTCTTTACAAGCGGACGAACCGGCGCCGCATTCGGGGCTACGCAAAGCGCTGTGTAGGCTTGTGTTCGCCCGGTCGGGTACCGTGCCTGTGCGACCTGTGGTCTGGCTGGGCGGCAAAGCACCTGTCGCAGCGATGGCTCGGGCCGCCGCGCAGAGTGGGGGGCGTGCGGCCGGGTGGCTCAGCCCACCAGCTGTTGACTGAGCGTTTCCAGCGCTTCGCGATACATCTGTGCGTCGGTGAAGGCGAGTATTTCGCGCGTGCGCGTCTTGAGCGCGTCAACATCGGCATTCATGATCGCCCGCTTGACTTCGAGCACGCTGGCCGGGTGCATCGAGAATTCGGTGAGTCCGAGCCCGAGTAGCAGGGCGGTATAACGTTTGTCCGAGGCCATCTCGCCGCACATCGATACGCTGATACCGGCCGCGGCCCCCGCTTCGATGGTCATGCGGATCAGCTGCAGCACCGCGGGGTGCAGCGGGTCGTAGAGGTAGTTGATCTCGTCGTCGATACGATCCATGGCCAGCGTGTACTGAATGAGATCGTTGGTCCCCAGCGAAAAGAAATCGCAGTACTGGGCCAGCAGCGGCGCGGCGAGGGCCGCGGCCGGCACCTCGATCATTGCGCCCACCTGCAGCTGGGCATCGAAGTCCAGGCCGTCGCGCCTGAGCTCGTTCTTGAGCTCGTCGATGAGATGGTGGGTCTGACGCATCTCCTGAATATTCGACACCATGGGCAGCATGATGCGCAGATCGCCTTCGGCCGAGGCGCGCAACAGCGCTCGCAGCTGGGTACGAAACAGTTCGGTTTCTTTCAGGCACAGGCGGATGGCACGCAGCCCCAGCGCCGGATTGCTCGAGGTCTTGCCGGCATTGCGGCCGACCGTTTTGTCCGCGCCCAGATCGAGGGTGCGAATGGTGACCGGGCCGTCCACCGAGCGCAGCACGCGCCGGTAGGCGGCCAGCTGCTCCTCTTCACCGGGGGTTTCGTCGCGGTTCATGTAGAGGAATTCGGTGCGGTAAAGGCCGACGCCTTCGGCGCCCACTTCAGCGGCATCGGCGCTGTCGTCGGGCAGCTCCACATTGGCGAGCATGCGCACGCGCACGCCGTCGGTGGATACCGCCGGCTCGTCGCGCAGCATGCCGAGCATGCGCCGATAGCGCGCATCGCGTTTCTGCCGATGGCGATAGAACTCGAGCGCGGCTTCATCCGGGCCGGCGAGCACGTGTCCCGCCTCGCCATCGACGACCACTGTTTCGTCGTCGACCAGCAGGCGCCGGGCATTGTGCATGCCCACAATGGCCGGAATACGCAGGCTGCGGGCCAGAATCGCGGAATGCGACAGCGGCCCGCCGTGTTCGGTAACGAAAGCCGCCACGCCCTGCTGATGCAGCAGGATGATATCGGCCGGCGTGAGCTCGTCGGCCACGATGACCGGCGGCGGCGCATCCGGGGCTTCCCGCGTTTCGATGGTGCGTTCCTGCTTGAGCAGAATGCGCTGGATGCGCGCGGTCACATGGGCGACATCGTCGCGCCGGGTGCGCAGATAGCTGTCGTCCATCTGGTCGAACACCGCGGTGAGGTGTTCGGCCTGCATCTTGAGCGCGGCCTCGGCGTTGCAATGGTGTTCGCGGATCAGCGCACAGACCGTATCGGTGAGTGCGCTGTCCTGCATCATCAGCAGGTGCGTTTCGATAAAGGCGCCGATTTCGGACGGGGCGTTGGCCGGAATCTGTTCGCGAATATCGGCGAGCTGGTCGCGAGCGTCCTCGAGCGCGCTTTGAAAACGCGTGATCTCGGCTTCGACGTGGTCCGGCGAGATCGAATATTCGGGGATGTCGAGATCGGTGCCGTGCACGCGATGCACCGCGCCGATGGCTACGCCCCGCGATACCCCGATGGCCGCCAGCCACAGGCTCATGTCATGGCCCGGTTATGTGTACGCCGCTCGATCACGACTACTGGCCTTCGCCGAAGCGATCGCGCACCAGTTCGTCGAGCGCATCCAGCGCGGCTTCGGCATCGTCGCCCTCGGCGGTGACTTCGATACGCGAGCCGCGCGCTGCGGCGAGCATCATCACGCCCATGATCGACTTGCCCGAAACCTCGCGGCCGTCCTTGGCTACCCGGATGTCGGCGTTGTACTGGGAAGCGACGGTCACGAACTTGCTGGCGGCACGCGCATGCAGGCCGAGCTTGTTGACGATGGCGAGTTCACGGGTGGGCATAACGAGGGTCGTCGTGTCGATTGAAAACGAATGGGTGAAGGATCAGCGCTCGGATTGAGACGGGCAGGCCATAACGCCGGCACGCCCGGCCTCGATGGCCGAGGCGGCCAGGTCGTCGAGCGCAAGCTGGGGGTAATTGTAAACGCGCACCAGCATGGACAGGTTGATGCCGGCGACCACGCGCGCGCCGTACTGGGCCGCGGCCCGGGTGGCGATGTTGCTCGGCGTGGAGCCAAAGGCGTCGGTGATGATCAGCACGCCGTCGCCTTCGTCCAGCCGCGCGAGCGCGGCATGGGCGGCGTCGCTGCGTTCATCGGGGTCGTCGTGGCGATGGACCTCGAGAACTTCGGTCGGACGCGACAGCTCGCCAATCATGCCGGTGACGGTGTCCACGAAATGCGCGCCGAGACGGCCGTGGGTGATCAGCAATACACCGATCACGGGCGCGTCTCGGCTACGAAAAAGCTAGTGCAGTTCATTGTGTCTTACCAGCGTCTGGGCATAGGTTTCACGCAGGCGGCGGGCCAGCTGTTCAACGATATAGACCGAGCGATGCTTGCCGCCGGTGCAGCCGACCGCAATCGTGACATAGGCGCGGTTTTCGCGCGCGAAATCGGGCAGCCAGCGACTCACGAAGCCGTGGATATCGTCGAGCATCGCCCCGGTTTGCGGCTGTGCTTCCAGGTGCGCGGCCACCGGTGCGTCCTGACCGGTGAGCGCGCGTAGTTCCGGCACCCAGTGCGGATTAGGCAGGCAGCGCACGTCGAAGACGAAATCCACCGCCTGCGGCAGCCCGTACTTGAAGCCGAACGACTGCAGCAGAATCGACATCTCGCCGCTTGCGCCGCCCTCGACCCGGTTGCGGATGATGTCGCGCAGCTGGTGGATATTGGTATGGCTGGTATCGATCGAGACATCCGCGCTGTCGGCGATAGGGGCCAGCAGCTTGCGGTCGGCATGCACCGCGTCGATCAGCGAGGTCTGGTCGTCGGTAAGAGGGTGTTTGCGCCGGGTTTCCGAATAGCGGCGCAGGATGGTGTCGGTATCCGCATGCAGATAGATGACCTCGATCTCGATGCCGCCCTCGCGCAACGACTGGATACGATCGCGAAAGCCGGCGATTTCGCCACGCCGCGAACGCGAATCGATGCCCACTGCGAGGCGGTCGAAATCCAGCCCCTCGCTGTTGAGCGTATCCGCCGACACGCCGCTGAGCAGGCCCAGCGGCAGGTTATCGATACAGTAGTAGCCCAGGTCCTCGAGCATGTGCAGCGCGACCGACTTCCCGGACCCCGCCAGACCGCTCACCACGATCAGTCGCATGACTCACCTTCAGGATTGAATACGCTTGCTAAGCCGTTGTGCCGTATTGTGGCCAACATCGCGGCCGGCTGCGAGCCTACGGTGGGTTTGCGACGCTTTGGTGACCCGGGCGGGTGGGTCACGGCTCGTAAGACGTCGCGCTGGCGGCCATGGCCAGGCTCTGACGGGTGGCGAACTGTTCGTCGCTGTACTGGCCCTGCATACGCAGCAGGTGGTCGCGACAGGCGGCCTCAACCAGCACGGACAGGTTGTGACCCACAGCAACGGGCAGGGTGATTTCGGGGATGTCGACATCCAGGATCCGGCGCTGCGTACGCGTGCCGGTGAGTCGATCCGGCGCGTCCAGGGTTCCAGACTCCGGGCGCACCAGGCGAATGATCAGGCCCAGCTGCTTGCGGCGCTTGATCGCGGCTTCGCCGAACATGGCGCGAATATTGAGAATGCCCAGGCCCCGCACTTCCAGAAAATCCTGCAATACCGGCGGGCAGCCGCCGTTGAGATCGTCCGGGCCCAGCAAGGCGAATTCCGGCGCATCGTCGGCCACCAGGCGATGGCCGCGATTGATCAGCTCGAGCGCCAGCTCGCTCTTGCCCACGCCCGGCTCCCCGGTCAACAGCAGGCCGATCGAAAGCACTTCGAGAAACACGCCGTGCACGGTGACCTGGCGGGCCAGGGCCTCACCCAGGAAATGACGCAGACGATAGGCCGCACGATGGCCGCTGGCGGCGGTTTCGAATACGGCAATGCCGGCCTCGGAGAAGGCGTCGCGCAGGGCCGCTATGAGCGTGCGTCCGTCGGCCACCACAACCAGTTTGGTGGCGCCCGACGTCACGCGTTCGAGCACGTGGGCGAGCTGGGCTTCGTCGATGCTGTCGAGGTAGGCGGTCTCGGGCTCGCCGATGACCTGAACCTGGGGCGGGTGGATGAAGTTGAGATAGCCGACCATCGGTACGCGACGGCCGTCGATACGGGTGGCGCCCAGCGTTTGCTGTCCGCCGATCTCCTCCGGCCAGTGCAGGCCGAGAGAAGACTTAAGGCGCGCGAACACGGTGTCTACCGCGACCCGTCGGGTCGCAAGCGATTCGTCGTCGAACAGATCGTCGCCGGGTCGTGCCACCGCTAAGGTCGGTTCATGCGTCGCTGGTGTCGCGGGCGATGAGCGTCTTGTAGACCTTTTCATCGTCGCTGGCATCGCGCAGCTCGGCCAGCGTCTGGTTTTCGGAGAACAGCTCCGCGAGGCGGCGCAGCAGCTTGAGATGTTCTTCGGTGGATTTCTCCGGCACCAGCAGACCGAACACCAGATCCACCGGCTGTTCGTCGTTGGATTCGAAATTGACCGGCTGGGGCAGGCGCATGAAGGCGCCAATGCAGTCATCGATCCCTTTCATGCGCGCATGCGGAATCGCGACGCCGTCGCCAATACCGGTACTGCCGAGCTTTTCTCGGGAAATCAGGCCGTTGAAGATTTCGCTGGCGGTGAGGTAGGGGGTTCCTTGGGTCAGGAATTCGGCCAATTGCTCGAGCGCGCGCTTTTTACTCTGTACGTCGTCGGCAAGACGTACGCGCTCGGGAGCGACGATATCGGCGATGTTCATAAACTTCCTTTAAGCGATACAAAATGCGTGCGGTGGTCCGGCCATTGGCTCGCGGCCGCTGGCCGGACCCGGCTCACCTCACCCGGCATCCATGTTCAGATTCGCGTGGCGGGCCTGCCGATTGTGGTGATCCTTTTCCTTTTCCTTGTGCTTGAGCGTCTGCCG
>DJIE01000232.1:12665-13125 GCA_002433465.1 Salinisphaera sp. UBA6602
ACCTGCATGGTGACTTCGGCCTTGTGCCGCACCTTTTCGACTTCGAGTACGACTTCCGCATCGATCACGTCATCGAAATGGCGTTCTATGCGGTCCATCTTGGACGCCACATAGTTATGCAGCGCTTCGGTCATGTCGATGTGATGCCCGGAGATGTTCAGGTTCATCAGGTACTCCTTGTCGGCTTGTGGAAAAGCGCGTGTGAAGCGGTTCAGCTTGCCTGTCGCCGGCGCTCGTGCGAGGGCGCGATCGACAGGGCTTCGCGATACTTGGCCACCGTGCGACGGGCGACCTTGATACCGTTTTCCAGCAACAGCTCGGCGAGCTTGCTGTCGGAGAGCGGCTTGCCGGGGCGTTCGTCGGCGACCATGCGCTTGATCATGGCCTGGATCGCCGTTGCCGAGGCGCTGCCACCATCCGTCGTCGAGACGTGGCTGGAAAAGAAATACTTGAGTTCGAA
>DJIE01000231.1 GCA_002433465.1 Salinisphaera sp. UBA6602
CATGATCGCGCCCAAGGGCCCGGGCCATCTCGTGCGAACCACGTACGAAAAAGGCGGCGGCGTGCCGAGCCTGATCGCCGTGGCCCAGGACGCCTCCGGCCAGGCCAAGGACGTGGCCCTGGCCTATGCCGTGGCCAACGGCGGCGGTCGTGCCGGCATCATCGAAACCAGCTTCCGTGCCGAAACCGAAACCGATCTGTTCGGCGAGCAGGCCGTGCTGTGTGGCGGCACCATCGCCCTGATCCAGGCCGGTTTCGAAACGCTGGTGGAAGCCGGTTACGAGCCGGAGATGGCCTATTTCGAGTGCCTGCACGAAGTCAAGCTCATCGTGGATCTGATCTACGAAGGCGGCATCGCCAACATGCGCTACTCGATCTCGAACACGGCCGAATACGGTGACATCACCCGTGGCCCGCGTCTGATCACCGAAGAAACCAAGGCCGAGATGCGCAAGATCCTGTCGGAAATCCAGACCGGCAAATTCGCGCGCGAGTTCATCGGCGAGCATCAGGCCGGCAACCCGACGCTCAAGGCGAGCCGTCGTCTGGCCTCGGAGCACGAAATCGAACGCGTGGGCGACAAGCTGCGCGGCATGATGCCGTGGATCGCCAAGGACAAGATCGTCGACAAGTCGCGTAACTGATTCCGGCGATTTTCTGACTCGGCCACACTGAAACGGATTCCGCCGCATGCGGCGCAAGACGCTTTTTCATCTCGTGCCGGAAGGCTGGGCCGTCCTGGTGGGACTGGCTGTGGCGTTCTTTATTTTGAACGCCGCAGCCGGCTTCTGGGCGGCCTCGCCTGTTCTGGTGTTGATGCTCGTGGCCGTTCTCTACTTTCGGGATTCGCCGCGCAACGTGCCGGCCGAGCCGCTCGCGATCATCGCGCCGGTCGACGGCAAGGTGATACACCGGCGTGAATGCTATGACCCGTTTCTCGACCGCGAAGCCATCAAGCTGTCGCTGCGGGTCGGCCTGCTTGCCAACTATCTGATCCGCTCGCCGGTCGAGGGCACGGTAGTCGAGCTTTCCGGCGAGGCGGTAGAGAATCTCGACGGCTGTGCGTCGTATATCCGTACCGACGAAGGCGATCACGTCGTCATGGTCATTCGCGAGGGGCGGCTGTTCGGCCTGCGCCCCTGTCGCGGCGGTTACGGCGAGCGCGTGGGCCAGGGCCGCTGCTGCGGCATGCGCCGGCTCGCGCGGCGGGTCGATCTGTACCTGCCGGTCAATTCCCGCGTTGAAGTCGAGCTCGGCGATTCCGTCCGCGGCGGCGCCCGTGTGCTGGCCAAGCTGGTACACAAGCCCAACGTACGCCGCGATCCCGAAGAAAATGGGCCCTCTTAGTAACCGTGGATGGGGCGATCGCAGTCCAAACGCTGCTATTGCCGACGCCATCGACTATAGGTCTGCACGCCCCGGTGCTTTAGACTTGCGTCATGAGTGATATCGAATCCGAGCGGGACAGCCGCCGCAAGCGGGGCATCTATCTACTGCCCAATCTGTTTACCACTGGCACTTTGTTTGCCGGCTTCTATTCGATCATTGCGGCGACCCAGGGCCGCTTCGTCGTCGCGGGGGTGGCGATCTTCGTGGCCATGCTCACCGACATGCTGGACGGGCGTGTCGCGCGCATGACCCATACCGAAAGCGATTTCGGTATCCAGTACGACAGCCTCGCCGATCTGGTGTCGTTCGGGCTGGCCTCGGGTTTTCTGGCCTACGTATACAGCCTGGAAAGCCTGGCCTACTACAGCAACGTCGCGGGCAAGCTCGGCTGGCTGGCGGCGTTCTTCTATACCGCGGCTGCCGCGCTGCGCCTGGCGCGCTTCAATATCACCCGCGGCGGCGCCACGGAGAAGAAGATTTTCCTCGGCCTGCCGAGCCCGGCCGCGGCCGGCTTGCTGGTGGGCTTCATCTGGGCGAGCGCGGATTTCGGTATCGACGGCAGCAGCCTGGTGATCCCGGTGCTGGCGCTGACCATCGCCGCCGGGGCGTTGATGGTGTCGAACGTGCGCTATGCCAGCTTCAAGGATCTGGATTTCGGCGAGCGGGTGCCGTTTCGCTACATTCTGATCATGCTGGTCGTGTTCGTGGCCATCGTGATCGATCCGGCGCGTATTCTCTTTCTCGGTTTTCTGATCTATGCGCTGTCCGGGCCGGTACAGGCGCTGCGCCGTCACCGGCGGCGCAAGAAGCCGGCCTGAACAGGGCGGCGACGATGAGCGGTCGAGTCGAATAACCACTGGGTTGAAGCCAGGAGCGCGCCATGACGCCCGGCGATCGTAAACGCATGCTGGATGCTCTGGGGTTGGTCGATTGGCAGCCCCGCGCGGACCGGATGACCGCCGGCACCGGTGCAACGCAGGCCGCAGTTGCAGATCGCCAGGAGCCTGCGCCCGACCGGGCGCCGCGTACGGTCCAGCCCGACCTGGCCACGCCGGGCCCGGCAGAAAAAGCCGCGGTCGAACAGCCGACGGCGAGCACCCCAGCGGAGGCCGCGGCGGCTCCAGACATGGCGCACCACGACGGTCCCGACGAGCCCGCCAGTACGGTGGATGCATCGCCTGTCGATACCGAGACGACGAGCGCCGCTGGCGAGGTGGCCCGCATGGACTGGGACGAACTCGAGGCCTGGCTGGCCGGGCGCGATCACCGCGGTGCAACGCGCCCGGTGTTCGGTATCGGCGCCCGCGATGCGGATGTTCTGATCGTGGGTGAGGCCCCGGGCGCGAACGAAGACGCGCAGGGCGTGCCTTTCGTGGGCCGTGCCGGCAAGCTGCTGGACCGCATGCTCGCCGCGATCGG
>DJIE01000164.1:0-27809 GCA_002433465.1 Salinisphaera sp. UBA6602
GAACAAGGCGCGGCTGATCGAGAAAATCGCCGAGCTGGTCAAGGAAAAGAAGATCGAGGGCATCACCGAGCTGCGCGACGAGTCCGACAAGGACGGCATGCGCATGGTCGTGGAGCTGCGCCGCGGCGAAACGCCGGAGGTCGTGCTCAACAATCTGTATCGCCATTCGCAGATGCAGACGGTGTTCGGCATCAACATGGTCGCGCTCGACGACGGCCAGCCGCGCACGCTGAACTTGAAGCAGCTGCTGGAAGCCTTCATTCGTCACCGGCGCGAAGTCGTGACCCGGCGTACCCAGTACGAGCTGGCCAAGGCTCGTGCCCGGGCCCACGTGCTGGAAGGCCTCACGATTGCGCTGGCGAACATCGACGAAGTGATCGCCCTGATCAAGGCCTCGAGCGGTCCCGCGGAAGCGCGCGAAGCGCTGATCAACCGCGAATGGCCGCCGGGTCAGGTGGTGGACATGCTCGAGCGCGCGGGGGCGGAATCCTCGCGCCCGGCGGATCTGTCCAAGGCGTACGGGCTGCAGGACAACGGCAGCTATCGTCTGACCGAAACCCAGGCCCAGGCGATTCTGGACCTGCGTCTGCACCGGCTCACCGGCCTGGAGCAGAGCAAGATCATCGAAGAGTTCGAGCAGCTGCTCGAAAAGATCGCCGATTACATCGAGATTCTGTCCAACATGGCGCGGCTGTTCGAGGTCATCCGCGAGGAGCTGGAGGCGATCCGTCGCGACTACGGCGACGAACGCAAGACCGAGATTCTCGACAGCCATCTGGATCTGACCACCGCCGACCTGATCACCCCGGAAGACGTGGTGGTCACGCTCACCCACGAAGGCTATGTGAAGAGCCAGCCGCTGGATGCCTATCGCGCCCAGCGTCGCGGCGGGCGCGGCAAGTCGGCCACCCAGACCAAGGATGCCGACTTCATCGACAAGCTGTGGGTGGCGCATACCCACGACACGCTGCTGTGCTTCTCTTCGGCCGGCAAGGCGTACTGGCTCAAGGTGTACGAGCTGCCCAGCGCCGGCCGCGGCGCGCGCGGCAAGCCCATTGTGAACCTGCTGCCGCTGGAGGCCGACGAGCGCATCTCCCAGGTGCTGCCCATCAAGGACTTCAACACCAGCGAGAACGTGTTCTTTGCCACCCGCAACGGCACGGTCAAGAAGACCGCGCTGGAGCAGTTCTCCCGGCCGCGCTCCAACGGCATCATCGCCATCGATCTGCGGGATGACGACGCCCTGGTGGGCGTGGACCTGACCAGCGGCGACGACGAGCTGATGTTGTTCTCCTCCGGCGGCAAGGTCATTCGCTTTGCCGAACAGGATGTGCGCGAGATGGGCCGTACGGCCGCGGGCGTACGCGGTATCCGCCTGCCCGAGGACGAGGCCGGCGCGGCCGTGATCGCGCTTATCGTCATCCGCGACGGCGATATTCTCACCGTGACCGCGCAGGGCTACGGCAAGCGCACGCCGGTGGACGATTATCCGCTGCGCGGTCGAGGGGGCCAGGGCGTGCTCGCGCTCAAGCAATCCGACAAGAGCGGCGCCGTCGTAGGCGCGACCCAGGTGCTCGAAGACGATGAAATCATGCTGATATCCAATATGGGTACGCTGATTCGCACGGCCGTGGCCGAAATATCGGTGCTCGGCCGTAACACCCAGGGTGTACGCATCATCCGGGTGGCCGACGACCAGCATCTGGTCGGCGTCGACCGTATCGTCACCGACGACGAGGAAGACGACGGCGAGGCTGACGGCCAAGACACGGGCGCGGACAATGGCGCCGACGATTCCAGCGACGACCGCAGCGCGGATGACGCGCCGGCCGCCGACGACAACGATTCGGACCCTGCTGCGGACTGACCTTCGCGCAGCGTCGATTTTCAAAGGAGACTTTTATGGCACGCGTCTACAACTTCAGTGCAGGGCCGGCCACGCTGCCGGTCGAAGTGCTCGAGAAAGCCCAGGCCGATCTGCTGGATTGGCAGGGCACCGGCATGTCGGTGATGGAAA
The DNA here is from genome assembly GCA_002433465.1 of Salinisphaera sp. UBA6602. Classification (GTDB taxonomy): domain Bacteria; phylum Pseudomonadota; class Gammaproteobacteria; order Nevskiales; family Salinisphaeraceae; genus Salinisphaera. The sequence goes on from DJIE01000164.1 coordinate 2,018, forward strand.
TGAGCCATCGCGGCGATGCCTTCGTCTCCATTGCCGAAAAAGCCACCCAGGATCTGCGCAAGCTGCTGAACGTGCCCGAGGGCTACAGCGTGCTGTTTCTGCAGGGCGGGGCCGCGGGCCAGTTCGCGGGCGTGCCGTTGAACCTCATGGGTACGTCGCAAAAGGCCGACTACGTGGTGAACGGCAGCTGGGGCAAGAAAGCGGTCAAGGAAGCCGGCAAGTACGGTGACGCCCAGGTCGCGGCCAATTCGGCTGTCGACGGCAGCTTCACCGACGTGCCCGCCCGGGCCGACTGGCAGCTGCGCGACGACGCGGCCTATGTGCATTACACCCCCAACGAAACCATCGAGGGGATCGAGTACCCGGACGTGCCGGATACCGGCAATGTGCCGCTGGTGGGCGACTGGTCGTCGGCGTTTCTGTCCAAGCCGATCGACGTGTCCAAATACGGCGTGATCTATGCCGGCGCGCAGAAGAACGCCGGCCCGGCGGGTGTCACCATGGTTATCGTGCGCGACGACCTCATGGGCAACCCGCAGGCCGGTGTGCCCATGGTGCTGGACTACAAGCAGCAGGCCGATGCCGATTCCATGCTCAACACGCCGCCGTGTTTCGCCTGGTACATGGCGGGCCTGACCTTCGAATGGATTCTGGACAACGGCGGCCTCGAAGGCATGGCCGAGCGCAACCAGCGCAAGGCCGACAAGCTGTACGGCTTTATCGACGGCTCGGACTTCTACAGCAACCCGGTAGCGCCGCATGCGCGTTCGACCATGAACGTGCCGTTCCTGCTGGCCAACGACGATCTCAACAAGACGTTCCTGGCGCAGGCCGAGGAAGCCGGGCTGTCGACGCTCAAGGGCCATCGTTCGGTCGGCGGCATGCGTGCCTCGATCTACAACGCCATGCCGGAAGCCGGCGTCGACGCGCTGGTCGACTTCATGCGCGGTTTCGAAAAGGCCAACGGTTAAGACATAGCAATCCGCAGATTGCGCAGATCGCCCAGATTCGAAGACAGGCCATAACAGTTGTTCATGGCCCACTTTCAATCTGGGCGGTCTGCGAAATCTGCGTATAAGTTTTCAAAAGAATTCGCGGATAAAGGTTAGTTATGACGTTCAAGATCCAGACGCTGAACAATATCTCGGCCAAGGGGCTCGATCGCTTGCCGCGCGATCTCTACGAGATTGCCTCGGAGATGTCCAAGCCGGACGCCATCATCCTGCGCTCGCACAACATGCACGATATGACGATCGCCGATTCCGTGCGTGCGATCGGGCGTGCCGGCGCCGGCGTGAACAACATTCCGGTCGCCGACATGAGCAAGCGTGGCGTGCCGGTGTTCAACGCGCCCGGCGCGAACGCCAACGCCGTGAAGGAGCTGGTACTGGCCGGCATGCTGCTCGCCTCGCGTAACCTGATGAGCGCCTGGAAGTATGTCGAGGAACTCACCTCCACCGGCGAAGAGCTCAAGAAGGAAGTCGAAGCCGGCAAGAAGCGCTTCAAGGGCGTGGAACTGCCGGGCCGCACGCTCGGCGTGGCCGGCCTCGGCGCCATCGGCGTGAACGTGGCCAACGCCGCCCAGGCGCTGGGCATGAGCGTGCAGGGTTTCGACCCGGGCATCACCGTCAACAACGCCTGGCGTCTTACCTCCAACGTGTCCCAGGCCTTGTCCATCGACGAACTGCTGTCACGCTCCGACTATGTGTCGCTGCACGTGCCGCTGGTCGACGACACGCGCGGCCTGGTCGATGCCAAGCGCCTCAAGCTGATGCGCAAGGGCGCGGTGCTGCTCAACTTCTCGCGCGCCGAGATCGTCGATGAAGACGCCGTGCTCGCCGCGCTGGAAAACGGCCGCCTGAGCTACTACGTCTGCGATTTTCCGTCCGAGAAGCTGCGCGGACACGATCGCGTGATCACGCTGCCGCATCTGGGCGCCTCGACCGACGAAGCCGAAGACAACAGCGCGATGATGATCGCCGACCAGCTGCGCGACTATCTCGAAGTTGGCAACATCCGCAATTCGGTGAACTTCCCCGAGGCGATCATGCCGCCGACGGCCAACGCCCATCGTCTGGCCGTGGTCAACCATAACGTGCCGAACATGGTCGGCCAGATCTCCTCGACGCTGGCCCGCCACGGGCACAACATCGCCGATCTGCTCAACAAGTCGAAGGGCGAGATCGCCTACACGCTCGTGGATATCGACGCGCCGGTCGCCGATGAAGCCATCGAAGAGCTGCGCACCATCGAAGGCGTGCTGTGCGTGCGCTATCTGGGTGCCGTGGGTAGCGACGCGGCGTAAGCGATGAGTTCGTCGCAGGACAACTCGGACAACGAGGCGCTGGCCGGCGCACGCGAGCGTATCGATGCGCTGGATGCGCAAATCCAGGCGTTGATCGCCGAGCGTGCCGGCGTGGCGCTGGACGTTGCCCGCATCAAGGCCGAACGACAGCGCACGGACTTCTATCGGCCCGAGCGCGAAGCCGACGTGCTGCGCCGGGTGGCCGAGCGCAATGACGGCCCGCTCGACGACGCCACCATCATGCGCCTCATGCGCGAAGTGATGTCGGCCTGTCTGGCGCTGGAATCGCCTTTGAAGGTGGCCTATCTGGGCCCCGAGGGCACCTATACCCAGGCCGCGGTCTACAAGCACTTCGGTCATTCGGTGCGGGCGATGCCGCTGCCGGCCATCGACGAGATCTTTCGCGAGGTCGAGGCCGGCAACGCCAATTTCGGCGTCGTGCCGGTCGAGAACTCGACCGAAGGCGTGGTCAGCCACACCCTCGACGAGCTGGTGGGCAGCTCGCTGCAGATTTGCGGCGAGGTCGCGCTGGCCGTACATCATCATCTGCTGTCGAAGGCCGCGGATCTGACCGGGGTGAAGCGCGTGGTCGCCCATGCACAATCGCTGGCCCAGTGCCGCAAGTGGCTCGACCGGCAGCTGCCGGGCGTGGTGCGCGAAGCGGTATCGAGTAACGGCGAAGCGGCACGACGCGTGGCCGGCGAAAGCCAGGCCGCTGCCATCGCCGGCCGCGCCGCGTCCGAGTTCTACGAGCTGCCGATGCTGGCCTCGAACATCGAGGACGAGCCGAACAACACCACCCGTTTTCTCGTACTTGGCAAACAGCAGGTGCCGGCCACCGGTAACGACATGACCTCGATCCTGGTGGCCATCCGCAACCAGCCGGGCATGCTCCACCGCCTGCTCACGCCGGGCGCGGAGGCGGGCGTCGACCTCACCCGTATCGAATCGCGGCCGTCGCGGCGCCAGGCATGGGACTATAATTTCTTCATCGATCTGGAAGGCCATATCGACGAGCCGCGGGTACGTCAGGTGCTCGAGGCGATCGAGTCCCAGGCCGCGATGCTCAAGGTGCTGGGCGCCTATCCGCGGGCGGTCGACGTTTCGTCGACCTGATGTCGAGAATTAAATTCAAGCGTTAACCGATTGAAATAACATGGGTAAAAGCCTTAACGAACAGGCGCATGCCGGTATTCACGGCCTGCATGCCTATGTGCCCGGCAAACCGATCGATGATCTCAAGCGCGAGCTTGGGCTGACCTCGATTATCAAGCTGGCCTCCAACGAGAATCCGTTCGGCGTGGCGCCGGCGGTGACGCGGGCGTTCGCCCAGTTTCTGGAAAAAGGTGCATCGGATCTGCATCGCTACCCGGACGGGGGCGGCTATGCGCTCAAGCAGGACATCGCCGCCCGCCATGCGATCGAGCCGGAACGGGTCACGCTCGGCAACGGGTCCAACGACGTGCTGGAGCTCACGGCGCGGGTTTTTCTGGGCCCCGGCAAGAACGCGGTGTTTTCGCAGTACGCGTTCGCCGTCTACCCGATCGTCGCCCAGGCCGTGAACGCCGAGGTGCGCGAGGTGCCGGCGCTCGGGCCCGAGGCCGATATGCCCTATGGCCACGATCTCGACGCGTTTCTCGACCATATCGACGAAAACACCGGCGTCGTGTTCATTGCCAGCCCCAACAACCCTACCGGTACCTGGCTCGCACCGGACGCGATCGAAGCGTTCCTGCAGGCGGTACCGCCCGGTGTGGTCGTGGTGCTCGACGAGGCCTATCTGGAATACCAGGCGGACAGCGAACGCCCCGATAGCCGTCAATGGCTGGAACGTTTCGAAAATCTTGTTGTTACGCGCACATTCTCGAAAATTTATGGGATGGCGGGGCTGCGCGTTGGCTATGCCCTGACCTCGGCCGCGGTCGCCGACTGGATCAACCGCATTCGCCAGCCGTTCAACGTCAACACGGTCGCGCTCCACTGTGCCCAGGCGGCCTTGGCGGACGAGGACTTCGTGGCTTATTCGATCCAGACCAACGCCGTGCAGCGCGCCTCGCTGGCCGACGAACTGGCGGCCCGGGGGCTGCGCTGCGTGCCGTCGCAGGCGAATTTCATCACCTTTGACTGCGGGCAGCCGTCGACGCCCGTGTATCGCGCGATGCTGCACGAAGGCGTGATCGTGCGACCGCTGGAAAGTTATGCAATGCCTGAGCATCTGCGCGTAACTGTCGGCAGCCAAAAAGAGAACCAGGTTTTTCTCGCGGCACTTGATAGCGTGCTCGAGCGCGCATGAGCCCGGATCGGACAAGCCTGGATGAAGAACGAATCTGCGTAATCGGACTGGGTCTGATCGGCGGCTCGATCGTGCGCGCGCTTCAGGCCAAAGGTTTGGGCGATCGTATCGATGCGGTCGTGGCGGATGCCGACGAGGCGCGCCGGGCCCGGGAGCTCGGCTTGGCCGATGAGGCATCGACCGATATCGCGATGACCGTGGCCAAGGCGACGCTCGTGGTCGTGGCCGTGCCCGTTGGCGCCATGGCCGGCGTGTTCGCGCGTCTGGCCACGGCGCTACCCGCGAATGCCGTGGTCACCGATACCGGCAGTACCAAGCTGAGCGTGATTCGCGAGGCACAGGCCGGTTTGGGTGAGAGCTTCGCCCGGTTCGTGCCGGGGCATCCCATCGCGGGCACCGAGCGTAGCGGCCTCGATGCGGGCTTCGCCGAGTTGTTCGAGCAGCGCCGCGTGATTCTCACGCCGACGCTGGCGACCGAGCCGCAGGCGCTGGCCCGGGTTGAAGCACTGTGGCGGGCCGTGGGGGCACAGATCAGCGAAATGGACGGCGCGCACCACGATGAGGTGCTGGCCGCGACCAGTCATCTGCCGCATCTGCTGGCCTATACCCTGGTCGATACGCTGGCGCGGATGGCCGAACGTACCGAGATATTCGCGTACGCAGCCGGCGGTTTTGCCGACTTCACCCGGATCGCATCGAGCAGCCCATCCCTGTGGGCGGATATCGTCACCGCCAATCACGATGCGGTACTGCCGGTACTCGATCGCTATATCGGCGATCTGGCGGCGGTGCGCGCGGCGATTGCCGACGACGACCGCGACACGTTGGCGGCTACTTTCCTGCGCGCGAAGACCGCGCGCGATGGTTTTGCCATGAGGCGTTCCTGACATGCGTCGTTTTCATTTGCAGCCGGGCGGCGCCCTGCGTGGCGAGCTGCGCGTGCCGGGCGATAAGTCCATTTCGCACCGGGCGGTCATGCTCTCGGCCATTGCCGACGGGCGCTCGCGTATTACCGGCTTTCTGGAAAGTGCGGACTGTCTGGCGACCCTGCATGCCTTCCAGGCGATGGGCGTCATGTTCGAGCGTGACGGCGATGCGCTGATCGTCGACGGCCTGGGTCGCGACGGCCTGCAGGGGCCGCGGGCGCCGCTCGACCTGGGCAACTCGGGCACGTCCATGCGTTTGATGTCCGGCCTGATGGCCGGTCAGCGTTTCGATAGCCGTCTGGTCGGCGACGCGAGTCTTTCACGCCGGCCCATGGCGCGTGTGATCGAGCCGTTGACCCTGATGGGCGCGCGTATCGATGGCCAGGAAGGCGGGCGCGCGCCGCTCGAAATACACGGCGGGCAGGTGCTTAACGGCATCGACTACACGCCGCCGGTCGCCAGCGCCCAGATCAAGTCCTGTGTACTGCTGGCCGGGCTGTATGCCCAGGGCACCACGCGGGTCACCGAGCCGGGTATTAGCCGCGACCATACCGAGCGCATGCTCTCCGCCTTTGGCGTGCGTATCGAACGCCAGGCGCACACGCTGTCCATTGCCGGCGGCCAGGCGCTGCAGGCAGGCGATGTGGCGGTGCCGGCCGATCTGTCCTCGGCCGCGTTCTTCATGGTCGGCGCCAGTATTGCCGAATCCAGCGCGATCATGATGCCCGGCGTGGGCATCAACCCGACCCGACGCGGGGTGATCGATATTCTCAGCCGCATGGGCGCGGACATACGCCTGCACGACGAGCGTATCCAGGCCGGCGAGCCCGTGGCCGATATCGAAGTACGCAGTGCGTCGCTCAAGGGTATCGATATCGGCGGTGACGAAGTGGAGCTGGCCATCGACGAGTTCCCGGCGATATTCATTGCCGCCGCCTGTGCCGAGGGAACGACCCGTTTGACCGGCGCCGCGGAGCTGCGGGTCAAGGAGTCGGATCGGATCGCGGTAATGGCCGACGGCCTGAGCCAGCTGGGCGTCGAGGTAAGCGTGGCCGACGACGGCCTTACCATCGTTGGCCGAGGCGCGGGCACCGTATTCGGCGGCGGTCGTATCGCCAGCCACGACGACCATCGCATTGCCATGGCGTTTGCCATGGCCGCTCTGCGCGCGCATGCGCCTATCGAAATAGACGACTGTGATTTCGTGGATACCTCGTTCCCGGGGTTTCTGGCGCTGGCCGCCGGGGCCGGGCTGCAGATCGAGGCCAGCGAGGTATCGTCATGAACCATGCGCCGGTGATGACGCTGGACGGGCCGGGCGGTGCCGGCAAGGGCACGCTGGCCTCGGCGCTGGCGCGCGAGCTCGGCTGGTGGCTGCTCGACAGCGGTGCGCTGTATCGGCTGGTTGGCCTGGTCGCGCTGCGCGACGGGCTCGACGCCGGGCAGCCAGTCGACTGTGCCACGGCCGTGGCCGCGGCGCGCTCGCTGGACATGGTCTTCGAGCCGGATCGGCGCGCCGGCCAGCGCGTGCTGCTGGCCGGTGAAGACGTCACCGACATCATTCGTACCGACGCGGTGTCGGATGCCGCCTCGAAATGGGCCGTGCAGCCGGACATCCGGGCCGCGCTGCTGGCGCGACAGCGGGATTTCGCCGGCATGCCCGGGCTCATCGCGGACGGCCGTGATATGGGCACGGTGATCTTCCCCGAAGCCGATCTGAAGCTCTATATCACCGCCTCGGCCGAAGAGCGCGCCAGTCGCCGTTTCGCGCAGTTGTCGGGCGCTGACGTTGATGCTAATCTTGACCGGATATATCGAGAGATATTGGAGCGGGACGCGCGCGATGCTTCGCGTGAGGTCGCGCCCCTGAAGCCGGCGGCCGATGCCCATGTCATCGACACGACCGGCGAAAGCGTGGCGACGTCACTGGAAAAAGTGCGTTGCCTTGTACGCGAAAAAGGCTGGATTTAAGCTGAATCTGGCTGTTTTGACTGGACCGGTCACGGCGCAATGTCGTTGATCGGATTGTTTTATCAACCACGGATGGCGCTCGCTTTTCTCAAGCGCCGTAGGATCTTTTCCCCTCATGTCTGAAAGTTTCGCCGAACTATTCGAGCAAAGTCTGCAGGGTCGCACCATGCAGCCCGGTTCCCTCATCAACGCCGAGGTGCTGGAAATCAAGAACGACGTGATCATCGTCGATGCCGGCCTCAAGTCGGAAGGCGTGATCCCGATCGACGAGTTCTACGACGATAACGGCGAAATCTCCGTTGCGGAAGGGGACAAGGTCGAAGTCGCACTGGAAGCCGTGGAAGACGGCTTCGGCGCCACGCGCCTGTCGAAGGAAAAAGCCCAGCGCATCCGGACCTGGGACTTCCTTACCGACGCCTACGAAAACAGCGAGTCCGTGGTCGGCCACATCAGTGGCAAGGTCAAGGGCGGTTACACCGTCGATGTCGGCAACATCCGTGCGTTCCTGCCGGGTTCGCTGGTCGACGTGCGTCCGGTTCGCGATACCACCTATCTCGAAGGCAAGCCGCTCGAGTTCCGCGTCATCAAGCTCGACCGCCTGCGCAACAACGTGGTCGTGTCGCGTCGCGACGTGCTCAAGGAAGAGTACAGCGAAGAGCGCAAGCAGCTGCTGGACACGCTCCAGGAAGGCATCGTGCTCAAGGGCATCGTCAAGAACCTGGTCGACTACGGCGCGTTCGTGGACCTGGGCGGTATCGACGGCCTGCTGCATATCACCGACATGTCGTGGAAGCGCATCAAGGATCCGACCGACGTCGTCAACGTGGGCGAGGAAGTCGAGGTCAAGGTGCTCAAGTTCGACCGTGAGCGCACCCGTGTATCGCTGGGCCTGAAGCAGCTCGGCGACGATCCGTGGGTCGATATCGCGCGTCGCTACCCGGAAAGCACCCGCCTGTTCGGTAACGTCACCAACATCACCGACTACGGTGCCTTCGTCGAGATCGAAGAGGGCGTCGAGGGCCTGGTGCACGTGTCCGAAATGGACTGGACCAACAAGAACGTCAATCCGGGCCAGATTGTCGACGTCGGCGACGAGGTCGAAGTCATGGTGCTGGAGATCGACGAAGAGCGTCGTCGTATCTCGCTGGGCATGAAGCAGTGCAAGTCCAACCCCTGGGAAGACTTTGCCGCCAACCATCAGCGCAACGACACCGTGCGCGGCCAGATCAAGTCGATCACCGACTTCGGTATCTTCGTGGGTCTGCCGGGCAACATCGACGGCCTGGTGCATCTGTCGGACCTGTCGTGGAACGACGCCGGCGAAGAAGTGGTGCGCGAATACTCGAAGGGCGACGAGGTCGAGGCCGTGGTGCTTTCGATCGACGCCGACCGCGAGCGCATCTCGCTGGGCATCAAGCAGCTGGCGCAGGATCCGATCGGCTCCTTCGTCGCGGACAATCCGAAGGGCAGCGTCGTTTCCGGCAAGATCGACACCGTCGATGCTCGCGGTGCGACCGTGGACCTGGGCAACGATGTCGTCGGTTACATCCGGGCGTCCGACATCTCCCGCGATCGCGTGGAAGATGCGCGTAGCGCGCTGTCGGAAGGCCAGGAAGTCGAGGCCCGCTTCGTCGGCGTCGACCGCCGTAACCGCACCATCAGCCTGTCGATTCGGGCCAAGGACGAAAAGGACGAGCAGCAGGCCATGCGCGACTACGCGGATACCGATGCTTCGACCGGCACCACCAGCCTTGGCGAGCTGCTCAAGGAGCAGATCGACGCCAGCGACCGCAACAACTAAAAATATCGCGGTCGAAAATAACGCGGGGCGCTTGCACGCGCCCCGCGTTTTAACTACCTTCTCATCAGGGGCGTGCCAAGGGGCATGATTCGGGGGCGGCGTTTCCAGGGAGAGGACGCTGGATGACTAAATCGGAGTTGATCGAACGGCTGGTCCAGCGTCAGGCGCATATGTCGCACCGTGACGTTGAACTGGCGGTAAAACTTCTACTCGACGACGTGATCGCCGAGCTGGCGGAAGGCGGCCGCGTGGAGATTCGTGGATTTGGCAGTTTTTCGGTTCACCATCGCCCAGCGCGGCGTGGTCGCAACCCGAAAACCGGCGAATCCGTCGACATTCCGCGCAAGTACGTGCCGCATTTCAAGCCCGGCAAGGAATTGCGCGAACGGGTCAACACAAACCATTCATAGCTGGCTATAACCGCCTGTGTCGAAGGGCGGCGTCGCCCGCACAAGTAACGGGAATTAAATGCTACGCCTGATTCGTAATCTGATCGTGGTCGTGGGGCTCGTCTTGGGCGTGGCGTTCGGGTTCTTCAACTACGATCTGGTTTCGATCGACCTGCTGTGGACCACGACCGAAGCACCGCTGGTGGTTCTGCTCGTCGTGGCATTCGTTCTGGGCCTCGCCATCGCTGCCATCGTCTGTGTTGGCAAGATCACTCGGCTACGTGCTCAGCTCACGAGCGCACGGCGTCGCCTCAAGGACGCCCAGACCGAGATATCAAATCTGCGGAGCATGCCCATTCACGATGCTTGATGGCATCTGGTGGGTTCTATTGGCCCTGCTGCCGCTGGCAGCGGCGTCCGGCTGGTATGTGCGGGGGCGCGCTGACGGCCGCGAGGAATCCACGCCACCGGTCAACGCCGACTACCTGCGCGGTATCAGCCAGCTCGTCAACGAAGACGCAGATCAGGCGATCGCCACCTTCGTGCGCGTACTCGAGGTCGATAACGACACCGCCGAGACGCATCTGGCCCTGGGTAATCTTTTTCGTCGCCAGGGCGAAGTGGACCGCGCTCTGCGCATGCACCAGAACCTGGTCGCCCGGCCCAACCTGAAGGCCATCCATCGTAACCAGGCCCGCTACGAGCTGGCCCAGGATTACCTGCGCGCCGGCGTGCTGGATCGTGCCGAAGGCCTGTTTCGCGAGCTGGCCGATCAGAATCTGTTCCTCGAACGCTCACTCTCGGGCCTGATCGCGATCTATGAACAGGAGCGCGACTGGGATCAATCCATCAGCACGACGCGGCGGCTGGAGACGGTACGCGGCACGTCGCTACGCCCGGTCATCGCCCAGTACTTCTGCGAGCTGGCGGAGCAGGCACGCAACGCCGGCCAGCGCGACGAAGCGCGCAACCATCTCAAGTCCGCGCGGCAATCCTTTCGCGACTGTGCGCGTGCGAGCCTGATCGGCGGGCTCATGGCAGAACAGGCCGAGGATTTTCGCGGCGCCATCCGCATCTATCGGCAGGTGATGCGCCAGGACGTCGACTTCATCAGTGAAATCATCGAACCGATGCGGCGTTGTTTCGACGCGCTCGACGATCCATCCGGCTATGCCCAGTTCCTGCGCGAGCTGATGCCGCTCTACGACGGCGCGCACCCGCATGTGGCCTATGCGCGCTTTCTGCATCGACAACAGAAAACGGACGAGGCGATCGCGCATATCTCGCAGTATCTGCAGACCGAGCCCAACTGGATCGGTTTCTACCATCTGCTTGACCTGACCTGGTCGCAGACGCGCAGCACCCTCACCGGGCCGCTGGATAGCCTGCGCCAGTCGCTTGGCCAGATCATCGAGCGCCAGCCCACCTATCACTGCGGCCAGTGCGGCTTTTCCGGGCGCTATCTGCATTGGCAGTGCCCGAGCTGTCGACAGTGGAATACGATCGTGCCGACCCGCGACGTCCGCCCGGTGGAGTCCGGGCCGGGCCGATCCGCACGCTAGCCGGCCACTACGACGATACGGCGCTCTGCGGGCGGGTGTCGAACCGCGGGGCCCGGCAAGGGCTGCTGTCCAACGAGGGCTCAGTAGCGGGCGTCTGCGGCCACCTGCTCGCGGCATTCGCGTTCCGACCAGGCGCGATGACAGGACTTCACCATTTGGTCCAGCAGCGCCCGCAGGCGTGCCTTGTCGAAGGCGTTCAGCTCGGTTGTTTGAAGCGCGGTGCGCAGCTGGTTGATGGCGGGGCCATAGGCGCCGCGCAGCTCGTAGTATTTGGCCTGGCGATAGTAGGCCTCGCCGAGATTGCCCTGGTCGCCGGCCACGCGCGCGAGCATCTGCTGTGCGTCGGCGGATTGCTCGAGCAGGGCGCGGTCCTGCAGTAGAAACGACCGTACGGCCTGCGCATCGCCCGTATCCATCAGGAACTCGGCATAGTCGAGCTTGACCGCGGCACTGTCGGGAAAGGCGGTCCGGGCCTGTTCGAGCAGCTCGCGTGCCTGTTGGGTCTGTCCGGACTGGCGACGGGCCTGTGCCAGGGCCAGGGTATAGGCGGCATGCGACGGCCCCTGGGTGGCCAGCGGCTCGAGCAGGGCAATGGCGTCATCGCTGCGGCCGAGCTGCAGGAGGGTGAGCGCATAGCCGTAGTCCAGGGCCGGCTTGGCGCCTTCGTCGCGGCGGCGCTGCTCGTAATAGCGCAGCAGCTCGCCGTACTGTTTGCTCACGAGCACGCGCGCGCGTTCCTTCATGAGCGCGTAGGTATCGCTTTCCTGCACCCGGGTATTGGCATAGTCGCGCGCGCGGACTTCGGCTTCGGCCATGCGCGTGTTGCTCACCGGATGCGAAAGCAGGATATCGGGTAGCTGGTTGCCGTACAGGCGCGAGCGCCGCTGCATTTTTTCGAAGAAGCTTGCCATGGCGTCCGGGTCGAAACCCGATTCGGCCATGGTCCGTATGCCGATACGGTCGGCCTCGAACTCGTGGGCGCGGGTGAAGTTGGTCTGCTGCTGGTTGAGATTGGACACGCCGGCGGTCACAGCCGCGGTGAGGGCGTCCGGATCGCCGCCGCCGGCGATCGCTGCGACCAGAATGGCGGCCGCCGTCGCCCAGCCCATGCCGGAGGTCGCTTCGATCTGGCGGGCGATATGACGCTGGGTGACATGGGCCATTTCGTGGCCCATCACGCCGGCCAGCTCGCTTTCGTTGTCGGTTTCGGTAATCAGACCGGCGTTGATCCCGATATAGCCGCCCGGCAGCGCGAAGGCGTTGATTTGACCGCTATTGATCGGGTAGAACCGAAACGCGCTGGCATCGGCGTCGGTATGCTTGGCCAGGCGCGTTCCCACACGGGTGAGGTATTCGCGCAGCTGAACGTCCTCGATGATCAGGTGGCGCGCCAGCAGCTGAGCCACGACCTGCAGCCCGACCTTCTGCTCTTCGGCTGGCGACATGTAGTTGTCTGCCGGCTGTCCGATGCTGGGCAGCTGATAATCGCGCGCGCTCACGAGCGTGCTGACAGTCAACAGACAGGCCATCAGCAGGACCGAAAAACGGGTCGAGCGGTGCGAACCAAAAATCACGAGTGGGCCATGTTGGCAGCGGTGGGGCGCATGAACTTCAGACCCCAGATTAGCGTGTTTCGTTCATTCGATTAAACTGGCGCGATCAGAGAACTTCTGATTGAGCCATATACGTTTGTGCCCATGTTTTGCAGACAAGCGCATGTCCATAACGTAAGTCGGCTTGGTGCCACCGGCAGTGCCACGTCTTGGCAGGGATGGGGCCGGCCCTGGCATGCCTGCGACTAGACATACGACGCCTTTTCGAGGGGCCGCGCGATTGCTGTCATACAGCAGCGGTTCACGCATGTTATTAATCCGGCATGAAAATAAAAGTTGTTTCGGGTTTATGACGTGCATGTGCGAACGCATGAGCGCCGCGACCAGCGCCCGCGCAGCCATCGAAAGAAGCGCCGCACAGGTGCCGGCATCTACTTTTCAATGACGTTGAAAAAAACAGACCGAGTCGCCCGCTTTAGGGCCGGACTAATATTCAGCATGCGGGTTTGCAAACCACGCGCCAGCACACAGGAGCCGACGTGCCGAAGCTATTGTTTTCTCCATTCGTCTTGACGCAAGGCGCGATGCCAGTCGGCGCGCGGGTGCAGCGATGAACGTCGTGCGCGAATGGTTCAGCCGCCACTTCTCGGATCCGCAGGTGGTTGCACTCGCGTTGATTCTTGTCAGTGCGCTGGTGTTGGTGATGGTTTTCGGCACGCTGCTCACGCCGGTACTGGCTGCCGTCGTAGTGGCCTATCTGCTGGATTCACCGGTGCTCTGGCTCGAGCGCGTCAACGTGCCCCGCTGGCTGGGCGCGGCCCTGTTGTCCACCGCGTTGTTGATCGGCGTGGTATGGGTGAGTTTCGCGCTGCTGCCGCTACTGACCCGCCAGGCCGGCCAGGTGCTCACCGAGGTGCCCAGTCTGATCAGCCGGGCGCAGGAATGGATTGCCGCTTTACCCGAGCGTTACCCGGCGCTGATCACCGATGACCAGATCAACGCCATGATCAACAGCATGACGTTCGATGTGGGCTCGCTACGCCAGACCGTGGTCAGCCGCTCGCTGGTGGTCGGCATGAGCCTGCTGTATCTGTCGGTCTACCTGTTGCTGGTGCCGCTCATGGTCTTCTTCATGCTGCGCGACAAGGCACTGATTCTGCGCTGGTTCGCTAATTTCGGCCCGCGCAACGGACGCCTGGTGCGCAACGTTTGGGCCGACGTGAACGCCCAGCTGGGCAACTACGTGCGTGGCAAGGCGCTGGAAATCGTCATCGTCTGGATTGCCGCCTATATCGTGTTCTCGCTGCTCGGGCTCAAGTACGCGATGCTGCTCTCGGCGCTGGTCGGCTTCTCGGTCCTGGTGCCCTATATCGGCGCGTTCGGCATGACCGTGCCGGTAATGCTGGTGGCCTATGCGCAGTGGGGCTTCGAGGCACAGACGGTATACGTGCTGATCGCCTACGCCATATTGCAGATGGTCGACGGCAATCTGCTGGTGCCCGTGCTCTTCTCGGAAGCGGTCGATCTACATCCGGTGGCCATCATCACCGCGGTGCTCTTCTTCGGCGGTATATGGGGCTTCTGGGGCGTGTTCTTCGCGATCCCGCTGGCGACGGTGGTCCATGCCGTCATCAAGGCCTGGCCGCGCAGAGAGGCCGTGCTGCCAGAGCTCGATAACGAGCGCGACGCGCAGGAGGCCCCGTAACCGTCGCCGCTCTCGCGCGGCGCCTCGCACCCGGCGGGGCAGCGCCGGCCGGATGGGTTAGCGCAGCGTAAGCCAACAAGGGAACGCAGTCCCGATACCCCCATTTGGCGATCGCGGCTCGAACGGCCTCACAACCCCGTTCCGTGTTGGTTTACGGCCTGCGGCCTAAACCAACCTACGCGGCAAGGTGCCGGGTTCGGTGTGTGTTAACGCCGCATCGATTCCAGTCTGCGATCGAACGCCAATAGCGCGAATGAAGACCGCGAAGGCCGGGCAGGGCGGAGGTTGGATTAGCGCAGCGTAATCCAACAAAGAACGCAGCCCAGATATTCCCATTCGGCGATCGCGGCTCGAACGGCCTCACAACCTCGTTCCGTCTTGGTTTACGGCCTGCGGCCTAAACCGACCTACGCGGCAACGTGCCGGTTTCGGTGTGCGTTAACGCCGCATCGATTGGAGTCTGCAACCGAACGCCAATAGCGCGAATGATGACCCCGAAGGCCGGGCAGGGCGTAGGTTGGATTAGCGCAGCGTAATCCAACATAAGAACGCAGCCCCCGATCCCAATCCCGCGATCCCGGCTCGAATCGCGCGGAGGATCAGTTTCCCTGCGGGCTTACCGCCTGTCGACAAGGGCCTGGCCGGCGCAGAGGCCGGCCAGGGGGAGGGGCAGTGCTCAGGCCGCGGCGGCCGGTTCCAGCAGTTCGATCCAGTGACGCACCGGCACGCCGGCGGCGGATTCCAGATGCAGCTGGCAGCCGATATTGGCGGTCACGATGACGTCCGGCTCGCCGGCCTGCAGCGACGCGAGCTTGTTCGAACGCAGCTCGTTGGCCATGGTCGGCTGCAGGATGGAATAGGTCCCGGCCGAGCCGCAGCACAGGTGCGGATCGCGGACGTGGGTCAGTTGATAGCCCGCCTGGGTAAGAATTTCGGCGACGTTGTCGTGCAGCTGCGGTGCATTCTGCAGCGTACACGGCGGGTGGTAAGCCACCTGTCGGCCGTGGCCGAGGTCGCCAAGCTGGCTGAGGTCTTCTTCGGCAAGCACGTCGCTCAAATCGCGCGCCAGCGCCGATACGCGCGCGGCTTTTTCGGCGTATTCCGGGTCGTTGCGCAGCATATGCCCGTACTCGACCACCGAGGCACCACAGCCGCTGGCGGTGAGCACGATCGCCTCGGCGCCGTCCTCGATATACGGCCACCAGGCGTCGATGTTACGGCGTGCGAAGTCGTTGGCCTCTTCGCGATGGGACAGATGCTGGGAAAGCGCGCCACAGCAGCCGCTGGCCTTGGGTGCAACCAGGCGCACGCCAAGCTGCGAGAAGATGCGCGCCGCATGAGCATTGGTATTGGGCGCGGCGACCGGCTGCACGCAGCCGTCGAGCACGAGCATGGTGCGTTGTGCATTCTCGGCCTTGGGCCATGCCAGGGCCTTACGTCGCGGCGGCATCTTCTGCTTGAGCGGCGCGAGCGGGCCCACCAGCAGCGGCTTGAACAGATGGCCAAGGGCGAAAAAGAAGGCGAAGCGGTTGCGATAGGCCACGATATGGCGCAACAGCCAGCGCAGCACGCGTTCGTGGCGCGGGCGCTCGACCTGCTGCTCGACCAGTTCGCGGCCGATATCGGCGAGCTTGGCGTATTCCACGCCCGACGGACAGGTCGTTTCGCAGGCGCGACAGGTCAGGCAGCGGTCGAGATGCGTCTGCGTCTTCTGCGTCGGTTTCTCGCCTTCGAGTACCTGCTTGATCAGATAGATACGCCCGCGCGGGCTATCGCGTTCGTCGCCCAGCAACTGATAGGTGGGGCAGGTCGCGGTACAGAAACCGCAGTGCGTACAGGCACGCAGAATACGATCAGCTTCTTGGCCGTCCGGGGTATCACGCAATTGCGGGATGATGGAAGTCTGCATGGTAAAGGCTCGTCTAAAGCTCGGGGTAGATACGGCCCGGATTCAGGATGCCGGCCGGATCCATGGATTTTTTCAGGCGCTGTTGCAGGGCCAGGATCGATTCGCCGATCGGATGAAAGCGCGGTTGCGCATCGCCGCGATAGACCGTGGCATGGCCGCCGGCCTCCTTGACGACACGACGCAGGGCAACGGCCTCCATATCGGTTTGCACCCAGCGCTGGGCGCCGCCCCAGTCGATCACGCAATCGCCGTCGATATCGAGCATGGCGGCGGCCGGGGGCAGGGAAACACGCCACAGCGGGCGATCGTCGCTCGCAAAGAAGGGACGCTCGTGCTCACGTACCGCGCGCCAGAAGGTGGTGTCGTCGTCGAGCGTTTCGCCGCCGAGCTTCTCGCAGGCGGAGTCCACCGACGATGTCGCCCCGGCCAGTCGAAGATACGTCTTGCCGTCTTCCCAGTAGGCCGCGGTGATGGGCCAGGGTTTGCGCTGCCAGTCGCTGATCTGCTGGAGCGCCTGGGCAGCGCTGTGTTCGAACACCCGTGTAATCTGGGTACGCGCGACGGGCAGCACCTTCAGGCTCACGTCGAGCAACACGCCCAGGGTGCCGTAGGCGCCGGCCATCAGCCGCGACAGGTCGTACCCGGCCACGTTCTTCATCACCTCGCCGCCGAAGCGCAGTATCTGGCCCTGGCCGTTGATGATCCGACAGCCCAGCACGAAGTCGCGGGCCGCGCCGGCGAAGGGCCGCGCCGGGCCGGACAGGCCGGTGGCGATGGTCCCGCCCAGGGTGGCGTTGGCGCCGAAATGCGGTGGCTCGAAGGCCAGCATCTGGTGCGCGTCGGCCAATACGTTTTCTAGCTCGGCCAGCGGCGTGCCCGCGCGCGCGGTCATCACCAGTTCGCCGGGCTCGTAGTTCACCACGCCGGCATGGCCGGTCACATCGAGGGTTTCGCCATCGACGGCTTCGCCGAGGAAATCCTTGCTGCCGCTGCCGCGCAGATGCAACGGCGTGGCGTGGGCGAACGCCTCGGTCACGCGCTCGCTGAGTTGTTGGCTCTGATCGGCAGAGGTCGTCACAGTCGCTCCAGTTCTGGGAAGGGCAGTTCACCGTTATGTACGTGCATGGCGCCGAATTCGGCACAGCGGTGCAGCGTGGGCACGGCCTTGCCGGGGTTGAGCAGACCCTTGCTATCGAACGCCTGCTTGACGGCATGGAACTGGGTCAGTTCGTCCGGCGGGAACTGCACGCACATCTGGTCGATCTTTTCTACGCCCACGCCGTGTTCGCCGGTAATCGTGCCGCCGTGTTCCAGGCACAGTTCGCAGATCGCGCCGCCGAATTCCTCGGTGCGCTCCAGTTCGCCCTCGATGTTCGCATCGTAGAGAATCAGCGGGTGCAGGTTGCCGTCGCCGGCATGAAAGACGTTGGCGACACGCTGCCCGTATTTCTTGGACAGCTCGCCGATGCCGATCAGTACGTCAGCCAGCGCCTTGCGCGGGATGGTGCCATCCATGCAGTAGTAGTCCGGCGAAATCCGGCCCATGGCCGGAAACGCCGCCTTGCGGCCGGCCCAGAAGATGGCGCGCTCGGCGTCATCGCGCGACACCCTAACTTCGGTCGCGCCTTCGCGTTCGACCACCTCGCGTACGTCGGCGATATGCTCGTCCACCTCGGCATGGGTGCCGTCGACTTCGCACAGCAGAATCGCCGCGGCGTCGGTCGGATAGTCGGCGTGCACGAACTCTTCGGTGGCCACGATCGCCGGGTTATCGAGCATTTCCAGCCCGGCCGGCACGATGCCGGCCTGAATGATCGCCGCGACGGCGTCGCCGGCCTTGCGCACGTCGTCGAAGGCAGCGAGCACGACCTGGGCACGTTCGGGCTTGGGCAGCAGCTTGACCACCACCTGGACGATCACGCCGAGCAGGCCTTCGGAGCCGGTCATGAGTGCCAGCAGATCGTAGCCGGGGGTATCCAGAGCCTCGCTGCCGATGGTCATGCGCTCGCCTTCGACGGTCACGATCTCGAGCTCGATGATGTTGTGCGTGGTCAGACCGTACTTCAGGCAGTGCACGCCGCCCGAGTTTTCGGCCACGTTGCCGCCGATCGAACAGGCGATCTGCGACGAGGGGTCGGGGGCGTAGTACAGGCCGAGATCCGATACCGCTTCCGAAATCGCGAGATTGCGGACGCCGGGCTGAACCGTGGCGCGGCGGTTGGCGGTATCGATATCCAGAATCTGTTTGAACTTGGCCAGCGACAACAGCACGCCGTTTTCCATCGGCAGGGCGCCGCCGGACAGGCCGGTGCCCGCACCGCGCGCGACAACGGCCACGTCATTGGCGTAACAGACCTGCATGGCGATCTGTACCTGCTCGATCGTCTCGGGCAGCACCACGATCATCGGCAGCTTGCGATAGGCGGACAGGCCATCGCATTCGAAGGGGCGCAGGTCCTCTTCGGCATGCAGTACGACGTGTTCCGGGAGTTTGGCGACCAGCTTGTCGATCAGCTGGGCCTTGTCGGGGCGCGAAGCAAGCACCTGTTCCGCGGCGTCCGCGATAGCGGTATCGGCCATGGGCGATCTCCGAAAAAAAGGGGCGACGGGGCGCGGCCGAACGGCCGCTGCGTCGCTAGATTATCGGGTTCAAAGTTTATCAGAGGCGTAATGGGCCAGCCGCGAGCGCTCGCCTCTGGCAAGCGTTACGTGGCCGGCATGACGCCAGTTGCGGAAGCGATCTACGACATTGGTCAAACCCGAGGTCGTTTCCGTGAGATAGGGCGTATCGATCTGGGCCAGGTTGCCCAGGCACACGAACTTGGTGCCCGGCCCGGCGCGCGTGATCAGGGTCTTCATCTGCTTGGGGGTAAGATTCTGGGCCTCGTCGAGGATGACGAAGCGTTCCAGGAACGTACGCCCGCGCATGAAGTTGACCGAGCGAATCTTGATGCGCTTGGCCAGCAGTTCGTTGGTGGCGGCCCGTTCCCAGTCGGAGCCGCCGCCGGTGCCGGTCAGCACTTCGAGGTTATCCATCAGCGCGCCCATCCAGGGCGTCATTTTCTCTTCCTCGGTACCGGGCAGAAAGCCGATATCGTCGCCTACCGGAACGGTCACGCGGGTCATGATGATTTCGCGATAGCGCGACTCGTCCAGCGTTTGCGCCAGGCCGGCGGCCAGGGTGAGCAGGGTCTTGCCGGTGCCGGCCGCACCCAGCAGGGTGACGAAATCGATATCCGGGTCCATGAGCAGGTTCAAGGCGAAGTTCTGTTCGCGGTTGCGTGCATGCACGCCCCAGACAGACTGCTTGCCCACGCGATAATCCTGGGCGAGTTCGAGCACGGCGCTGTCGCCCTCGATTTCGCGGCTGATCAGCTCGATATCGTTTTCGTGGTCGAAATGCAGCAGCTCGTTGAGATGCCAGTCGGCGATCTGCGGGCCGCGCAGGCGGTAGAAGGCGTTGCCGGCCTCCTGCCAGGACTCCATGGTCTGCCCGTGCGTATCCCAGAAATCGTCGGGCAGGGTGGCATGACCGGTATAGAGCAGGTCGAGGTCTTCCAAGACCTTGTCGTTGATGTAGTCCTCGGCCTCGATACCGATAACCGACGCCTTGATGCGCAGGTTGATGTCCTTGGACACCAGCACCACTTCCGACTCGCCGAAGACGTTACGCAGCGCCAGCGCGCTTAGCAGGATCGAGTTGTCGGCCTTGTTGCCGGGCAGCATCGTCGGCAGGGCGCCTTCGGCGGGCCGGGTTTCGAAATACAGCCGGCCGCTGGCATGGGGCGCGTCGTCCTTGCGGTGGCCGTTGAACTCGATGCCGGCGTTCAGCGCCAGGCCGGCGTCGATTTCCGAATGCGTCTTGTGCGCCATCAGTTCGTCGAGGAAACGACTCACCTGACGCACGTTGCGTGCGACTTCCGATACGCCTTTCTTGCCGGCATCCAGTTCTTCGAGCACCACCATTGGAATGAAGATGTCGTGTTCCTGAAAGCGAAACAGCGCAGTCGGATCGTGCATGAGCACGTTGGTGTCGAGAACGAACACGCGGCGGGACATAGCGATTCCCTTGGGTTTGGATGCGCGAATGGGCGATGGGTCAGTCGAGTGCGCGCACGCAGTCGAGCACTTCCTGGGCGTGCTCGGCTACCTTGACGCCGCGCCAGACCTGGCGCACCACGCCGTCGCCATCGATAACGAACGTGCTGCGCTCGATGCCGATGTGCGTGCGCCCGTACATGTTCTTTTCCTTGAGCACGCCGAAGGCGTTGCAGAGCTTTTCGTCGGCATCGCTGATCAGATCGAAGGGAAAGTCGTACTTGGCACGAAAGTTCTCGTGCTTGCGCAGGGAATCGCGGGAGACGCCCACGATATCGGCGCCGGCGGCCTGGAACTGGTCATACAGATCGCGAAAGGCCTCGCCTTCCTGGGTGCAGCCCGGCGTGTTGTCGCGCGGATAGAAATAAAGCACGAGCGTGCGACCGGCAAAGTCCGATAGCGCAAGCTTCTTGTCGCCGGTGGCGGGTGCCGAAAAGGCGGGGGCGCGTTCCTTGGGTTGCAGCGTCATGGTCGCGAAGAACTCCGGTAATACAGCGGTAATGCAACGTGATGTGCGGTTATGTCTTGATCGGGTCGAGCAGGCCGTCGGCGTGGAGGTCGTCACAGACGTCCATGAAGGCATCGCGCAAGGTCTGCGGGTGATGCGTGGTGGGCACGTTGACCGCGAGGTGCATGGTGCACATCAAAGCGCCGGTCAGGCCGGATTCGTAGGACTGGGCGCTGATTTCGACCACCTGCGTGCCCTGGTCGGTGAAGAAGTCGAGCAGTTCGCCGAGCAGGCCCGCCTGCTGCGGCGCCACCACTTCGGCGGCATAGGGACGAAAATCGGGCTGTGATGCCGGCGGTCGGGCATGCTCGAACTGCACGGATACGCCCAGGTGCTCGGCAAGGCCGGGCAGGGCGCTTTCCATTTTGCCCATGGCGCTCCAGTTGCCCCGCAACAGCATCGAGGCCGAAAACTGGTCGCCCAGCGGCGTGATGCGGCATTCGCTGATCTCGCAGCCGCGGCGGGCGATCGCGCCGACCAGGTCGCGCGCGAGGTTGTCGCGATTGCTACCCAGCGCCACGATCGACAGATATTTCTTGATTTCCGGCATGAGCCTGACGTTGTCCTGCAACCGATGAGCGGTCGTAAAAGCCGGCTATGGTAGCACTACACGTTATGTGTTCACGTGGTTACAATGCGCGCCCAATCGCTGTAGGAGAGAACAGTGGCGCAGGCAAACGCACAACTGGGTGGCAGCATGGTGGCGATCGTTACGCCCATGCATGCCGACGGCAGTGTCGACTGGGATAGCTTCGAGCGACTCATCGACTGGCATATCGCCGAGGGTACCGACGGTATCGTCGCGGTGGGCACCACCGGCGAGTCGGCCACGCTCGGCTTTTCCGAGCATGACGAAGTGATCGAACGCACGGTGGAGCTGGTCGACAAGCGGGTTCCGGTGATTGCCGGCACCGGCGGCAACGCCACCGACGAAGCGATCCGCCTGACGCGTCATGCCAAGCGTGCTGGTGCCGATGCCTGTCTGCTGGTATGTCCCTACTACAACAAGCCGACACAGGAAGGGCTCTACCGTCACTTTCATGCCATCGCGATGGCGGTGGATATTCCGCAGGTGCTCTACAACGTGCCGAGCCGCACCGGCGTGGACATGCTGCCGGAGACGGTCGCGCGCCTGGCGCATATCGATAACATCGTCGCACTCAAGGAAGCCAAGGGCTCGATCGAGCGTATTCACGCCCTGATCGAGGAAGTTGGCGACGGCATCGATATCTTCACCGGCGATGACGGGACCGCCATGGAATCGATGCTTGTCGGTGGCAAGGGCGACATCTCGGTTACCGCCAACGTGGCGCCGCGCCTGATGCACGAAATGTGTGCGGCGGCCATTTCCGGTGATCGCCAGAAAGCCGAAATGCTCGATGCCAAGCTGCAGCCGCTGCACAGCGCACTGTTTCTGGAGCCGAACCCGATCGCCGTGAAGTGGGCGTTGTACCAGATGGGTTATATCGGCCCGGGTATCCGTCTGCCCATGACGCCGCTGGCGGACCATTTCCACCAGCCGGTGCTCGATGCCTTGAAGTCGATGGGGCTGCTCGACGAAAAAGTCTGAACCGAGTAGGCGGCCGTTGTGATCCGCCCGGTTTTGTCCTATGGTGAAGGCATCATATCGAACGAGCCTTAGGCTCCTATAACACGCTATGCGCAAGTTTCTAATCGCAGCCGCACTCATTGCCTTTTCCGCGCCGGGCGCCGTCTGGGCGCAGTCGGCCACGGATGGTGCGTCCAATGGCGCTGGCGCTGCCGGCAATGGCGCGCCGGGCAATGGCAGTGTCGCTGGCGGCGGTGCCGCGGGCTCCAGTGCCGCCGTGAGCAGTTCGGCCGTGCTCGCCGGTGTGGGTGTCGCAGCCGTAGTCGGCGGCGCGCTGGCGCTATCCAACAGCGGTGGCAGCAGCGACGACGATGTGGTGACGACCGGCACCACGGGTACCACTGGTACGAATTAAACCGCCGTTCGTCGACTTATTCTTGCGGTTTACCCGGCGAGCCGGTAAATTCGCGTACAAGGCTACAAATTCAGCCGTTCACGGGAGTGATGTGATGAAAAATATTCTTGCGGCAACCGCTATTGCCATGTTCGTAGCTTCGCCGATGGCCCTGGCTCAGGGCGCGTCCGGTTCGCAGGGCAGCACCGGTGGCGTGGCCTCGGGCGGCGCAGCAGGCGCTGGCGGCGCTGCGGTCACCAGCGGTGCCATCATCGCGGGTGTCACCACGGCCGCCCTGATCGGCGGCGTCGTCGCTTTGTCGAACAGCAACGACGATGACGAAGTGATCAACGTGCCGGCGACGGGCACCACGGGTACCACCCCGTAGTATCCGCGCATGAAGCGCCTTAAAGGGCTTTTCATTGAAGGCCGCCTTCGGGCGGCCTTTCTATGTGTGCTTGTTGTGCCGGGCGTCGTATTGCTTGCCGGCTGCGCGGATGCGCGGCGGGGCGGTAGTCCGTTCGTATCGACTTTTGCCTCGGTCCTGCCGGGCGGCGGTGGCGATGTCGGCAAGCAGGCGGCCGCGATACCCTATGCCTCGGTAGATCTGTCGGTGGACGGGCGCGGCGGTCTGCTCATCCTCGCCGAAACCACGGATGAGTTGACGTTCTGGCAATCGAGCACGCGCGAAACCATCGTGCTGCGCGACGGCTATCCGGAATCGACCCGGGGATTGAAGACCGATCTACTTTACAGCCGTATGGGTGATGCATCCGCTTCGCAGCAGGCGCCCTGGGAAACGGCGCCCGCAGATGGAACGACTGCGGTCGGCTACTCGGTGGAACGAGGTTGGCGGGATGCGCAGGGCCGCGAACGCGCCGCCGCCGGCCAGGCGAGTTTTACCTGCGCAGCACAAACCGAATCGAAACAGTTGCCGCTGACCCGCATCGATCTGACCCGGTGTGTGGAAACGGTGGCCTGGGCCAATGGCGCAAAGACGCGGTCGGTGCTCTGGCGTGACCCGCAAACAAATCGCATTTGGGCAGGCGATGTGGCGGCGTGGCCCGGTGGGCTTAGAATATCCTGGAACGTCGCGCGGCCTTGGTGGTAACGCGAATATTTGGCGCGAACTGTCGCGTGATTTGGGGAGAAGCAGGGCATGCAAAGCCGCGTCAAAAGCGCTGGGCACGATCGGCGCGTGCGTTGGGTCCATACCTGTAGCGTCATTGCACTCTGTCTGAGCTTTGCTTGCCATGGCCAGCGCAGCGATGCGGCGCCCGCCGGCGATACGCCGCTGCCCGCTTCCGCCGCTTCGGCGGGTTTCACGACCGTGCTCGACGCATGGCTGGCGTTTCCGTCGCTGGCCCAAAGCAGCGCCCCCTATAGTTATTTACGCGCCAGGCCCACCGCCGAGCGTGTCCGTATCAAGCGCGACGACTTGTTCCGCGAGCTTGATGACCTGCGCTGGCGCCTGGAAGGCAACGGTTACACGAAGCTTGTAGCAGCGCTTGACCAGTGGAAATCGCGGCTGGCGCAGCTCGCCGTGTTCAGAGAGCCCGGCGACTGGAGCCCGGCCTCGCTGATGGCGCAGCCCCTGCGGAATCCACCCATCGGCGAGGTTGCAGCTATCGGTGCCTGCGAGGTGCCTGACTGGGTTGAGATCTGGTCGGCCGACGGCGTGCGACGTACCCCGTGGCGCACGGGTTTGACGTTGTCCGGGTTGGCTAAGAGCGATGCCATGAATGTGCAAGGAATAAAGGTCGCGAGCGTGGTCTCACCCACCGGCGATGTGCGCCGCTACGGCCAGGCGGCCTTTAACAAAACCGACACGGCGCTGCTGCCGGGCGCGCGCGTGGTGTTGCCGCTCCCCCTGGGCGGCGAGGCCTTTCCCTGGATTCGCAACACCATCGCGGAAATACTGGCGCATGCGCCCTCGGGTGAAAACTGTTCCGAGATGCGGCTCGCACAAGCCGGGGGCGTGCAATGAGTCATCAATTGCAAAAGGTCGGTCGCCTGCGGCAACACGTTTGCGCGTTGTGCGGCTCGCTGCTGGTTTGCCTGCCGGCGGCACACGTCTGTGCCGAAGAGTCGGATGTGCCGGACAGCGACGTCGCGCCGGTGTTCCAGGCCGATTATGGCGGTGTCGGTTTGCTGGAAACCCCCACTGCCCGTATGGCCCCGGTGGGGAGCTTTTCCTTCACCTATAGTGAAGTCGACCCCTATACCCATTACGGGTTCAGCTTCCAGCCCTTCGAATGGATGGAAGCGGGTTTTCGTTACACCCAGATTGGTAACCGGCTGTACGGGCGTTCCATCGCGGGCGATCGTGACTACCTGGATAAAGGCGTCGACGTAAAATTCTCGCTTCTCGACGAGCGTGCCTATACCCCGGAAGTCTCGCTCGGCTTTCGAGACTTCGGCGGTACCGGCTTGTTCGGCAGCGAGTATCTTGTCGCCAACAAGCGTTGGTACGACTTCGACTTCAGCCTCGGCCTCGGCTGGGGCTACCTGGGCTCGCGCGGCGATTTCGGTAATCCGATCGGGGTGTTCTCCGAACAGTACAAGGAGCGCATCGACGAAGACACCGGCCAGGGCGGCGACTTCAACCTCAAGCAGCTGTTCTCCGGACGGACCAGCGTTTTTGGCGGTATCCAGTACCACACGCCGTTCGAACCGTTGACGTTGCAGGTCGAATACGAAGGCAACGATTACGAGAGCGAACCGCTCAACAACCCCCAGGAACAGGATTCGCCGATCAACGTGGGGGCGCGCCTGCAGGTCAACGACTACTTGACGCTTTCGGCGGCCTGGGAGCGCGGCAATACGGCC
>DJIE01000164.1:28117-30586 GCA_002433465.1 Salinisphaera sp. UBA6602
TGGGAGCGCGGCAATACGGCCATGCTGGGTGCCACGCTCAGCGTCAATCTGGCCACCATTACCCAGCCCAAGAGCGACCCCGCACCGGTCTCTGTCGGCGAGCCGGGTGCGGCAAGCGCACAGGGCCAAGACTGGGACGAAGCTGCGAAGCAGCTATCGGCCAATGCGGGTATCCGCACGCGCCGTATTTCACGCGACGGCGATTCGCTGGTGGTCGAAGGCTCGCCCAATCGGTATCGCAACACGGCTGAAGCAGAGCTGCGAGCCAACCGTATCCTGCACAATTTTGCCGATCCCGATATCGAGCGGTTCCGTTATCGCTGGGTGGACCGGGGTATCGTCACCCGTGAAGACTCGCTGCCGCGCGCTCCGCTGCCCGCCGATCCGTTCATCATCAATCCGGGCAGCGTGTTCAGCGACGAGGACTATCGTTTCGGCGTGGCCTCGGTCGCTTCCTCGAGCCAGCGCGCCCAGCGCGAAACCGAGCAGCCGCTATACGACGACTTCGGCGAGGTGTTCAGCTGGCGCTTTTCCCCCGGTTTTCGCCAGAACTACGGCGGCCCGGACGGTTATCTCTACCAGGTGCTCGCCAAGCTCGATACCCAGCTCAAGACCGACGATCACGGCTGGTTCTCCGGCACGCTCGGCTACACGCTGCTCGATAACTTCGACCAGTTCGACTATACCGCCGACTCGGATCTGCCCCGTGTACGCACGTTCGTTGCCCAGTATCTCGACGAAACCGAGCTGGGCATCTACAACCTCCAGTACACCCGGACCGCACGGCTTGCCGACAACTGGTTCGGCATGGCCTATGCCGGCTACCTGGAACAGATGTACGCGGGCGCGGGCGGCGAGATCATGTACCGCCCGTTCAATAGCCGCGTAGCGCTGGGTCTTGATGCCAACTGGGTGCGCCAGCGCGATTTCGATACCCAGTTCGGTTTGCGCGACTACGAAACCTGGGTCGGCAACGCCACCGCCTATATCGATACCGGGATCAAGGACGTACTCGCGAAAGTCAGCGTCGGCCGCTATCTGGCCGAGGATATCGGTACCACCATCGATTTTTCGCGCGAGTTCGAATCCGGCGTCAGACTGGGCGCCTATGCGACCTTTACCGATGCCGGCGACGACTACGGCGAGGGCGGCTTCGACAAGGGCATTTACCTGAGCATGCCGCTCGACCTGTTCTTCAACAAGTCTTCGCGCGGCTATGCCGCGGTGGGCTGGCAGCCGCTCACGCGTGATGGTGGTGCCCAGCTGGCACGCCGTTACTCGCTGTACGGCCTGACCAGCATGCGCGCAATCGACGACTACTGGGAAAGCTACGAGGACGTCAAACGCTGATGGGCGCAGCCGATACGTGTGCATGCTCAAAGGCGAGGGCAGTGATAGGATGCGCCCAGCGGGCGGCGCGACATCGCGTATGCCCAGGCGCCGATTTAGTGGAGTATTCGTGAAAAAATTGCTTCTTCCCGTGTTCGCGACGGGCCTGCTGGGGCTTGCGGCCTGCAGTACGACGCCCGCTTGCCTGAAGACGCAGCCCTATATGAGCGCGCAATCCTTTCCGCCGCTGACCAGCCCTCCCGGTCTGGATGCGCCGCGGCCCGATCCGAGCATGCGTGTGCCCGACGTCGCGGATGGGCCGGTCGGTTACTTCGATGAAGTGCCCGCCGACCGCGATGCCGAAGACCCGGCAGCGCGCTGTCTGGTTACGCCGCCGGCGATGACCAGCTAGAAAGCAGCCTGCTGCCGACTGTATGTTCGGCATGCGCTTCGTGCGTAGGTTGGATTAGCGACGCGTAATCCAACGACGAACGTAGCCGGTGTGCCGTAAAGCTCTGAACAGCCACGGGTGCAGTGGCCGAGTCGGCTTACGGCCTTAGGCCTAACCCAACCTACAAGGCTTCGGCTAATCTACGTAGCGGCCGTAGGTTGGATTAGCGCAGCGTAATCCAACAGCGAACGCAGCCCCCAGAGTCCAATCGGCCCGTAATCCGAACCTGCACTCAGGGCTGGCGGATGCGGCCCCAGCGCTCATCCGACGCAGGCAACCTGCGAGGCGCGTGTTTCCAGATGCCGAAGGCATGCCGTGCGCCCGATAACCGCTGCGACGGGTCAAGGGGCGGTGGCCGAGGGTGGGGCACGGTCGCCACCAATGCCCGGGCTGTGCTCCAACCCCCGGTCTTGTTTACGATCCAACGCGCAGACGTAACCGAAGAGCTGTGCGAGCGGTCGAAGAGCCAAGGCTGAAAAGCGTGCGTGCGTCCCGACTGATCTTGCCCGTGCCGAGGGTTCGGCCGGCTGCATCGCAGCCGACAAGAACATGGGCAGCACGTGAGCCCGCAACGATTGAAGATCGCGAACCGCGAGCTTCAATAATCCTTCCCTTTTCGACAGCCCATAAAGGCTTTTTTTACGATACAATGCGCAGCCGGTAACGGAGAGGTGTCCGAGCGGTCGAAG
>DJIE01000164.1:30930-34104 GCA_002433465.1 Salinisphaera sp. UBA6602
TGCGGTAACCCCGTACCGAGGGTTCGAATCCCTCCCTCTCCGCCACCCCGGCAAACCCTGCCGATAGGCGTAGGTTGGATTAGCGAAGCGTAATCCAACAAAGAACCCCGCCTCGATATCGACTCGCCCACCAGCGCTTGAGCTGGCTACGAAGCGAATCCGCTATTGACTGGCGGCCCCGCGGCTAGAGCCTGCCTATGCCAATACGGCACGCCACTTCGGCAAAGCGCAGCGGGTGACGTCCGCTGCGCCTGGCGCGTCTTTAATAGGTAATCCCCGGATCGCCGCTCTGAATGGACTCGTCGCCGACCTCGCCGCCCTGGGGCTTTTCTTCCTTGTCTTTCGAATCGTCGGCCTGGGGCTGCGCATCATCCATCGTCGGGTGATCGACGTCCTGATCGGTGGTCTCCGAATCCAGGGCGCTGTCTTCATGCACTCGCTGGCAGCTGACGTCGCCCTCGGCCGATTTCCGGCATTGCGTATCCGCCGACGCCTGGGTTGCCGCCAGGGCAAGAACCAGGCCGATACCGAGATATACGGTTTTCATAGTGTCGTGGTGTCGATGAACATAGGCCTGCAATAGAACATTGTCTGCCCCGCGGCGCAAATAATCGAAGCCGTCTCTACAGGAAATGTTCCCGCTGCGAAGCACTTGTATAGCCTTCTAAAACAAGTTTGTGATAAATACGGCCTAACACGGTGTAAGCTTCAGCCTTAAAAGCACCCGTACCGCGGCGCGCAACACCCGCGACGAGTGGCCGGCTATATAGTCCGGTGACTGCCATGAGGGCAGTGCGGATCAGCTCAGACGCCGACAAGGGGACGTATTTTGGGGGGCAGCGCGTTGCATAGCGTTTATATGTCGGGAGGTTACGATGCGCGACTTGTCGTGTTGTCGGTCCTCGTGGCAACGCTTGCCTCGTATACCGCCTTCGATGTCGTAAGCCGCATGGGCGCGCGCCGGAGCTGGCGCGCCTACGGCTGGCTGCTGGCCGGTTCGCTTGCTTTGGGCACCGGCGTTTGGGCGAGCCACTTCGTGGCGATGATCGCCTTCGAGTTGCCGGTCGATCTCGGCTACGATCTGGCCACTATCGTCTCCGCCTGGGTGATCGCGGTGCTCGCCAGCGCGATCGCGCTGAACGCGTCGACGCGCGTTGGGCACCCCCTGCGCCGCGTGCTCGCCGGTGGCGCCACGCTTACGCTGGGTATCACCAGCATGCATTACGCAGGCATGCATGCAATGCATGTCGAGCCGGGTATCGAGTACGACTCTGTACTCATAATTGCTTCGGTGGCGGTATCGTTCGTCGCGTCGGTTATCGCCGTTTACAGCGTTTCGTTCGTGCGCGAGCCGCGTGTTCGTGGTGGCTTCGCGCGCAAGATCGTCGCCTCGCTGATGCTCGCGCTCAGTATCTCCACCGTTCACTATGTAGGTATGGCCGCTGCCCGTTTCGTGCAGGGCAGCGCCGTCGCGAACGCCGCCGCGCTGGATTCCATGCTGCTGGCAACGCTGGTGGGCGCTTCGACGCTGGTGTTTCTCGGCATTGCCCTGGTGGTGTCGATACAGGATCGCCGCGTCGAGTCGGAAACCGCCAAGCTGGTTGCCTCC
The DNA here is from genome assembly GCA_002433465.1 of Salinisphaera sp. UBA6602. Taxonomy (GTDB): domain Bacteria; phylum Pseudomonadota; class Gammaproteobacteria; order Nevskiales; family Salinisphaeraceae; genus Salinisphaera. Next base: position 32,540 of record DJIE01000164.1, read on the forward strand.
CTGAGCCAGGCGAACGCCGAACTGCTGCACCGCAGCCGCCACGATCCATTGACGGGTCTGCCCAACCGCTCGTCGGTGAACGAACGCATCGACAAGCGCCTGGAGAGCTGGAAAACGCAGGGCACCGGCTTCGCGGTGGCCTATGTCGATATCGATGGCTTCAAGGCGATCAACGATCATCTCGGCCACCGGGCGGGCGATGCGTTGCTCAACCGGATCGCGCAACTGCTCACCGAAGCGCTGGGCGAGCAGGATATGGTCGCGCGTATTGGCGGCGATGAATTCGTGGTGCTCATGGACGCGGTGGACGATAGCCAGACGGCGCGCAGCGTCTGTGAACGTATCCTCAGCGCGATCGCCGCGGTGGAATATCAGGGTATTGAACTGGCCGCGAGCGTCGGCTACGCGCTGTGCCCGAACGACGGGGCGGATGCCGAGATCCTGATCGCCGCGGCGGATATGGCGATGTACCGTGCCAAGCTCGCCGGCAAGAACCGGGTGGAGCGCTATCGCGAAGACATGGGCGCCCGCATGTCGGACGATTTCGCCTTGCAGGGCGAGCTACGCGAAGCCATTCGCGGGGACGGTCTGGCGGTATATTTTCAGCCGCGGTTCGACACCCGCGAACGTACGCTCATGGGGGCGGAGGCGCTGGTACGCTGGCCGCACGCGGTACGCGGCTTCATTTCACCGGAGCGTTTCATCGGCATCGCCGAGCGCTGCGGACTGATCACCGAGCTGGAAGTACGCGTGCTCGACCTGGTGGGCGGCCACATTCGCGGCTGGCTCGACGCAGGGCTGAGCGTGCCGCCCATTTCGGTCAATCTTTCGGCGGTTCGTCTTCGCGACGAAGCGCTTTCCGATCATGTCCAGGCCTGTCTCGACAAGTACGAACTCGATCCCGCGTGTATCAGCTTCGAGATCACCGAATCGCTGGCAGTGCGCGAAATCGTGCAGGCGCGCAGTGCCATGGGCATGTTCAAGCATATGGGTATCGAAGTTGCCCTCGACGACTTCGGTACCGGCTATTCGAGCCTGTTCTATCTCAAACAGCTGCCGATCCAGCAGATCAAGATCGACCGCGGCTTTATCGCCGATCTGCCCAGTCTGCGCGAATCCCGGGCCGAAGTCGTCGACTGGATCATTCGGCTGTCGCACGAGCTGGGGCTCAGGGTGGTGGCCGAAGGCGTGGAGACCGAATCACAGCTGTGTTATCTGCAGCGCGTTGGCTGCGATGAGGTACAGGGGTTTTTGCTCAGTCGGCCGTTGCCCGCCTCTGCCTTTGGCCAGCTCATGACGCCCGCCCGGGTCGGCTAGATACGCCGGCCGCGCGCACCGACCCGGCCCGGGGCGCGGCAAGCCTGCGCGATCGGCCCGGTCAGTGGTTGCCGATGCCGGCGATGCCCGATTCCGGCTGGCCCAAGTGCGTGTTTTTGTGTATCGTCTGCGCCCACAGGACGTGCAGCGATCGCGCTGTACAACGTTCTTTCGCTTTCCATGGTGGCCCGCGTCGGTGCCCCCGCGACGACATGCCGTGAACCCCGTCAGGCCCGGAAGGGAGCAGC
>DJIE01000157.1 GCA_002433465.1 Salinisphaera sp. UBA6602
GGCCGAGCGCATGGGCTTGTGGAACCGCATGGCCCCATGGCTGGCCTGGCTGCCGCTGCTGTTCGGTATTGCGCTCGCGCTCTGGCTCAACCGCCGGTTCGTGCGTGAATTCCTGCGTCCGCTCGAACGGCTGGTGGCGGGCACCGGCGAAATTGCCCAGGGGCGGCTGGATTATCGGCTGCGTCCACAGGGGGTGGCCGAGGTTCGGCATCTGGCCGACACGCTCAATGCCATGGCGGCCGAGCTCGACCACAAGCGCCAGGCGCTGGTCGAGCGCGAGCGCGAAGCGGCGCTCGGCGCGCTCGTACCCGTTATTGCCCACAATATCCGCAACCCGCTGGCCGGTATTCGTGCCAACGCGCAGATGCTGGATCGCCAGGCCACGGCCGACGAGATCGAGGAAACCGGCGCCGACATCATGGACGCGGCCGACCGCCTGGAACGCTGGCTCGGCGCGCTACTGTCCTATCTGCATCCGCTCGATCTCGAGCGTAGGCCGTGCCAGCTGGATACCATCGTCGACGGTGCGATTGCCGCTCTCGGCGGTCGACTGGCCGCTGCCGATATCGCGCTGGAGCGCGAGCGTGCGCCGGTCGCGGTGAACGCCGACGCGCCGCTGCTGGAACAGGCGCTGCACGGCCTGCTGGCGAATGCGCTCGAAGCATCGCCGCCGCAGTCGCGCATCGTGGTGGCCACGGCGGTCACCGACGACGGCGCAGCACAGCTGGATATCGTGGATGCCGGCCCGGGCATGGCCCTAGTGCCCGACCTGCGTTCGAGCGCGCCGTTACCCACCACCAAGCGCCGTGGCACCGGTCTGGGTATTCCCTTCGCCTACAAGGTCATCCAGGCCCATGGCGGTATGCTGGAATACCTCTCGGCGCCGGGTGGTGGCACGCGCGTGCGTGTGAATTTGCCTGCGAGTAAAGCCTGATGAACGCGCCCCACATCCTGTTGTTGGAAGACGAGGGCGCGCTGGCCCGTGCGCTGGACCGGCGTCTGCGCCGCGACGGCTATACCGTGGCGGTGTGCGAGAACATCGCCAATGCCAAACTGGCCGCGCGTCGCCGGCCGCCCGATCTGGCGGTGCTGGATCTGCGCCTGCCCGACGGCTACGGGCTGGATTTTCTCGACTGGCTGCGCGGCGAAATTCCGGACATACCGGCGCTGGTGATGACCGCCTACGGCGAGCTCGACGATGCCATCGCCGCCATGCGCCTGGGCGCGGTGGACTTTCTCAAGAAGCCGCTCGATCTGGACGCCCTGCATCGCGTGGTCGCCGATGCGCTGGCGCGCGAAACCCCGGGCACGCGCTCGGCCCGCGACACCCCGACCGATAGCGCGCCGGACACGGCGCTGATCGGCAACAGCGCAGCCATGCGCGAGCTGTATGCCCAGCTCGATCGGATCGCGGCCCTGGGCACCGGCGAGGCACCGCCGAACGTGCTGCTCACCGGCGAAACCGGCACCGGCAAGGATCGTGTCGCGCGTCTGTTGCATGCGCGCTCGGCGCGCGGCGCGCACCCGTTCGTGCAGGTGGACTGTGCCGCCCTGCCGCAGGATCTGGTCGAAGCCGAGCTGTTCGGCCACGAAAAAGGGGCCTTCACCAACGCACATCGCGCCCGGCGCGGCCTGCTTGCCGCTGCCGGCGAGGGCACCGCCTTTCTCAACGAAATTGGCGAGCTGCCCTTGTCGCTACAGGCCAAGCTGCTTACCGCGCTTGAAGCACGCACCGTGCGCGAGATCGGCGGCGATACCGAGCGCGCCATCGGCGCCTGGTTCGTGGCCGCGACCAACCGCGATCTGGCCGCGATGATGGCCGCCGGCGACTTTCGCCAGGATCTCTACTACCGGCTCAACGTGCTTACGTTGCACCTGCCGCCGCTGCGCGAACGCGGCGACGACGTGCTGGCCCTGGCCGAACACTTCGTTGCGCGGACCGCCGAACGCTACGGCCGGCCGGTGCCCGATATCGACGCCCCCGCGCGTGCGGTGATACGGGCATATGCCTGGCCGGGCAACGTGCGCGAACTGCGCCACGTCATCGAGCGCGCCGTGCTCGTGCATGCCGAGCACGTGGTGGAAGTCGCGCACCTGCAGTTGCCGATGCCCGCGAACGCGGACGGGCCGGGGCTCGGTACCGGGCCGGACGAGGCCACGCCCACGCTGGCCGATAGCGAACGCCATCTCATCGAACGCACCCTGGCCGAAACCCGCCACAACATCTCGGCCGCTGCCCGTCGGCTGGGCCTGAGCCGGGGGGCGCTGCGTTATCGGCTCGAAAAATACGGGCTGACCGGCGATTGAAGCGATGCCTCAGCCATGCGCGGTGTCGAGCTGTTGTTCCAGCCAGTGCTGCAACCTGTGGCGCGCGCGGCGTCGGGTCATGCGCTTGGTGCTGATGGCGACCGGGCTCATCAGCTGGTTGTCGTCGCCGCGCACCAGGAACTTGCGTTGCGCGCCGATCACGCCGCCTTCCGGGCCGTAGCTTGCGATCACGGTGACCTTGAAGTTGCGCACCGACAGACTGCGCAGCGGCTGGCTTTCGTCGGCGCTCAAGTCTTTGTGCCGTTTCGCGGTCTGGCGCAGCAGCGAACGAAAGGTCCCCAGGTTCATCTGCTCGCCTACGCGCAGCGGCCCCTGGCGGGTGACTTCGCGCGGATGGTTCTCGCTATCGCGCGGCTGGGCTTCGTCGAAGTCGGTGATGGCCTCGGTGTATTCGTTTTCCTGCGTGTTGTGCCGTGCACGGATCGTCATCGTGATGCTGTGGATATAGATCGGCTCCTGACTCATGTTGCTGATCAGGCAAACCGAATCCACCTGCTGGCCCCAGCCCTGGTTGATCAGGATGCGCGCCTGGCGTTGCCGCCGAAAGCCCGAATAAAGCAGATGCGCATAGAAAAGCCATACCGCCAGCGTGCCGACGCTGGCAAAGAAGGACAGGGCCTGGGCGTTGTTATTGATCCATTCCCACATGGTCGCGTCGGATGTTGCCGGGTGGTGGTTGCCGGGCGTGGATGCAGCCGGCGGCGTGTTGCGGATCGCCGGTGGTCAGGTCGGGGGCTCTGCGCCGCGGTTTTCGGTCATGGTCTGTAAGCGCTGGCGCAGCAAGCGCACATCGCGGCGCGATGTGCGCAGGCGGGTGCCCTTCGGGTCGGGCCGTATCTGGCCGTTGTCTGAATCCACGAAGAACCGGTGGGCGGCGCCGATCATCTGTTCGTATGGCCCGGCGGTGATCACCGCCGTAATCGAGAACGACTCGAGCCGTTGCCAGAGTTCGGCGTCATCGTCGGCTTGGAGCAGGCCGGCCTTGCGCGCCGCCTCGGCCACCAGCCATCGAAACGGCCCGAGTACCAGTTGCTGGCTCGACCCCACCGGGCCCTGGCCGATGTCCTCGGCGCTGTAGCTTCGCGGCTGTGCCTGCCATTCCTTTTCCACCGGCGCGGTGTGGTGACCGCCGTCGCTTTCATGAAGATCGACGAACACGCCGCGCAGGAAAACGAACTCCTTGCCCATATTGCTCAACAGGCAGGTCGAATCCAGGCCGCTGCCGTTGCCCTGGGTGATGAACAGCCGTGTCTTCTGCTGGCGGCTCTGGTTCGCGGACAGAATCTGGCCGTAGACCGTCCATACGATCAGGGTGGCCGCCGTAGCGATCACGGTCAGTGCGGCGGCATTGTCACTGATGAGTTGCCACATCGCAGCGCTCCGTGGCGCTAAATGGATGCGCAATATAGGCCGCGCAAACCAGGGCGGTATATCGTGACGATCCGGTGGGCAAATGTACGGGTAGCGTAGCGCCAGGGCGCGGTGCTAATCGCCCGGCCGGCTCGAAAAACCGGCCGGGCATGGCATGGTGCGTCGCGGTGGCCAGCGCTATGGCCGGCAGCCCCGCGCGCCATCCGCGTGGGCGGCGTCCGGCGGTTGCGGCCGGTCGCCGGGCTGGGCCAGACAAACGATCTTGGTCAGCGTGGCCACCGAGGCGATATCCAGCTTGGCCATGATGTTGGCGCGGTGGCTCTCGGCCGTGCGCTTGCTGATGCCGAGCGTGACCGCCACCTGACGTGTGGTCAGGCCGTCGGCCAGTGCCCCCGCGATTTCGGCCTCTCTCGGGGTGAGCCGTTCGAGCTGGCGGGCATAGGCCTGACCGGCCTCGTGCTGCCCACGTTGGCGTGTGCCCCGGCGCAGGCAGCATTCGATTTCGGCGAGCAGCTGCTCGGCACGCGCGGGTTTGGTCAGAAACCCGGAGGCACCGAGCTGCATGGCCTCGACCGCTAGTCGGATCGTGGCATAGCCGGTGATGAACACCGTCCTGACACCCAGCCCCGCGGCGCTGATCTTGCGCTGCAGTTGCAGGCCGTCCATGCCGGGCAGGCGCATATCCACGAGCGCACAGCCCGCGTCGATGCGCGGCGCGTGGCTCAAGAATCGTTCCGCGCTACGAAAGCAGCGCACCGCGTAGCCGGCATCGCTGGCCAGGCATTTCAGGGATTCGCGTATCGCGTCGTCATCTTCTACGACATAAATGGTCTCTTTCACTTATTTGCTCCTGGGCGATTCTTGCGTTTTGCGTTATTGACGGGAGCCCAGGCCTTGTATGAGCAGGCGTGCCTTGACCTGCAAGGGGCGCATGCCCCGGTCCGTTGGATTGCGATGAATGATGAAACGGCAGCGGCTGTCCGGACATACAGCCATGCCGTGACCCGTCTATCTACGACCGTTCGCCAGCATTTCAAGAGTTCATTTATCGCGCCCGATCGCAGGAAGCGCTCGGCGCAGCAGGCGCTACAGCGCAACGACGAACAGGCCGAGCTAGAAACGCGAAATGCGCCGAAGCCCGCGATACCGCGTCGGCACGAGCCTTGCGGGCGCGGCCCGCTGACGCAGGGGTGAGGGCGGCGGGTGCGGTGCGATATATTTGTATCATCCAGCCATTATGTTGAAGTCTGTCCCCGATGAACGTCGTTGCCTTTGAAGAGTTCGGCCCCGCGCATAATCTCGTGCTGGCCGAACGCCCCATGCCTGTCTGTGCGCCGGACGAGGTGCTGATCAAGACTGCTGCCGTGAGCGTGAACCCGGTGGATGTCAAAACCCGCCAGGGCGAAGCGCTGGCCTCCCAGCTTGACCACGCGCTGCCGCTGATCCTGGGCTGGGACGTGGCCGGCGAGGTCGTGGCCGTCGGCGATAACGTCAAGCACCTGAACGAAGGCGATGCCGTATTCGGCATGATTCGCTTTCCCCTGCCGCCCAATGGCTATGCGCAGTACGTCACTGCGCCGGCGGACGAACTCGCTGTCATTCCGGCCGGTGTGTCCTGGGAGGCCGCCGCGGCGAGCACGCTGGCTGCACTCACCGCCTGGCAGGCGTTCACCCATTTCGGCGAGCTCAAGGCCGGCGATCGGGTGCTGATTCATGCCGCCAGCGGCGGGGTGGGGCATTTCGCGGTGCAGATGGCCAAGCACATCGGCGCGTACGTCATCGCCACCTCGTCGGCGAAAAACAAGGCATTCGTCGAATCGCTGGGGGCCGACGAACATATCGACTACAAGGCGGAACGTTTCGAAGACGTAACCGGCGATATCGATTTCTGTCTGGAAACCCAGGGCGGCGCCCAGTTCCAGCGTTCGGTGAGCGTCATGCGCGATGGCGGCACGATCATCAATCTGCCGTCCGGGCTGGTCGAAAGCGATCGCGAGGCCGCCGAGGCCAAGGGGCTGGTCGTGAACTATTTCATGCATGTGTTCCCCAGCGGCGAGCACATGCACGAGATCGCTGCGATGCTGGGCGAGGGTACGCTGGTGCCGCATATTTCCGAACGCTATGCGCTCGAAGACACGGCCGCCGCCCACGAACATATCGAAAGCGGGCGTACCGTCGGCAAGGTGGTGATTACGCTGTAACGCATCCGTGGCCGATCCGTGGCGACCGTATCGCGCTCGATCGGACGCGCCCCCGCGCGTGTAGGCTGATGCGTTCGAGGCCGGTGCGTGGATAGTGGGATGATCGAATTACGTCAGCTGCGCCAGTTCGTGGCGGTGGCCGAAGAGCTGCATTTTCATCGCGCGGCGAGGCGGCTGAACATGTCCCAGCCGCCGTTGAGCGCGGCTATCAAACGCATCGAGGACGAGGTCGGCGAAGCGCTCGTCGTACGCGGCCAGCGCGAAAACCTCCTGACCGCGGCCGGTGCGGCATTTGCCGAACAGGCACGACAAACGCTGGCCGCGGCGGAGCGCTGCGTGCCGGCGGCCCGCGCGGCCGCAGCCGGTCAGACCGGGCGGCTGCGTATCGGCTATGTCGGCAGTGCGATGTACGGGCGTCTGCCGGCTGCGGTACGGGCATTTCGGCGTGCCTGGCCGCAGGTGCGGGTGGACCTGATCGAAGAAACCACTGCCGGCCAGATTCGAGCCCTGCACGAGCAGGCCCTGGACCTGGCCGTGGTACTGCCGCCGCTGGCCGATGACCGCCACCTCATACTGCAAGCCTTCGATCGCGACCGGCTGGCCATCGCGGTGCCGGCGGAACATCCGCTGGCAGGCAAAGCCGATCTTTCGGTCGCCGACCTCGCCACCGAGGCGTTCGTATTCTGGCCCGGGCATGAAGGCCGCGGCTTTTTTCGGCGTGCCTTCGATCTGTGTCATGCGGCCGGTTTCGAGCCGGACATCGTCCAGGAAGCCCGCCAGATTCACGGCGTGATCGCGCTGGTCGCGGCCGAAGCCGGCGTGGCCATCGTGCCGGCGAGCATGGCCTCGGTACGCAGCAACGAAGTGCATTACCGCGTTCTCGACGGCGATCCGGCGGCCGTGTTCGAGCTGGCCGTGGCCCGGCGTGGCGACTGCGATTCGCCGGTGGTGAGCAACTTCCTGCACGGCGTGCAACAGCCGCGCTGATACGTGCGAAGTATCGCCGAGCCGCCTCAAAGGTATTAGCCGGCGGCGCGGGCGGTGCCTAATCTTGCCGGCTCATTTTTCGCCCACGAGAGCCCCATGCTTGATTTCAATAAACGTATCGCCCTGATCACCGGCGCCGGGCGCGGTATCGGCCTGGCCTATGCCCGGGCGCTGGCGGCCCGCGGCGCCCACGTGGTGGTACACGACGGCGGCACCCGCAACGACGGCAGCGGCCGCGACGACACGGTGGCCGAACACGCCGCCGAAGATATTCGCCAGGCGGGGTATTCGGCCGAGGCCGCCAGCGACGACATCGAAACCCGCGCCGGCTGTCGGCAGCTGGTCGAACGTATCGTCGCCGAGCACGGGGGGCTGGATATCCTGATCCACAATGCCGGCTGGGTGGGCTACGAGGCCATAGACGCGCTTACGCCGGCTTTTCTCGAGCGGGCCATGGCTATTCATCTGAACGCGCCCGCCTGGCTTGCCCAGGCAGCCTGGCCGGCGATGGTCGAACAGGGGTATGGCCGTATTCTGCTTACCACCTCCGACCGTGCGCTTTATCCCCAGTATGCCCAGCCGGGTCTTGCGGCCTATGCGGCCACGAAGATGGCGGCGGTCGGCCTGATGAATGCGCTGGCACTGGAGGGCGCGGCGCACGATATTCGCGTGAACGCGATTTCGCCGGTCGCCAAGACCCGTATGTGGGGCGTGACCGAGCAGCCGACCGAGCTCACCCCGGACAGCGTCGCCCCCGGCGCGGTGTTTCTGGTCAGCGAGGCCTGTGGCGACAGCGGCTGGGTTCTGCGTGCCAGCAACGGCCAGTTCCATGCCGTGCGCGCCCAGGAGGCCGCGGGCGTCGACTACCCCCGCGATATCCGCGGGGTGGCCGCCGATAGCGCCGAAAGTCTCGCAGCACGCTGGGCCGAGGTGGCGCCCCTGTGCGCGGAATATCGCGCGACCGGCTGAGCCGCGTCGGCGGACGGGTTTTGCGGGGCGATACCTAATTCCAATACAATGGAAATCCGCTCCATGGCCATTCTCAACGATGGATAGCGCCACCCCGCAGGATTTGCACCGTGCGTTCGCAGAGCGTATCAAGTCGTTTCGCACCGCCCGCGGCATCACCCTGGTCGGCCTGTCGGCGCTGACCGGTATCGGCAAGTCCACGCTGTCGAATCTGGAGCGCGGCCAGGGCAACCCCACCATCGAGACGATATGGCAGCTCGCCCAGGTGCTGGACGTCGGCTACGGGGAGCTGGTGGGGCATGCCGCGCCGCAGGCGTCGGTGGCCGCCGGGGTTTCGGTGGCGCTCGTCGATCGCGAAGACGCCGAGCGCAGGATCGAGACGTTTCGCATGCGCTTCGAAGCCGGCGCCTGTCGGCCGGCCGATGCCCATGCCGCCGGCGTGCGCGAGCACGTGTTGGTGCTGCGGGGCAGCCTGACGGTGGCCACGCCGGCCGGTCGGGCGCTGCTGCGGGCGGGCGATGCCTGGACATTCGCGGCCGATCAAACCCATCGCTACGAAGCGGGCAGCGCCGGCGCGGCCGCACTCGTATCGGTCGTCTATCCCAGCGTGCGGCCAGCATGAGCCGGCGGCGTGGTCTGCTGCGTGGCCTGCAGTCGGCGGGGCCGATCTGTCTGGGCTATATCCCGGTGGCCATCACCTTCGGCGCCGCGGCCACGAGCTTTGGCTATCCCGTCTATGTGCCGCTGCTGTTCTCGGCCGCGATCTTTGCCGGCGGCAGCCAGTTCATCCTGCTGGCCGCGCTGCACGACGCCACGCCCTGGCCGTATGTGGTGGCCCTGTGTGCGCTGGTCGATTCGCGGCATATCGTCTACGGCGCGTTTCTGCGCCGCATATTCCCGACGCGCCTTTCGGCGCGCTTACCCCTGGCCATGGGCCTGACCGACGAGGTGTTCGCTACCGCGCTTACGCGGCGCGATGCCGCGCCGGGCCGGCAACTCACCGCCTGGCTCGCCGGTCTGGCCGCGGCGGCGTATGTATCCTGGGTCGCGGGTACGGCATTGGGGGCCGTATTGGGCGCGGTGCTCAGCCATGCGGCGCCGGCGCTCACCCAGGCGCTGGATTTTGCCTTGCCAGCGCTGTTTCTGGCCCTGGCGCTGGACAACCTCGACCGCGAGACGGCCGCGCCGCTATTGGCCGCTGCGGTGGCCGCGCTAGCTGCAATCTGGGTCGGCAATATCGTGCTGGCCCTGGCGGCCGGCGTGGCCGCCGCGACGGCTGTTGCGGTATGGCGTCGTCGCGCGGCGGCGGCATGAACGACGCGTCGCTGTTCATTGCTATCGCTGGCATGGCGGGGGTGACCGCGTTCAGTCGTGTTCTGCCGTTCTTGTTGTCGCCCCGCAGCCGGCTGCTCAAGCTGCTCGCGGGCGATCACCCGGCGATACGGATCGCAGGTCCGGCGTTGCTGGTGGCCCTGGCCGTGGCGAGCCTGGCCAGGCCGGTGATCGAAAGTCCGACGCGGCCGACGCTGCTGAGCTACGGCATCGGCGCGGTGGCGACCGCCCTGGTTCTACGCTGGCGCCAAAGCGTGGGCCTGGCCGTGGTGGCGGGAATCGTTGCCTTCGGGCTCGCCGGGCCGGCCACGCGCTGGCTTTTGTCCTAGAGCCGCACGCGGCCCGGCCGTGCGTGAATCAGGCAGCGGCGAAGTCGTCGGGCAGGCGTACGAGCGTGGCGCCCCAGGACAGCCCGACCCCGAAGCCGACCAGCAGCAGCAAGGCGCCGGGTTTGATCTGGCCCCTGGCCGCGCCGCGCTTGATGGCGATCGGAATGCTGCAGGACACGGTGTTGCCGATGTCTTCCATGCAGACCACGAAGCGCTCGGCCGGCAGGTCCAGCTTCTTGCGGATGCCTTCGAGCACGGTGGCACTGGCCTGGTGAGGCACCATGGCATCGATGTCGTCCAGGCTCACGCCGGCTTTGGCGCACAGGGCATCGATGGCCTTGGGCACTTCGCGCAGGGTGAACTCGATCACCGCGCGCCCGTTCATGTAGATGTTGTGATCGCTGCGGGTATTGCCGTGGCGGTCGGTGTATTCCTCCACCGGGCGGTCGATCGCGCGGTTGCGCAGGCCGCTGTTGGGCACGATCAGATCCTGGGCGCCGGAGCCGTCGGTGCCGTAGACGAACGGGCCGATCGCCTCGGCGCCGTCACCGGCGCTCATGAGCGTGGCCGCGGCAGCATCGCCAAACAGCGCGCGCACGCTCTTGTCGCCGGGATTGACGAACTTGCTGTAGGTATCGGCGGTGACCAGAAGCAGCTTCTTTGCCTGGCCGGTTTCGATCAAGGCCTTGGCCACGCCCAGCGCATAGATATAGCCGGAACAGCCGAGATTGATATCCAGCGCGCCGATATGCGTACCCAGGCCCAGCCGTTGTTGCACGAGACAGGCGGTGGTCGGGGCGAGATAGTCCGGCGTCTGGGTGCAGAAAATCAGATAGTCGATATCGGCCACGTCGGTGCCGGTACGCTCGATCAGCGCCTCGGCGGCGATCACGCCGAAGTCCGAGGCGCATTCCTCGTCGGAGGCGACATGACGCGCGCGGATGCCGGTCTTTTCGGCGATCTTTTCCAGCGGCCAGTTGGGGAAACGCGCCGCGATTTCCTCGATCGACTCGGTGCGCGCCGGCAGCATGTACTCGATGGCATCGATCACGGCAGCCATCAGCGACGGCCTCGGCGGTGGTTGAGGGCTCGATAGGGCAAGGTATCTCTCCCGACGACAGCGGCAATCACGAGTCTATGCATAACACAGGCGCCGACGCGCAAAACGCTCAATATCGGCGTCCGTACGGTGCGCGTCAATGCACGTACGCGAGCGTATGCTGCGCTTGGGTGCGAGCAATGCCGCCAATGCGCAGGTCGCGGGCGCGTGCGGAGCCCGGCAATAGCCGGCGTGACGCGGCGCAGCATGCGGGGCTGCTGCGCCCGGTGCCGGCTTAGCTCACCCGATAGCTTTCGATGAAGCGACGGTCGAGCCAGTGCTTGAGCCACACGCTGGTCCGGCCCAGCCACCACCGTTGTCCACGCGTGGCCAGGCCGGTGCCGTCGCCGAGGTCGAGGATCGATAGCCACTTCGATTGGGGGTCGTAGCGGTCGAGCGTCTGGCCCCGCAGGCTGGCCCGCAGGTTGGCCAGCAGCACCGGCGCCTGGCGAACGCCGAAAACGCCGAGGCGCGCCAGCGCATGGCCATGAATATGCGCACAGTCGCCCACCGCGAATACCCGCGGATCGTCGACGCTGCGCAATGTATCGTCCACCACCAGGCCGTCGTCGAAGGCGAGGTCGAGGTTGGCCAGCCAGGGCGGTGCGACCAGCCCGGTTGCGACGACGACATGCGCGGCGGCAATACGTTGGCCGTCGTCGCAGATCAGTTCGCCGTCGCAGCGTTCGGTTACGCGCCGGTTGTACTGAATCTCGATACCGAGTGCGGTCAGTTTTTCGGCCAGCCGCTTGCGTGCGCCTGCCGGTAGCGACGGGGCGAGGGTCGCGCCACCTTGCAGCAAGCGAATGGCGGGGCGCGCCGGCGCGGGTGCATGACGACGGGCGAGCGCAGCGATATTGGCGGCCACTTCGCAGCCGGTGGGGCCGCCGCCGATGACCGCGACCGGCGGTGCCTCGCCGGCGGCGAACGCCTGGCTCAGGGCGGTGCGCAGGCCCTCGAGATTGGCGATGGGCTTGACCGGCCAGCAGTTCGTATCGGCCGTACAGCCGCTGATCGTGTCCTGCGCCACGCCGCTGCCCACGTTGAACGACAGCCAGTCGTAGTCGAGTGCCTGCCCGTCGGCGAGGTGCACACGCCGCTGTGCGCGCTCGACCGACGCCACCTGCCCGGCCACGAAGGCGCCGCCGTGGTTTTCGACAACCGCGCGCGGGTCGATCTGATCGTCTTCGGCATCAAACCGGCCGCCGAGCATGCCGGTGGCCCGACCGGAGTACCAGAAGATGCCCGGGTCGATGAGCGTGACCTCGGCGCCGGCCTTGGCCAGCGCATCCGCATGGGCGGCTACATGCAGATGGGCATGGCCGGCGCCTACGAGTACGACCCGTGTCGAGGGGCTCACGCCGGCGTATCGCGATCCGGATGTTCCACCGGATACCCGGCCGCGCGCCAGTCGCCATAGCCGGCCTCGAGTACTTTCACGTCGCGATAGCCGTTGGCGGCCAGCGCGGCCGCACCGCGCGCAGCACGGATGCCGGCGGCACAATAGGTCACCACCGGCGTATCGTGGGTGACCGAGATCTGCGGCTGGGCTTCCAGCGTATCGATCGGGTGGTGCACCGCGCCCGCGATATGGCCCTGCGACCATTCCCCCGGCTCACGCACGTCGATGAAGCGCGCACCCGCCTGGTGGGCTTCAAAGGCGGCGTTGAGATCGAGCACGTCAACCGGCGTATCGGGCGCCGCTGCGTTCGCCCGGCCTGCGGGGGCCGTCGATGTGCTGCTTTGTTCCTGGCCGAACCAGCGACGCAAGCTGTCGATAATCGTCATAGGCGCTGTTTGCCTTCTTGTATGGCCTGCCCAGCCCGGTCGGCCGTCTCAAAGCGAAGGCGCGTCGAACCGGTCAAGCCAGGTTGGAAATGGCTGAACGTTGGCAAGGATGCGCCTCCCACGCGTATGCGGTCGAGTCTATCGGCCGGTTTAAAGCGCCCGGCTCGGCCGGGGACGGGCCGTGCTGCTCGTTTCAGCGCGTGGCGCCGGAGGTCACCAGACCGCGGGCCACGCCGATCGACCCCGCTACCACAACGCTGGCCGCGCCTGCGATACACAGCGCCACTGTCGGCGGGCCGGGAATGAAGTCCGAGAACGATGCCAGGAATTGCCCCAGGAAGATCGCGACCGAGAGATAGGACAGGTTGCGGCCGCGCACCTCGGCTGCGCTGCCTTCTACGGTCATGTGATTGACCAGCGGCACCGACAAACCGAAGCCGGTGCCCATGGCGATACAGCACAGCAGCAGCCAGGCGGTGCTGCTCACCCAAGCGAATAGCCCATGCGCGACAGCGAAGAATAGAAAGGCCACGGCCAGCGTGGCGAAGCCGCCCAGCCTGCTCACCACGCGCGGCATGACGAAGGCGGCGCCCACCGCGACCAACGAAATGAACGACAGGAAATACCCGGTTTGCGGTTCGCTATAACCCAGGGCATGCAAATGGATGGGCAGCTTGACCACCGCGAAGAAGAATATCGTCATCGCCGCCAGCGCGAGCAGGTAGACGGTTTTGAGCGTGGCCGACAGACGGCGGGCCTGCGCGGTGGGCCGTGGGTTATCGCGGGCCGCGGGTGGGCTTGGCACGCAGCATAGAACCATCCCCAGCATCAGCCAGGCGAACAGATAGAGCACAAACGGCCAGCGCCAGCCCAGGCTCGCCAGCTGGCCGCCGAGGGCGATGAAGATCACGCCGCCCAGTTCGATGGTCATGCCCTGGCGGGCGATCATGGTGAGCCGGTCCGGGCCGCTGTAGAACGCCGATATCAGCGCCGTGCCCGAGGTCATGACCAGCGCGGTCGCCGCGCCCAGCAACAGCCGGTTGGCGAATACCAGCCACATCCCGTGCAGGGCCACGGCGGCCACACCCAACAGCCCGTAGGCGAACAGCCCGGCACACAGCATGCGATAGGCCCCCAACCGATCGATCAGATGCCCGGCCACGGGCCCGAACAGCACCACGCCCAGCGCCGGCAGGGTGACCAGCCAGCTCGCCGCCGAGGCCACGCCCAGATTCTGCGCGATGCTCGGCAACCCGGGCACCACCACGCAGCCCACCATGATCGTGAGGCAGGCTACGGCAAGCAGGCTGAAGGCCGCGACGGGACCGGGTTTTTGCGCACTCATTTAACCACCTATCGGATACAATGACCGATAGACGGATATGTTAGGCCTGACACGCGGCGCGTCAAGCGGCAGAATCCCCGCATCCGCCTACCGCGCGTATCGTGTGCCCATGACAGAAGTACAGCAGTCCTCGAACGGCCAGGTCATCGCTCGTGCTGCCCAGATCCTGGCCGCTCTGGAAGCGGCCTCGGAGGGTCGTACCGTTTCCGAACTGGCGCGCACCACCGGCTTGCCGCGAACCACCGTGCACCGTCTGGCCAGCGCCTTGCTCGACCAGCAGCTGCTGGTCGAGGGCGAACGCGGGCTTCGGCTCGGCCCGGCGATTGCCCGGCTGGCCACGGCAGCGCATACCGATATGGTGGCCGTGGCACGCCCGCATATCGAAGCCCTCGGCCGGCGCACCCGCGAAACCGTCGACCTGTGTCTGGATCGCGGCACGCATGCCATTTCGGTGGATCAGTACGTCTCCGATCGTGAACTGCGGGTGGTGTCTCAGGTCGGCACCGCGTTTCCCATTCACTGCACCGCCCATGGCAAGGCCCTGCTGGCGGTACAGGACGAGGCACGGCTGGCGAGCGTGCTCGGCGAGACCTTGCAACCCTGTACGGCGGCCTCGCACACGCGCCTGACCACGTTGCAGGCGGAATTAGGCACGGTCCGGCGCACCGGCATTGCGGTGGATCGCGAAGAACACGCCGACGGGGTCTGTGGCCTGGGGGTGTACATTCGCACCGGGCTGAGCGGTAACTACGCCGTTTCGCTGGCGGTACCGGCGCTACGCTTCGAGCCGCATTACGACGAGTTGGCCGTGGCACTGCGTAAATGCCGGGCCGAAATCGAGGCGGTCTTTCAGGGCGGCGGCTAAAACTCTGCGCCCACACGTTACGCCCGGGCGTCGCCGGCGCCCGGCTGGGCCGTAAAGCCCCGGCTGTCCTGGATAGTGCCGGGCGAGGGGCGACCAATGCCGCTTCATCTTTTTGATAAGCATTCGTATTTAGCTTATTCTCGGGCACCTGCCGAGTCACCGCGCGGCGTACGCATAGAGCCACGCTGCGGAGAAGGTCATGTTCGAACTCAACGCCGCACGCTTCGAGGTCAATGGACGCTGTCTTCTCGAAGCCACCGATCTGCGTTTCACGCAGGGCTTGGTCTATGGCCTGATCGGGCACAACGGTTCCGGCAAGTCCACGCTGCTCAAGCTGCTGGCCCGCCAGCAGAGCGCCAGCCGTGGCCAGGTGTCCTTGAACGGGCGCGCCGTGGGCGAGTGGGGCGATCGTGAATTCGCCCGCGAAGTGGCCTATCTGCCCCAGCAGTTGCCGGCCGCCACCAGCCTGACCGCGCGCGAACTGGTGTCGTTCGGGCGCTACCCCTGGCAGGGTCTGCTCGGACGCATGACCCGCGAAGACAAGCGCGCCGTGGCCCGGGCGATGGAAATCACCCGTATCGAGGGCATGGCCGATCGCATGGTGGATACCCTCTCCGGCGGCGAGCGCCAGCGCGTATGGCTGGCCATGCTGCTGGCCCAGGGCAGCCGCTTTCTACTGCTCGACGAGCCGCTCTCGGCGCTGGATATCGCCCATCAGGTGGATACGCTCGCGCTCATCCGCGAACTGGCCACCACGCTCGGCATTGGCGTGATCATCGTGCTGCACGACGTGAACATGGTCTCGCGCTACTGCGATCAGCTGGTGGCCCTGCGCGGCGGCAAGCTGCTGGCCCAGGGCGCGCCGCGCGAACTCATGTGCGATCAAACGCTCGAGGAAATTTACGGTGTGCGCATGCGCGTGATGGCGCACCCGGCCGACAACCACCCCATCGCCGTCGTCCAGTGAGGCGGCGGGCCGCTGCCGCCCGTGCCGTGCCGGCACGGCGCGCGATCTGCATAGGCTGGCTGCTCGGGCTGGCCTTGTTTTTTTGTGCCGTGCCCGGCTTTGCCCAGGCCGAAGATGCCCCGCGCGTGGCCGTCATCGACTGGGGCCAGGCCCAGACCCTGATCGCCATCGGCGCACCGCCGGTGGCCATGTCGCAGATTCCGGCCTACAACGAATGGGTGGCCGCGCCCGACGTGCCCGAGGGTGTGCGTGATCTGGGCCTGCGCGTGCAGCCGAACATGGAGCTGCTGTCGCAGCTGGATATCGATGTGATCACCATTACCTCCATGTATTCCGGCCTGCGCGAACGGCTGGCCCCTATCGCGCCGGTGAAGACGATCGATATCTACGACGGGCAGGGCGCTGTGTGGGAGCAAACCGTCGAATCCACCCGTCGCCTGGGCGCGCTGGTTGGCCGCGAGGCGGCCGCCGATGCGCTTATAAACGACACGCAGGCACGTATCGACGCCTGTGCGGCGCAGGTGCCCGAGCAGACCAAGCCGCTGCTGGTGGTGCAGTTCATGGATGCCCGGCATGTGCGTGTCTATACCCAAAACAGCCTGATCGGCAGCGTGCTCGAGCGCATGGGCATCGCCAACGCCTGGCAGGCCGGCGGCAACTACTGGGGCTTTGCCACGGTGCCGCTCGAACGGCTCGCCTCGATCGATAACGCCCGCATGGTGGTGGTCAAGCCGCTGCCCGTGGGCGTGGCCGAAGAGATCGACACCAGCGTGCTCTGGCATCACCTGCCGGCCGTGAACAATGCCCCGGTGCTCTACGTGCCGCCGGTATGGGGCTTCGGCGGGCTGCCCTCGGCCAGCCGCTTTGCCCGTGTTCTGGTAGACGCGCTGGGCGAGGACTGCAGCGCCGGCCGGGCCGGGTCATGACCACGCCCTGGGTCACACCGGCGCGTTTGTGTGCGGGCTTCGCGCTGCTGCTGGCGGTGCTGGCCGCCTGCGTGCTGCACCAGAACTCGGCAGTAGGCATTGCCGCCCTCTGGGCCGACGGCAACGATATCGCCGGCGTGCTGGCCCGCTACAACTGGCTACCGCGCGTGACCGCCGCACTCGTTGGCGGCGCCGGCCTGGCCCTGGCGGGCGTGCTGTTTCAACAGACCTTACGGAATCCCCTGGCGGCGCCCACCACGCTGGGCGTGGTCGGCGGCGTACATCTGGCCTTGCTTCTGGGCACGTTGTTCGCGCCGGCGCTGATGCTGCATGCACGCGGGCTGGTGGGCTTTGCCGGTGGTGCGGGCGCCATGGCGCTGGTGTTCGCGCTGGCCTGGCGGCGCAATCTTGCCCCCACGGTGGTGGTGCTGGCCGGGCTGGTGGTCAACCTCTATTTCGGCGCGCTCGCCGTGGTGCTGCTGCTGTTCAACGAAGAAGCGCTGCGCGGCATGATGATCTGGGGCGCGGGCTCGCTCGCCCAGAACAACTGGGACGGCGTGCTCTATCTGCTGCCGCGCCTGGCGATCGCCGGCGTGGCTGCGGTAGCCTTGTCACGCGCGCTCGCGCTGCTCGATCTCGACGATACCAACGCAAGAAATCTGGGTATCTCGCTGGCCTGGCTGCGGGCGGCAAGCCTGGGGCTGGGCGTGTTCGCCAGCGCCGTGGTGATCGTCGAACTGGGCATCGTCGGCTTCATCGGCCTGGCCGCACCGTCGATCGTGCGTCTGGCCGGCGCGCGCCGGCTGGCCAGCCGGCTTGTCTGGGCGCCGATATTCGGCGGGCTGCTGCTCGCGGTTACCGATCAGGTACTGGAACTGATCACGCTGAATTCGTCGATGCTCATCCCCACGGGGGCGACCACGGCCGCACTCGGCGCGCCGCTCCTGCTGTGGCTCATCCCGCGCCTCAATCTGGCACGCGAACCCGGCTCGCCGCCGTCGCCCGCGCCGCGCAGCCAGACGCCGGGCCGACTCGTTGCCGTCCTCGCCATTGGGCTGGTGGTGGCCGTCATCGTCGCGCTGTTCGTAGGCCAAGGCGCAGACGGCTGGGACTGGCCGTTCACCCGGCCCTGGGACGAAACCGGCCTGTGGCGTGTGCCCCGTGTGCTCGCCGCCGGCGCGGCCGGGGCGATGCTGGCCGTGGCCGGCACGGTCATCCAGCGTGTGTCCGGCAACGCCATGGCCAGCCCGGAAGTGCTCGGCATCAGTGCCGGCACCGGTCTCGGCGTGCTGGCAGTCGTGCTGCTCTTGCCCGGCGCCGGCGTGCCTGTGTTGTTGGGGGCCGGCATGCTCGGTGCGCTGGCATCGCTGGCCGTACTGGTCGGCCTCAACGCCCGCAGTGATTACGAACCCGAACGCGTGCTGCTTACCGGCATCAGCGTGCTGTTTCTGTTCGATGCCGTCTCCAAGATCGTGCTCGCCGGCGGCGACCCACGCACGCAGCAGCTATTGGCGTGGATTTCCGGCACCACCTACTACGTCGAACTGCCGCTGGCCGCGACCGTCGCCGTGCTCGGCCTCGTTCTGTTCGCCGTCGTCCGACCGCTACAGGTCTGGCTTGATCTGCTCCCGCTGGGCATGCCCACCGCCCGGTCACTGGGCGTCAACGTCGGTATCAGTCGGTTGCTGCTGCTGGTGCTGGTCGCGCTGCTCACCGCCGGCGCTACCCTGGTGGTCGGCCCGCTGAGCTTCATTGGCCTGCTGGCACCCAACCTCGTGCGCATCATGGGCCTGGCCCGTGCCCGCCACCAACTCGCCGGCGCGGCCGTTCTCGGCGCCCTGGTCATGGTCATGGCCGACTGGGTCGGCCGCATGCTGCTATTCCCCAGCGAAATCCCAGCCGGCATCGTCGCCACGCTCATCGGCGGCAGCTATTTCATGTGGCGGTTGCGGCGGCTTTAGGCAAGATTATTCGCGAATAAGGCCACATATGCGTTTGACTGCACCAGCATCTTCACATAGTCGACCTTGATGCCAACCGTCGTTCCCAGCTTCGCACGTCCCAGCGGGCGCCGTGCAGCGCGTAGATCGTTCCGCCATAAGGCCGCCGGAAATCATCTATGGCCGACTACCAGTTTGAACTGCGTTCTAAAAGCCGCGAGTACGCGCCCGGTTACGGAAAACTGAGCTGAGCCGTCCTCCCGCCATCGACGTTGTAAATCTGCCCGGTAATGAACGCAGCCTCATCAGCAGCGATAAAAGCCACCAGCGCCGCCACTTCTTCAGGGATTCCCGCGCGGCCCACAGGATGGATGCTGGCGATATTCCGCTCGAACGACGCTGGGTCGCCAGCGTTCTTGACAAGATCGGCGTTCAAGTCGGTGTTAATCCATCCGGGCGCCACGGCGTTGCAGCGTATGCCCTCGTGCCCGTGATCCACCGCCACGGCACGCGTCAACCCGTGAAGCCCAGCCTTGGCGGCGCAATAGGCTGCATGGTTGGGATTGGAAGCGAGGCCTTCGAGCGACCCTATGTTCACGATGTTGCCGCCGGTTTCGCGTAGAAACGGCAGCGCTGCGCGGATCAGCAGAAACGGTGCCGTCAGGTTGACGGTGAGGTTGCGCTGCCACGCCTCGGGCGACATATCTTCTATCGATGCTTCCTGCATCATGCCGGCGCTGTTGACGAGCACATCAAGGCGACCCGCCCGGTCGATGACACGAGCCACAACCTGCGCCGGCACTTGCGGATCCGAAAAGTCAGCCGGAATCGAATCGAATTCCTTGTCCGCGCCGCGCTGGGTGGTGAACACAGTAGCGCCTTCGTCACGCAAGCGGCGTGCGATGGCGCGACCGATGCCAGAGCGCCCGCCGGTGACCAGCGCCACCTTGCCTTCGAAGCGATTCATGCAACGACTCCCTCACGATCTTCGTTAATACGCGTTATCCAGCTGGCGATGTACGTCCGCTGAATCGAAATGCGCACGCTTCGTTCGGATCTTGCCGTCTTCGATCGTCAGCCACATCGCCAGGGAAAAGCGCACACGGTTGCCGGTGGGCTCGATGCCGTTAGCGTTACCGGTATGTAGGCCATCGAACAGCATGTATGCCGCCACTTGATCGCCTTCAGCCAGCAATTGTTGGATGGAAAATTCGAACGGCGAGAAAGAATCGAAGTTCTTCTTCTCCGAGCCGATGAAGCCGTCGACGCCGTGGATAGGTTCATCGACTTGCAGGTAGAACACGAAATCCTCGTGACAACAGCGTGCCGCCGCCTCGTAGTCTTCGCGGGCAATGGCGTTGTAGAAATCGCGAACGATCTGCTTGTTTTGGTCGGTGGACATGATCAAGGCTCCGCAGATTAGAACGAGTAGGCTTCGTCGTCGGCCGGAACGAGTACGCGATCGGTCATATCATGCGCCTGCACGTATTCGCGCAGTGCATTTCGGCTCAGCGCACAATGGTTGACGGCGTCGAGGTGGCTGGCCACGAGCGTCGCCTCCGGCATCGTTTCGTAGACTTTGGTCACATCGGTCGTACCCATGATGATCGACCCTAGCCCAGGCACCTGCGCATCCCCGGCATTGAGTACGATCACGTCAGGGGTGTGCCGCGCGAGATTGTCCTCGACGTGACGGTTCCAGACCGTATCGCCCGCCACATAAAGCGTGCGCGCCTCGTCCGGATGTTTGAATACCACGCCACAGACTTCGCCCAGAATCTCCGGGATCGCCGCGAGCGCTTCGTCACTGCCGTGTTGACCGGGTGTGCGAATGAGCGATACGCCGTTGAACTCGCTATTTTCAGTCAGCACGCGCACGTCCTCGAACCCCTGAGACGCAAGGAGTTCCGCGTCGGCCGCATGCTGGGCGAATACAGGCAAGTCCTTGGGCACATTGGCAATCGCGGCCTCATCCCAATGATCGTCGTGCGTATGGGTCACGATCACGGCGTCTACGTCCAGAATCTCTTCCATCGACGTCTGCAGCGGAATTCGCGGGTTACGCAGATGATCGTTCAGCGTGCCTTCGAAACCCGAATAGACTTCCGTATCGCCAAGGTAGGGGTCGAGCAAGAACTTCACCCCACCGATGTCGATACGCAGAGTGGCGTTACGGATCTGTTTCAGTTTCATGGCTATGACTCCTTTTAAGGACCGATCGGTCCAAATTGAACAAATAAAATATCGACGCGCTCTCTGACTCAATCGAGGATCGCTAACAACTCATCGAGTGCATGATTCAGTCGAGTTTGAGGACTACCCGCCCGGACCAACACCTGGAAACCGGGAAACGCGACAACCATGAGTTGTGCGATATTCCGCGCATCGCGCCGCGTGGCGATACTGCCAGCACGCTGCCCTCGTTCGATTGCTTCGGCCAGTGCGTCCTCGATCTTTTGAAAATCCTCATCAACCCGCGTGGCGATGGCCTCGTCGTGTGGTGCCAGCTCGACCGCCTGATTGATACTCATGCAACCATTGATGAATTCGGGCGCTTTCGCATCCGAGACGATCATGCGAAAGAACGTTGCAATCGACTCCTTTGCGTTGTCGCCTGCCAGCACCCGATCCATGTCACGCAGACGGTCCGCCCGGTAGCTGTCGAAAGCTTCCAGCAGGCACTCGTGCTTGCTGGCGAACGTGTTGTAGAAACTGCTCTTACTCAGGCCCGTCGCCCGCATAAGGTCCGTCATCGAAGTGGCTTCGTAGCCCTGGTGCCAAAAGACTTTGAGCGCTTGCTGGAGCACCTGCTTCCGATCAAATTGTTGCGGTCGAGGCACCGGCGACTGTCCTGCGGTGTGTACTAGCCGCCATTATGGACCATTTAGTCCAGAATGCCAAGTTCTTTTCGTGCGCGTAACGTTCATCGTGAATGAGCGTACGAACTCAAGCGATTGATGGCGCATGTCTCGCCGTCAAGCAACGCGACCGCTCGGGCACGCCGATTTTTGATCCACATGACGTGGTGTCGGCGCCACCCACGCTCGTGAATACGGCGATGGCTATTGAAAAGGCGTTGAGGCGGCGGCTCGTAGCGGCGGGCAAGAGCCGCCCATTGCCATTGTTCCTGCCAGGTTCGCAGATCGAGTTCGAACGTCCACGCCCGTCGATCCTGCTGATGCAGAAACCAGTACGAGGCGGCGATTCCTTTCAGATCGATCAACTGCTCGCAGGCCGCCTTTTTCGTGCCATCCGGCATGGCCTGATCCATCTTGTCGCCGTCGATCCCGCCGTCGATCACTACATGGCTGATATGGATACCGTCGCTCGCATGCTCTTTGGCCAGAGCCGCTGCGAGATTACCCAGCCCACCTTTGGCCGCATTGAAGGCACCGTAACCGGCGCGGCCCCGAAGCGAGGCGCTGGCACCCGTGAAGATCAGCGTGCGCGGTACACTCGAACGCTGTCCGGCCGCGCGCATGCGCCGTACCGTTTCGCGGCCGAACAGAAAACCACCGAGACAGATCGTACGCCAGCTCTGCTCGAAGTACGAAGCGGTCATATCGTGGATACGACCGGGCGTATTGTTGCCCACGTTATAGATGACGCAGGCGATATGGCCGCCGGCAGCTTCGACCGCATCGAACAAGTCGACGACACTCTGTTCGTCGGTGGCATCCGTAACACAGGCCGAAGCCTGCCCGTCTGCTGCTTTGATCGCAGCAACCGTGCGATCCAGTTTGGCCCGGCTACGGCCGGCTACTTAGACATGATGCCCGCCTTCAGCGAAGCGGCGGCAAAGAGTGGCGCCCAAGCCCCGTTCAGGGCCGACGTCGAGTACTATGGTATGGGCTGTATTCGTCGACATCATTTACCTTGCTTTGGGTCGCTCAATAACACTCACCGTATTGGATACGCGACCATCGTGCTCGAAGCGCTCTCAAAACACCGTGTAACCCGACTACCAACGCAGGGATTGTTGCGACACGCGCTGCCACGAGCCGCTGCGGCAAGACAACCGCCCGCAAATGAAGACAGCGAGGGTTGCGCCAGCACGACCAAACCCAGGCCCGGAAGAGGTCAGGGCCAGCCGTGTTCTCGTAGATCAACCGCCTTACAAAGTTCTCTAGCACTCCTGACCAGCCTCCGTATGCCGTCAGCCGAACCTGCCGGCTGACGGCATGTGCATCACGGCATTGGCCGCCGCTATCTAGGCTCGCGAAACGGCAGGTGATGCAAAGCGAAGCTCTTCCGACATAGCGCGCTGCAAGGTGAAGCACATCCCCAGCAGCACAAAGCAGAATGGCAGCCCGGACGCCACCGAAGCGGTCTGGATCGCGCTCAGGGGATTGCCGCCACCGAGTGTGCCCGCTATCAACAGAACCGCGGCGATCACGCCTTCGAGGATGGCCCAGAACAGACGCTGTTGCCAGATCGGATGCGGATCGCCGCCGTTCGTGAGGATATCGACCACCAATGAGCCGGAATCCGAGGAGGTTGCGAAGAACAGTGTGACCACGACGATCTGCAGCATTGCGGCGATGCCGGCGATCGTGCCGGCTACCGGCAAGGCATCCAGTACCACGAAGATCATATGCGAGGCATCCGCGTCGAGCAGTGCCTGGTTGCCGCCGCCCTCGAGCAGACTGTACAGGGCCGTTCGGCCGAAGATCACGAACCAGATGATCGACGCACCACTGGGCACCAGCAGCGTGCCGAGAATGAACTGCCGGATCGTGTACCCGTGCGATATACGCGCGATAAACATGCCCACAAACGGCGACCAGGAAATGAACCAGCCCCAGTTGAACAACGTCCAGGCGGTCTGGAACGCCTCGCCCTGCTCGTCGGTAAACAGCCGCAGGCTCGTGAGCGGCAGATTCTGGATGTAGTAACCGAGGTCGTTGCCCAGATAGCTGAGGATATAGAGTGTCGGGCCAGCGATGAATACAAACAGTGCCAATACGCCGGCCAGTGCGGCATTGAATAGCGACAGGCGTCGTATACCCGCACTGATGCCCATCATCACGCTGGCGATCGCGACCAGTTCGACCACGAAAATGATCGCCAGCTGTGTGCCGAGCCCGCTGCTGACCGGCAAGAGGCTGCTGAGCCCGGCTGCGATCTGGCTCGCGCCCAGACCGATCGACGTCGCCAAGCCGAACAAGGTACCGAAAACCGCCAGTATGTCGATGGTATGGCCGATCGGGCCGTTGATCCGGTCACCGATCAATGGGTAAAACGCCGAGGCCGGCTTGAGCGGCAAGCCGCGGCGATACGAGAAATACCCGAGCGCCAAGCCCAACACGATATAAGCGCCCCACGGATGCAACCCCCAGTGATAGAAGGTGTAGTTCATGCCGGTCTTGGCCGCCTCTACGGTTTCGGGTTCGCCGAAAGGCGGATTCTGATAGAGCATGACCGGCTCGGCCACGCCGTAGTACACGAGCCCGACGCCCATGCCACAGGTGAACATCATCGACAGCCATGAGAACGTACCGAACTCGGGCCTCGAATCGTCCGGGCCCAGGCGCAGATTGCCGGCGCGGCTGAACGCGACGCCAAGCACGAACACCAGAAAAGCGGCCATGCTGAATACATAGAGCCAATCGAAATAGGTCGTGATGAAGTCGTTGACTTCATTGGCGACCCCGGCAAACGGTGCCGGCGCAAGCGAAGCCCAAGCGACCATGACGAGCATGATGCCGCCGGATATCAGAAATACCGGCGGATTTGTATGGGTTTGGATATAAGTTTTAAGTCGGGACAAAACGATGATCCTGTTGATATTGAAGCCGTGACGATCGGCTCAGTCGGTCGGTTGAGAGGCATTCGCCCGGTGGCGGCGCTTGTGACGCAATGCTTCATTCGCATCCATTTCCTTGGGCAGCCGCAACGCCCACTGCAGCTCGGCTCGACCGAAGCCGAAGCCGGCCAGCACATGGTCATCGCGAGACAGCAGCGCCCGCAGCCAGCGACGGTTGTGCCAGGCGAGCAGCCGTACACGGATATGCTGGATCAGATCCAGCGACGGCATGGCGGGCGCGTAGATATAGGGTTTTTGCGCGGGCTGACGATCGCGCGGGTAACGCGCATCGCCACCCGCTAGATCGAGATCAGCTAGAACGCGCTCACGTGTGCGACGTGCCTGTGCTCTCTCGGTGCGCTGTGTCGCTGCCGGCTTATCGTGTGGCTTGTTGCATCTATCCATGACGCGGTCCGAACGTATCGATCGAGGCGCGCAATATGGACTTGCCAAATTAATCTGTGAAACGCTTATTATTGATTCATCTATCAAATTATCTGATACGTCATGCGCGCCCCTGTTCTCGATCTGAAGGCACTACAAAGCTTCGTAGCTATCGTCGAGAGCGGCAGCTTTACAGCCGCCGCAAAGCAGATGAACTATTCGCAATCCGCGATCAGCATGCAGCTACAGCGTCTGGAAGAATCGCTCGACGTCGCGCTACTGGCACGCACGTCGCGACAGCTCAAACCGACGCGGGCCGGGCGCGAAGCATTGGGATACGCACGTGAAATGCTTCGACTGAATGCGGAGCTCAGAGAGCGGCTGTCCGATAGCGAAATCGCCGGTAAGGTCCGGCTTGGATTACCCGCGGATTTTGCGCTCTACCTGCCGGAGACGCTGGCATTGTTTGCCGA
>DJIE01000121.1:0-512 GCA_002433465.1 Salinisphaera sp. UBA6602
AGCGACAGGGGCGGCGCGTCGAAAGGCACGGTCATACGCCTATTCTGTGGCCTGGGCGTAGCAGTATCCAGAGCAGCACCGGCGCGCCGACCACGGTGCTGATCAGCCCGACCGGAATCTCGATCGGCGAGAACAGCACCCGCCCGGCCAGATCGGCCGCCACCATGAGCAGGGCGCCGGCCAGCGTGGCGCCCATCAGCGGCACGCCGCGTCGCGAGGACAGATGGCGGGCCACTTCCGGGCCGATCAGCGCGATCAGTCCCACCGGGCCGGCGACCGCCACCGCCAGCGCGGTCAGGCACACCGACAGCGCCAGCGCGCCCAGGCGGATGTAGCGCACGCGAATCCCCAGGCCCTGGGCCACGCCTTCGGAAAAACGCACCACCCCCAGCGCCCGGGCCAGCGCCGCTGCGCCGATCAGGCCAATCACCAGGCCGACGGCGAGCATGTTCAAGGCGAGCGCGCCCACGCCGTTGAGGCTGCCCACCGTCCAGGGATAGGCCGCATTGGCG
>DJIE01000121.1:817-1811 GCA_002433465.1 Salinisphaera sp. UBA6602
GGGATAGGCCGCATTGGCGGCATCGATCGCGCTGCGGGCGAGCATGAGCCGCGTGATCGCATCGAAGGCCGCGCCCACGCCAATGCCCGCTACGAGGAAACGATAGCCCTGCGTGCCGATGCCGCCGGCCAGACCGAAGGCGATGGCGGTGGCCACGCTGGCCCCGACCAGCGCCACGGCCGGCGGCGCGATGCCCAGGCCCACGCCCAGCACCGAGGCCACGGCAAAGGCGGTCGCACCGTTGTCCAGGCCGATGATGCCGGGGGTGGCCAGCCGGTTGCGGGCAAGGGTCTGCATCAGACAGCCCGCCAGCGCGAAGGCCGCCCCGGAGAGCACGCCGGCGAGCAGCCGTGTGGCGCGCAGTTGCTGGAGAACGAATACGTCCATGCCGTCGCCGTAGCCGAACAGCCCGGCGATCGCGGCGCCGGGGGCGATCGATACCTCGCCCAGGCACAGCGACGCCACGCAGGCGGTAAACAGCGCCGCGGCCAGCAGCAGATTGGCCCCGCAGGCCCGCTTGTCGAGCAGCACCGAGCGCCCGCTGCGAGCCGGGCCGAGCGGCAGGCGCCAGCTGCCGGCGGGCGCGATCGTATTCTTTGCCTGCTGGCTGGCCGTATTCATAACGTGGGCAGACGCCGCGAGCGCACGACGGCCACCAGCACCGGCGCGCCGATCAGGGCCGTGAGCACGCCCAGCGGCAGTTCGGAGGGGCGTACGACCAGCCGCGATACCACGTCCGCGCCGAGCGTGAGCGCGGCGCCGATGGGCAGACACAGCCAGAGCGTGGCGCGTACATCCGGGCCGACCAGCGCCCGTGCCACGAAGGGTGCGACCAGGCCGATGAAGGCGATCGGCCCGGCGATGGCGGTGGCCGACCCCACCAGCAGCGCTACGGCCACGACCACCAGCAGGCGAACCAGTCGGGGCCTGTGCCCCAGCCCGCTGGCCACGTGTTCGCCCAGCGCCAGCGCGGCCAGCGGCCGGGCGATACCGA
>DJIE01000121.1:2214-10170 GCA_002433465.1 Salinisphaera sp. UBA6602
CCCACGACCCAGAACCGGATTTCGTCGGCGGTACGTTCGTCGAACAACAGCACCAGCGAGGTCAGCGCATAGAGCAGGCCGGAAAGCACCGCCCCCGCGAGCACCAGGCGCACCGGATCGTCGCCGGCGCCGCGCACGCGCGAGGCCGCGAGTACGGCCAGACAGCCGGCCAGCGCACCGAGCTGGGCCACCGGTACGCGCAGGGTGGCTGCATCCGCGCCAAGCGCGATGGCGATGGCCACCGCGAAGGTGGCGCCGCCGCTGACCCCCAGCAGGCCGGGCTCGGCCAGCGGGTTGCGGGTGACCGCCTGCAGCAACGCCCCGGCCACCGCCAGTGCGGCGCCTACCAGAACCCCGATCACGGTACGCGGTGCGCGCAGCGATTCGATTGCGAACCAGGCGTTGTCGTCGGCGACGCGTCCGCTGAGCGTGCGCATGAGCGTATCCAGGGACGCGACCGGGCCCACGGCACCGGCGCCGAACAGCAGGCTGGCGGCGCATACGATCAGCGCAACGCCGGTCAGCACTGCGAGCCACAGGCCGACGCGGCGCTGCGGCATGGCGCCAGCAGTGCGGGGCCGCTCGCTCAAGGCCGGGCGGCGATACCCAGCGCGCGGGCGATGTCGTCGAGAATCGCGTCAGCGGCCAGCGGGCCGGAAGCGCTGGTCCAGAGCTGGCCGTCGACGGGTACGACATGATCGCGCTGCACTACGCTCAGGCGTTCGAAGGCCGGCGAGGTGCGGGCCTTGGCCAGCGCGGATTCACCGTCGTCGTTGAGGGTGGCCAGAAACAGCCAGTCGCTGTCGATACGGTCCAGGTTTTCCAGGCTGAGCGGATCGCTATGCGGGCGATCATCGGCGATGTCGTCATGGTCGGCCGTCTCGAAACCGGCCGCGGCCAGCACCCGGCCGCCGAATATTTTCGACGACATGACCAGCGGGCCCTGCGGCATCCAGCGCGCCAGCGTGGCCTCGGTATCGGCCGGTACCTGCGCGCTGATCTGCTCGGCGCGTTTGTCGAAGGCCGCGATGAGTTGTGCGGCCTTGTCTTCGCGGTCGAGCGCGCGTGCGAACAGCCGGGTTTCGTTCTGCCATGCATCGGGGCCGAAGGCGGCGTTCTTTGGCACCACGGTCGGCGCGATCTTCGACAGCAGCCGGTACTGCGGTTCGGACAGGTTTGAAGACGCCAGGATCACGTCCGGACGCTGGGCGACCACGGCTTCGATATTGCTCTCGCGCGCGGTGCCGACGATCGCGATACCCGGCACGCGCGCCTGCGTGTAGTTGGCCACGCTGTTGCCGCCACGCGTAGCCACGGCCGCGACCGGTTTCGTACCCAGGGCCACAGCGGCATCGAGCGCGCCTTCATACAGGGTCACGACACGCTCGGGGCTGCCGTCGATCTCGACCTTGCCATAGGCGGTATCGAGCGCGCGCGCGGCCTGTGCCGGGCAGGCAAAAACGGCCAGAACGAGCATTGCGATGACGCCGAGCGCGCTGCGCCGGCCATTGAAAAACGACATGGGTGAAGCTCCGTGATGGCGCACGGTCGGGATCGCGACCGTGCAGGATAATGCGCGCCGCCGCCTGGAGCCAGCGGCGGCGCGTGCGAAAGGTTTGCCGGAGGGCGTGGGTCGGCGTTCAGAACTCGACGTTCATGCCCAGCCAGTAGCGGCGCCCGTCCTCGACGAAGCCGTATTCTTCGTAGTTAACGTCCTCGTCGAACAGGTTGTAGACGCCGAGGTTGAGCGTGGTGGCATCGGTCAGGGCATAGCCCATGCCGGCGTCCACGAACGTGTAGGACGGTGCGATCAGAGCGCTCTGCGAAGGCCCGGTGGTGGGCTGGCTCTCTTCGCCGCGATAGGTCAGGCGCGCCCAGGAGGCGATGTTCTGCGTGGCCTGCCAGTTGGCCGAGGCGCTGAACAGATGCTTGGGCAGCTGGGTGAGCGGTTCGCCTTCGTATTCGCCGGATTTTTGTTCGGAATCGGTATAGGTATAGCTCACGGATACGTCCACGGTGGTGCTCACCGGGGCCGACAGGGCAACTTCCACGCCCTGGGTGATCGCTTCGTCGACGTTGATGCGATAGGTGGGGTCGGAGCCGAACTGGTTGGCGCCGTCGCTACAGATATCGATCGGGCAGGCCACGCGGGTGATCTTGTCGTCGAAGTCGTTGTGGAACAGCGTCAGGCTGGCGTTGGCGCCCCAGTCGCTGGCATAGAGCAGGGCGATCTCCTTGTTGACCGAGGTTTCCGGTTCCAGGTCGGGGTTGCCGTAGATATTGCCGCCGCGGCTGACCTGGCCAAAGTCGGGCGTGATCTCGCGCAGATCCGGGGCCCGGAAGCCGGTCGACACGCCGCCCTTGAGGGTCCAGTTGCGGGTAGGGTTCCATACGCCGTACAGACGCGGGCTGAGGTGCGAATCGAAGTTCTCGTCGTGGTCCAGGCGCAGCCCGCCGGTGAGCGCGAAGGTGTCGGTGAGCATCCACTCGTCCTCGGCGAACACCGCCCAGATGTCTTTTTCGACATCGGTGAGATCGGAGATCTGGTTGGTGGTGTCGTCGGCCAGTTCCTGGCGTTCCGCGCTGGCGCCGAGGGTCACGACGTGCATGCCCAGGGGCACGACCACGCTGGTCTTGGCCACCGTGTTGGTGATTTCGATTTCGCGGCTCGAGTTTTCTGCCCGCTCGCGCTGGATATAGGAATCGGTGGTGCCGAAGTCCCAGCGGCCCTGGTGGGTCAGGGCGTAATGTTCGCGCGAATAGCGGTTGAAGGAATCGGTACAACCACCGCGACAGCCCGTCACCCGGCCGGAGCGGCCGACGTTCTGTTCGCGTGTCTGTTCCTCGGCGCCGGCTTCTAGGGTGAAGTCCTGGTTGTCGGTGGGCGTGAACGCCAGGCGTGCGGTGAGGTTGCGCAGGTCCTTGCCTTCATAGCCGTCGATGATTTCGTCTTCGGCGCGACGGCTGACCTTGCCGTAGAGCTGCAGGCCCAGCAGGTCCTGCTTGAGCGGGCCGCCGACATAGAAATTCGCGCTCTGACGGTTACCGGAGTCGCCGTCTTCCTGGATAATGGCGTCGGCCTGTACGGCGCCGCCCCAGTCCTCGGGCACCTTGCGGGTGATGATATTGATCACGCCGCCGATGGCGTCGGAGCCGTAGAGCGTGGACATCGGCCCGCGGATGACCTCGATCCGGTCGATGGCCTGCAGCGGCGGCAGAAAATCCTGCTCGAAGCCGGCGCTGCCGTTCGGGCGGGTTTCGCGGGTGTTCTGGCGCTTGCCGTCGACGAGGATCAGCGTATAGGCGCTGGGCATGCCGCGGATGCTGATATCGCGGCCGTTATCGCCCGCGCCGCCGCCGGTGACGATCACGCCGGGTACGTCCTGCAGCGCATCGGTGACGTTGCGGTAGTAGCGTTTTTCGATCTTTTCCTGATCGATCACGCTGATCGAGGCCGGCGCGTCTTCAATCTGCTGTTCATGGCCGGAGGCGGTCACCACGACCTCGCCGAGCGACATCGCCTCCTGGGCGTTCGCGCCCGTACTGCTTCCCACAACAATCGCGACGCACAGCCCTACCCGGGCACGCTGAATACCGGTCATTGATCCCCCAAGGAATTCATTAAATACGAATCATTCTTATTAAGATTGTGCTATAAAGCGGATTGCAATGGATCGAACGCCTGATTGCGTTTACAGCAACACGACCTCCGAGCCCGCAGGGTTCGGCCACAAGCAAGGCACGGAGATGCATCAACTCAACGAGCTGGCGGCCTTCGTTGCCGTGGTCGACAGCGCCAGCCTCACCGCCACGGCACGCCGTATGTCGTTGTCCAAGTCCACCCTGAGCCGGCGTCTGGCACGGCTGGAGGCCCGGGTGGGCCAGCCGCTGCTGCGCCGGCGTGCGAACGGGCTCGAGCCCACCGATGCGGGCTGGGTCTTTGCCGGCTACTGTCGGGACATGCTCGATATCGATCGGGAAAGCCGCTATGCGCTGGAGCAGCTCAGCGAACGGGTGGCCGGCAAGCTGACCGTACACGCGCATCCGCTGTTCATGCGCGGCTGGTTCATGCACAACGTGGAGGCGTTTCTCCAGCGCTTTGCCGAGATCGAGCTCAACCTGCTCACGCTGACCCAGCCACCCGGCAACGGCTCGGGCGTGTCGTTGTGTCTGTGGCCGGGTGAACTCGCCGACTGCGGCCTGCGCTGCGAAGTCGTGGGCCAGCTCAGCCGCGGCATCTATGCGCATCCGGACTACCTGGCTGCGCACGGCACGCCGTCGCATCCGCGCGAGCTGGCCGATCACCGCTGGGTGGATATGCTCGGCGATCGGGGTACGCCGCTGGAGCTGCACAACGACCGCCAGGGCATGGTCTATCGGCTGGCGCCGGTTCGTGCACGGGTGAGAACCGATCAGCTGGTATTGCAGGCCGATGCGATTGCCCGTGGTCAGGGGCTGGGGATCATGCCGGACTGGGCCGCCGCCAAGCGTTCCCAGGCGCACCCGGGCACGCTCAGTCGTTGTCTGGCCGACTGGTCGGTCACGCCGCTTCCAGTGACGCTGGCCTATCCCTACGGCCGGCTGCCGCGGCGCACGGTCTGTCTGCTGGACTACCTGCGCGAGGCCATCCCGCAGGCATGGCGCGCCCAGACGGCCGCTGCCTGAACCGCCCGGCGGCTCTTGTATTGGCGGTTGGTCGGACGCAGCTACGTTCTATTGTCCGCAAACGTATTGTCTTATGCCCAGTCTTTTCGACGGTGCGAGCGCGCGTATCGAAGCCGCGCTCGAGCATATCGATATCTCCGACGATATCGCCCAGCAGCTGGCCCAGCCGGACACTGCGCTCAAGGTGTCGGTACCGCTGCGCCACGACAACGGCGAAATGAAGCTCTACCCCGGCTACCGCGTGCGCTATGACACCACGCTGGGCCCGGCCAAGGGCGGGATTCGTTTTCATCCGGACGTGAACGTCGACGAAGTCTCGACCCTGGCGTTCTGGATGACCATGAAATGCGCCGTGCTCGGCCTACCCTTCGGCGGCGGCAAGGGCGGCATTTCGATCGATCCCAAAGAGCTATCGCCGGCGGAGATGGAACGGCTTTCGCGGGCCTATATCGACAAGATCGCCGACTTCATCGGCCCGGATTCCGATATCCCCGCGCCGGACGTGAATACCAAACCGCGTGTGATGGGCTGGATGATGGACCAGTACCGCATCATCAACCGGGCCGAGGAACGTGCCGTGATCACCGGCAAGCCGGTGGAAATGGGCGGCTCCGAAGGCCGCACCACGGCTACCGGCGACGGCGCCTTCCATACGCTTCAAACGATGATGGAGCGCTGGGAGCGCGAAGCCGACGGCACCACCGTGGCTGTGCAGGGCTTTGGCAACGCCGGCCAGCAGTTCGCACGGTTGTGTGTCGACGCCGGCTACACGGTGGTCGCGGTCAGCGATTCCGGCGGCGCGATCTACGACGAGAACGGTCTGGATATCGATGCCGTGGCCAAGGCCAAACAGTCCAAGGGATCGGTCACCGATGCCGACGCCGAGCAGATATCCAACGACGATCTGATCGCTCTAAAGGTCGACGTGCTCGCGCCCGCCGCGCTGGAAAACGTGATCACCGAGGACAATGCCGCCAACGTGCATGCCGGTGTAATCGTCGAGATCGCCAACGGCCCGGTTGCCAGCGAGGCCGATGCCACGCTCGTCGAAAACGGCGTGCAGGTGCTGCCCGATATCCTCGCCAACGCCGGCGGCGTGACGGTGAGCTACTTCGAATGGGTCCAGAACCGCCAGGCCTGGTACTGGGATGCCGATACCGTGGCCGAGCGCCTGAAAACGCGCATGGTCGATGCTACCCAGCGCGTGGCCGACCGCGCCGAGGAGCTGGATATCGACTACCGCACCGCCGCCTACGTCATCGCTCTGGAAAAACTGGAAAAGGCGGCCGAGGCCCGCGGCACCAGCGCCTTCTTTCGCGACGGCGCCTAGGGCGAGGTAACTCACCCGGCAAAAAGGCACCCCAATGCCGGGTGGGGACGCTGGCTGGGTAGCGCCAAGCGCTGCCTGCGTTCTCCTTGCGCAGGATGGCGCTGCCCCAAGCTGGGCCGCGTATTCGACGTTAGGGTTATGTGCGCGCGTTCCGTGTTGCCTGGCCCGGCTGGCAAGGGCTGTGCAAGCGACTGACTGATCAGCGTATTTTCATCTCTTTCGCTGCAGCGACGCACGTCCGCTGTGGCCCGGTTTTATGCACGTACGGTCGAGGCACTTGACGCACGCCACGGTACGGTGAATTACTGGCGTACGCCGGTGAAATGACGTTTCGATTTTGTCGCGCCGGACGTAATAGAACCAGAATAAACCTAAAAATAAACACGGCCCGTTCGACCCCGTGTCCGTTTGACCGGACCGGGCCCCCTCGACGGCGCCCAGGAGGAGACATGAAAGATCGACGCTGGACCTTGCAGGTCCTGGCGCTCGCGTGCGCGAGCGCGAGCGCATTGGTGGTGGGCTGTTCCGATAGCGATGACAGCATCGACACCGTAGACTCCGGTAACGACACGCTGACGCGTCAGCAGGACAGCCGTGAGTTCGCCGTCAATCGCGAGACGCTGGCATTCGAGGCGATCACCGGGGTCACCACGGATCGCTGGAGCGGCGTCATGGACAGCGGTGCGGGCTATCGCATCGAAGTGCCGGCCGAGGGCAGCTGGAACGGCATGCTCGTGATGTACGCGCACGGCTATCGCGGCGAAGGCAGCGAACTGACGGTGAGCAACCCGAATCTTCGCAACTACTACATCAGCCAGGGCTATGCCTGGGCGGCGTCGAGCTACAGCAAGAACTATTACGACGTTCGCGCCGGCGTGGAAGACACCAACGCCCTGGCCAATGCGTTTGTCGCTATTGCCGAACAGAACGGCCGTACCGTCATGGCGCCGAGCAAGATCTATATCGTCGGCGACTCCATGGGCGGACACGTGGCGGCAGCGGCCGTCGAGGCCGAGACCCAGCGCGAGGCCGCCAATAAGGTGGCGTACGCAGGGGCGGTGCCGCGCTGCGGCGTGGTGGGGGGTACCTACGAGTTCGACTATCTGCTCAATGTCACCTTCGCGGCCCAGCACGTGGCCGACCTGGGCCCGACGAGCTATCCGGCGACCGATTTCGACCAGTCTGAAATCGATGCCGTGCTCTGGACCACGCCCCCCAGCTTTACGCAGCAGGGCGTGCCGACCGCGGCCGGCGAGCGCCTGGAAAACATCGTGCGTACGCTCAGCGGCGGCGACCGGCCGGTCTTCGAGCAGGGCTTTCGTGGCGGCTATTACAACGTCGTAATGGGCACCGGCGGTCGCGATGGCACGGTCAACGGCATTCTCGCCCGCAACCTCAGCGGCAATCAGGATGTGACCTACAACATCGATAACGATCCCGATGCCAGCACGATGGACGAGACCGCCTTCAACGAATCGATCCTGCGTGTCAGCGCCGATCCGAGCGCCAACCCGGCCCGCAGCGACGGCGTACGCTGGATTCCGCGGGTCAACGGCGAGTTCAACGTGCCGGTGGTCACGCTTCACGGTCTGGGCGATTTGTACGTGCCGTTCGTGCACGAGCAGGTCTATCGGCAGCGCGCCGATGCCAGCGGCAGTGGCGACATGCTCGTGCAACGTGCCGTAAGAGCCCCCGGGCACTGCGACTTCACCCAGGCCGAACGTCAGGCGGCATTCGACGCCATGATCAACTGGGAACAGAACAACCAGAAGCCCGCCGGAGACGACGTCGCGCGCAGCGCCGTTTCAAGCGCCGACTATGGTTGTCAGTTCACCACGTCGACCCGGCAGGGCGTCGCGGCCTGCGCGGTGCCTTGAGGCAGCTAGACCGATAACAAGCCGGGGCCTGTGCGCCCCGGCTTTTTTTTGCCCGCAATCCGGTCGGCGAAGCGATCGCGGACC
>DJIE01000208.1 GCA_002433465.1 Salinisphaera sp. UBA6602
CGCCGTGCGCTTCGATCGCTGGACCTTCCATACCGCGCAACAGGAGCTGGTCGACGAAGACGGCGTGGCCGTGGCCCTGTCCACCGGCGAATACCGCCTGCTGCTGGCGTTTGTGCGCCACCCCAATCACGTGCTCTCGCGCGATCAGCTGCTGGATCTGACGCAGGGCAAGGACGCCCAGGTGTTCGATCGCAGTATCGACAATCAGGTCAGCCGGCTGCGCCGCAAGGTCGAGCTCGACCCGGCCAATCCGCGCCTGATCCTGACTGTCTGGGGCGGGGGCTATCGCTTTGCCGCCGCCTGCGAGGCGGCCTGAATGCGCATGTGGCCGCGCAGCCTGGCCGGGCGGATCGTCGCGTTGACGCTGCTGGCACTGGTGATCTCGCAGCTGGTGAGTTTCTTCATTTTCATGCACGAGCGCGATCGGTTTCTCGAGCGCGTGATCCTGGGCAACATGGCCGATAACGTGGCGGCCGCCATGCGCACGCTGGAATTCGTCGCCGACGACGAGCGCGCGGATGCGGTCGCCGCGCTGTCTACCCGCGATCTGCGTTATCGCCTGGCACCCACGCCGGGGCGCGCATTTGCCGGGCGCAGTGACGCCGCCAACCGTTTCGCCCTGGACATGGCCCGCAATATGGGCATGGAAACCGATCGGGTGCGGGTGGCGATCGGCCCCGGGCTGGCGCGCGGGCCGAACCGGCGTGCCGGCGATGCGCTGCGCATGGCCGTACAGATCGACGAGGGCGCCTGGCTGCGCGCACGCCAGATGGTGTTCGACCCGACCCGGCACTGGGCACGGTCTTCGTTGATGACGCTGGCGGTGAGTGCGGTTCTGATGGTGCTCATCGTGGTGCTGACCAGCCGCCGGATCACTGCGCCCCTGCGCGAGCTGGCCGGGGCGGCGGAACGCTTCGGCCGGGGCGAAGAGGTGGCGCCGCTGCCTGAATACGGCGCCGAGGATATCCGGCGCTCGGTCGCGGCATTCAATCGCATGCGTGAACGCCTGGCCCGGTACGTGGCCGATCGTACCCGTATGGTCGCCGCCATCGCCCACGACTTGCGCACACCGATCACCGCGCTGAGGCTGCGCCTGGAATTCCTGCCCGACGACGACAACACGCGCTCGATGGCGGCCACCCTCGAGGATATGGCGCGCATGAGCGAGGCGTCGCTGACCTTCATGCGCGAAGAGGCCGCTACGGAGGCCACACGCACCGTCGATTTATCGGCGCTGGTGGATGCCTTGTGCGAGGACTATCGCGCGGCCGGCGCAACGGTCGTGTTCGAGCCCGATGCTCGCCTGGCGCTGGTGTGCCGCCCTGCCGCGATCCGGCGTGCGCTGCGTAACGTCATCGACAACGCGCTCACCTACGGCCAGCGGGCACGGCTGGTTCTGCTCGACGATCGCCAGGCAGTGACGATCCAGGTGCTGGACGACGGTCCGGGTATCGACGAGGCCGAAATGGCACGGGTGTTCGACCCGTTCGTGCGCCTGGAAAGTTCACGCAGCCGCGATACCGGCGGTACCGGCCTGGGGCTGTCGATCGCGCGCTCGGTAGTGCAAGGCCATGGCGGCGACATCACGTTGGCCAACCGTAACGAAGGCGGGCTGAGCGTGAGCATTCGACTACCGCGAACCGGCATCAATTAGGTGCTATATACACGGTATTAAGAAATCGTTAATATCTCGTTTAGATAATGTTGCGGCACCTTGAGGAAAGCGGCAATGACGAGTACGAACGAAGCCTATTGGAATCTGCGCGGCCTGATGATCAGCTACGGCATCGCCGCGCTGCTGGTGTTGTCCTACCTCTGGGCGCCGACCCGAATGGTATGGGACGGGCTCGACCGGCATATCGCCCTCGGGCTCAACTCGATGGTCCAGACCAGCTACACCGAGCAGATGTTCTGGGCGTTCGCGAACCTGCGGGTATTCGATTACATCGCGGCGTTCATTCTGCTGGGGGTGCTCATCGCCTACGTCATGCGTGGCCAGAATGCGCCGCGAGACGTGCGTATCGCCCGATCGATTC
This sequence comes from Salinisphaera sp. UBA6602, assembly GCA_002433465.1. Lineage (GTDB taxonomy): Bacteria > Pseudomonadota > Gammaproteobacteria > Nevskiales > Salinisphaeraceae > Salinisphaera. The sequence goes on from DJIE01000208.1 coordinate 2,037, forward strand.
TGGTGTGCGTGCTGTTGCTGGTGCTGGTCGCAATCACCCGCGAGTTTTTGTTCAAGGATGTCTCCCGCGAAAGCCCTTCGCTGGTACTGGAACCCTTCACGATGCTCTCCGAGCACACGCCGCTGAACCCGAAGGACCATTCCACCCAGAGCTTTCCCGGCGATCATGCCACCGTGGTGGCGACGTTCACCTTCCTGCTGTGGTTCTTCGCGGGGCGTCGCTATGGCCTGGTGTCGGCGGTGTTCGCGACCTTTTTCGTGTTGCCGCGGCTGGTCAGCGGTGCGCACTGGTTCACCGATGCCATCATCGGCGGGGTAGTGACCGCGCTGGTAGTGGTGCCGCTGGTCGTCTACACGCCGGTCCAGGACATACTCACGCGTGGCCTCGTGTCCGGTATGCACCGCCTGAAAGGTAGAAGCGGCGCCGAATCGGGTCATCCGTCGCACGGCTTGCGCCGGCACGATTGATTGTCGTGGCCGGTGGCCGCATCGTGCGTGTTTGACGTCACCACAAAGGATGCGCCATGAAAGTGCTGATGGTGCTCACCTCGCACGCTGCGCTGGGCGATACAGGCAAGACCACCGGCTTCTGGCTGGAGGAATTCGCCGCGCCTTACTATGTCTTTCGCGATGCCGGCGCGGAGGTGGTGCTGGCCTCGCCGGCCGGGGGCGCGCCGCCGCTGGACCCGGCCAGCGACACCGACCAGGCCCAGACCACGGCCACCGAGCGCTTCAAGAAAGATGCCGATGCCCAGCACGCTCTGGCGACCACGCACAAACTGGCAGACGTGACCGGCGAGCGCTTCGACGCGATCTTCTACCCCGGCGGCCACGGCCCGCTCTGGGATCTGGTTAACGACGACAAGTCCATTGCCCTGATCAAGACGGCCTACGAGCAGGACAAGGTGATCGGTGCAGTTTGCCACGCACCAGCCGTGTTCAAAAACGTGGAAGTGAAACCGGGCCAGAACATCGTTGGCGGCCGGGAAGTTACAGGCTTCACCAACAGCGAGGAAGAAGCGGTTGGCCTTAGCGGCGTGGTGCCTTTCCTGCTGGAAGACATGCTGAAGGAAAACACCGCCACCTACACCCGCGGTGACGACTGGGCACCGCACATCGTGGTGGACGGCAAGCTGATTACC
>DJIE01000168.1 GCA_002433465.1 Salinisphaera sp. UBA6602
CATAGTCATTCTATGACCAAGCCATGCAACGCCGTAGCGGGGCCTTTTGGGCCAAACCGCCCTGCGGCAGGGCGTTTGCGCGCGCCTGAGCGGCGCGCATTCTTGTTTATTTGCAATCAGCAAACTGCGGCTCGCGGCTGCTCGTTGGTCGCGCGCAAAAGACTCCGGCGCGACCGTGCATGAATCGATCAGAGGTTCCTTAGATACCGGGGCGCGAAATGCCCGCGCCGCTGACGTCGTTGAAGCGCTGGCCGCGCGGGGTGAACAGCAGATACAGCACTGCCGCCAGGGCCGCGCCGAAGAACCAGGAAAAGCCTGCGACGTAATCGAAGGCGGGCACCAGGGCGACCACCACGGCGACGACGGCCGAGGGGATCAGGGCGGCGAAGGCGCGCCGGTTGATGCCGCCGCTGTAGTGATAGTCGCCGTCCGGGCGTTCGCTGTAGAGGTCGGGCACGTTCACCCGCTCGCGGCGCAGCAGCCAGTAGTCGGCCATGATCACGCCGAAGAATGGCCCGAGCACGGCACCGAGGCCGCCCAGGAAGTACTCGATCACGAGCGGGCTGTTGTAGAGATTCCAGGGCAGGATCGCCGCGCCCAGCACCGCGCTGATCACCCCCGCGCGCTTGAAGTTGAGCGCGCGCGGGGCGATATCGGCCAGGGTATAGATCGGGGCCACGAAATTCGCCACCAGGTTGACCGCCACGGTGAGCACGATCAACGCCAGGCTGGCCGGTATCTGCAGCCAGGGCTGGGCCATGCTGCTGACGATATCCGCCGGGCTCTGGATGATCTGGCCGTCAATCTGAAACTGGGCGCCGGCGAGTATCACCACGATCGCGGCGAACAGCATCATGTTGAGCGGAATGCCCGCCAGGTTGCCCACCACGATGGCACGCCGGCTCTTCGCACAACGGGTGAAATCGCTGAAGTTCAGGGCGAAGGTCGCATAGATCACCACCCACAGGCCCGCGCCGGCAAAGATCTTCTGCCACATGGCAGCGCCGGTGAGCGGCTCGTCGATCGACCAGGCCATGGTGAAGTCGGCCTGGGCCAGCACCCAGATCGCCAGCAGCGCCATGGTGGTGAGGATCACCGGGCCGGCCAGCGATACATAGCGGCGCACCATTGCCATGCCATAGCTCACGATCACCACCTGCAACAGCCAGAGCGCGGAAAACGAGATCCAGCCGAGCAGCGACAGCCCCAGGATCTGGGTCTGTTCCAGCGATGCCAGGCCGGGGGCGAGGGTCACCAGCACCACGTTGAGCACTTCGGCAGCGAGAAACGTCTGAATACCGAACCAGACGATGGCCACCGCGCCGCGGGCAATGGCGGCAATACGCCCGCCGTGAATGCCGAAGGCAATCCGGCTCATAACCGGAAAGGGCACGCCCGTGCGCTCGCCCACGAAGCCGGACAGGGTGAGCATGACGAACAGCACCAGCCCGCCGATGAGCATGGTGGTGAGGATCTGCCAGGCACCCAGGCCGAGGGCGAACAGGCCGATGGCAAAGGTGTAATTACCCAGGCTGTGGACGTCGTTCGCCCACAGGGTGAACACGTTGTAAGCGCCCCAGGGGCGAAAGTCGCGCTGCACGGGGGCGAGGTCGTTGTTGTACAGGCGCGGGCTGGGCTTGGGCACGTCGGCCGGGCGGCCGGTGTAGTCGACGTCGGCGGTGCCTGCGGGAGCGGCGTGATCGTTCATCGCTGGCCTCCTGTGGTGTCGGCCACATCCACGGCCATGGCCGCGTCGATGGCCACTTCGTCACAGTTGGCCTCGGGCCCGGCGCGATGTACTTCCACGAATTCGCAGACGTCATCGAGAGCGATCATGGGGTGATGCCATACCCCGCGCCGGTAGTTGATGCCCTGATCGCCCCTGGCCACGAACGCCCGCAGCGATTCGGGCTTGGGCGCATCGCCGGCGGGTGCGACCACCACGATATAGCGTTGGCCGTCGACCGGCACGAATGCCTGGCTGGATAGCGGATGGCGTTCCATCAGGCGCAGGACCACCGGCAGCGTTTCCGGCTGGCAGCGCACGCGGCTGATGGTCGGGCGTCCGCCGTCGGCGTCCAGCTCCAGCGTGGCCAGGTCGGCAAAGCGTTCGCCCATGCCCTGATTGATGGCGTTCGGCGTGGTGGTGGATTCGATCACGTCGCCGAACGGCGCGAAGGTATCGGCGCGCAGCGGCTCGGCTCGCAGTACCGCAGGCCGGTCGGGCCGGGTGTTTTCGGGCATCGGGGCTCCTCCGATTTTATCTTGTGTCGGGCCGCGAACGCGGTCCTTTATTTATTGGCGTTACAGGGATGCGTGGCGCGCCAGTGGCGGGCGATGTCCTGGCGCTGGCACACCCAGGCGTCGTCGTGCGAACGCACGTAGTCCAGGAAGCGGGCGACGGCGGCCGCGCGGGCCGGGCGCCCGGCCACACGACAATGCAGGCCGACCGACAGCATCTTCGGCGCGGTGTCGCCCTCGGCATAGAGCACGTCGAAGGCGTCTTTCAGATAGTTGTAGAACTGCTCGCCGCTGTTGAAGCCCTGCGGGGCGACAAAGCGCATATCGTTGGTATCCAGCGTGTAAGGCACCATCAGCAACGGTTTGCTGTAGTGTTTGTCATAATATGGCAGGTCATCGGCGTAGGAGTCAGCGCAATACAAAATGTCATCACGCTCAGCCAGTAACGCCAGTGTATTGGGGCTGGTGCGACCGGTATACCAGCCAGCAGGCTTTTTCCCAGTCAGTGACTCGTGGATGGCAATGGAAGCCTCCATTTGCGCACGCTCTTCCTCAATAGGCATTGACTGATAATGAATCCAACGCATTGCATGACTGGCAATTTCCCAGTTTGCATCGAGCATGGCTTTCAGCGCTTCGGGATGACGCTGCAGCGCCATGGTAACGGCAAAGACGGTGACGGGTATGTTCGCTTCGGTAAACAATTTATGCAGGCGCCAAAATCCGGCACGGCTGCCGTATTCGTAAATCGACTCCATGCTTAAATGGCGATCCGGATAAGGCTGTGCGCCAATAATCTCAGACAGAAAAATTTCAGAGTGGCTGNNTCGTTGGTATCCAGCGTGTAGGGCACGATCAGCTGGGGCTCGCCGTTGACGTCTTCCCAGTAGGGCAGATCGTCGGCATAGGAATCGGCGTCGTAGAGAAAGCCGCCGTGTTCGGCCACCAGCCGGCGCGTGTTGGGCCCGCAGCGCCCCGTATACCAGCCCACCGGCGTCTGCCCGGTGGTGCGCTCGATGGCAGCCACCGCCTTGGCGATATGCTCGCGCTCGGTGGCTTCATCCACGTGCTGATAGTCGATCCAGCGCCAGCCGTGGGAGGCGATCTCGAAGCCGGCATCCATCATTGCCTGGGCCGCCTGCGGGTTGCGCTCCAGCGCCATGCCCACGGCAAACACCGTCGCGGTGAGATCGCGCTCGGTGAACAGGCGCAGCAAACGCCAGAAGCCGGCCCGGCTGCCGTATTCGTAGAGCCATTCCATGCTCATATGGCGTACGCCTTCGCGGGCGTCGGTGCCCACCATTTCCGACAGGAAGCTCTCGGAGGCCGCGTCGCCGTGGAGGATGTTGTTCTCTGCGCCTTCTTCGTAGTTGATGACGAACTGCACCGCGATGCGGGCATTGCCCGGCCATTGGGCATGCGGCGGCTGGCCGGCATAGCCGACGAGATCGCGAGGGTAGGAACGGTCGATATCGGTTTCGCTCATGGCAACGGTATCCGGGTCGGGTAAACGGTTGGGCGGTGGCCGGTCAGCGCGCGCGGCCGAGCATGTCGGCCAGGGCGTTGGGGCCGGCCGGCTGGAGTTCGAGGGCGTCGAGGCAGGCCATCAGGTGCTCGTGCATGGCTCGGCGGGCGGTGGCCCCGTCGCCGGCTTCGATGGCGTCCAGCAGTTCGTCGTGGGCGTCGTGCGAGCACAGCTCGGCTTCGCGCGGGCGATACAGGGCGATAATCAGCGACGTCTGACCAATCAGTTCGTCGAGAAAATCGCGCAACACCGGGTTGCCGTGCAGACGCGCCAGCGCGCGATGAAAATCGCCCGATTCGGCGATCGACTCGGCCGCGTCGGTTTCGCTTGCCGGGCCGTGGTGATCGTGTGCCAGCGTGGCGCGCAGGGCCGCGATATCGGCCGGCGTGAAGCGCGTCATGCTGTCTTCGAGCATGGCGGCTTCCAGCGTGGCCCGGGCGGCGAACACCTCGCGCGCCTGTGCCGCACTCGGCTGGGCCACCCGCGCGCCGCGGTTGGCGCGAATTTCCACCAGCTTGCGGCTGGATAACTGGAACAACGCCTTGCGCACCACCGTACGGCTCACGTCGTACAGCTCGCCCAGGCGTTCCTCCGACAGGCGCGTGCCCGGCGGCATGCGCTGGTCGTAGATCGCCCGGGTAATGTCCGCCTCGATGCGGCGATCGACCGGCAGCGTCTCGTCCTGCTTGTCGCTCATGCGCCAGCCCCTGGCCGGGCGAGCGGATCCATGCGCGGGTGGCGGTTGACGTCCTTGTACAGCAGATAGCGAAAACGCCCCGGCCCGGCGGCATAACAGGCCTGCGGGCAGAAGGCGCGCAGCCACATG
>DJIE01000258.1:0-200 GCA_002433465.1 Salinisphaera sp. UBA6602
GTGATCACGATCCGGGTGTCGCCGTCGCGTTGCATGGCATCGATGGTTTTAACCGGGGTGGCGAAGTCCAGCACGTCCAGGCGGCGCTCGAGGGCGGCCGGCAGCTGTACGCCGGGCATGGTCGCGATGACCTGGCCGCCGCGTTCGCTCACGTCCACCGCGCCGTTGACCCCGTCCAGCGCGATTTCGACGCGTCCGGC
>DJIE01000258.1:562-18882 GCA_002433465.1 Salinisphaera sp. UBA6602
GTACCCGCGGCCCGCGTACCGAGGCAGGTGCAGGTTGATAGCTGCTGTTGGCCGCGGGTTGCGCCGCCGCCGGCGCCGTCTGGGGGGCAACGTCGCCGCCGACGCCGATCACGATGGCATTGCCGTTGCGGTTGACGGTGTAGTCGGTCATTGAGGTCAGTTCGATGACCACGCGGGTGCGGTTGTCGCCTTCGGCCATCGCGACGGCCTCTACCGCGCCCTGGTCGATGCGCTGATAGCGTTGATCGACACTGAGTTCGGTGTCCGGCAGATCGATGGAAAGACGGGCCGGCTCATTGACGGTGAATACCGAAGGAATAGGCGCGCTTGTCGCCATCGTCAGACGGATGCTGACCTGACTGCCCCCGGTGGAAGCGGCATCGACGGCCGTGAGCGTGTTCGTTGCCGCCTGTGCTGTCGTGGCCCCGGCACACAGCAGGGCAAGGACCAGCCACTGCCGGGATACCCGACGCGTGAGCGAGGAAATGCGTGCAATCGGTCTGCTCATAGTCTGGTTCTCTTTCACCGCGAGGGGGCGATCGTGGCCGGGCGACGGATATAGCCGCCGAGACCGTCAGGTACGATTTCGGTTAGAAGGACGCCGTTTTCGGAAATGCCGTCGATTTCGCCGTAGTTCTGGCCGAGATGGGCGCCATGGGTCACGCGATACACCACGCCATCGGGCGCCTGTATGAGCGCGTAGGTCACGCCCGCGCTGGAAATGGTGCCGACCAGACGCAGCGCATCGAGCGGGAATGCTTCCAGCGCTTCGCGCGGGCGATCCACGTCGGGCGCGAGATCGTTGTTGCGATCGAAGTCGCGGCGCGGTGCGGTGGGCGTGAACGGCGTACGTCGCCCGCGGGGTTCGTAGCTGTACGGCGTATAGGGCGCGATTTCCGGTGCCGGTTCGATCGGCGGGGCCGGGCGTTGCTTGACCTCGGCCACGAAATCCCGAAGGTCGCGATCGTCGCCGCCACAGCCTGCGAGCACCAGACACAGCCCGGCGATCGCACCCACTCGCTTGTATGCCCTCATTGTGACTGGCTCCCGGCGGGCTGGGTGGTATCGCCGGCATCCTCAAGATAGCGATAGGTATTCACGGTCATGCTCATGCGCAGATCGCCGCTGTCATCGCGTTCTTCGATCGGCTTGATCTCGACGTTTTCGATGGTGACGATGCGCGACAGCGCGGCCACCCCCGACACGAAGCGTCCGAGTTCGTGATAGGTGCCGGTCACGATCAGGTCGTTCGGCAGAATCGCGTAGAAGTCCTGCGGTACCTCGGCACGCGGCTTGAACAGTTCCTCTTCCAGACCGCTGGCAATTCGCGTCTGCGAAATGTCGTTGAGCAGGCTGGGTACTTCGGTCTTGCTGGGCAGCTGCTGGAGCAGGGCGCCGAACTGCAGCTCCATGGCCTCCAGCTGGGTGCGGTAGGCATCGAGATTGGCGACCAGGCGCTGCTTGGCTTCGAAGGTCTGCTTGAGCTCAGGCTCGCGGGCCGACACGCGTTCAAGCGTTTCCTGTTTGGGCAGTACGAAATACCAGGTGCCGATACCGATAATGACCGCGCAGACCAGCGCGATCGCGAAGCCGTAGGCCCAGGTTGGCCAGCTGCCGATATTGTTCTGATCGAGGCTGCGCAGCTCTTCGACGTATTCACTGAGACTCTTCATGAGCGCGGCGCCACTGGGTTGGTGGTATCGGCCTGGACGTCGTCGTTCGGATTCTTCTGGGGACTATCGCCCCGGACATTCAGGGTGAAGTCGGCATAGCGCTGCGGGCCATTCTCGCTGGACTTGATCACGATCAGGCGCGGGTCGGTGAACCAGTCGGAGGCGTCGAAGTTGACCATGTAGTCGGACACGCGCGCGTTCGATTCGGCGACCCCATCGAGGTTGGTGACGTTGCCTTTCTGGGCGAGGGCGGTGAGATAGACGCCGTTGGGAATGGTGTCGACCAGTTCGTCGAAATAATGAACGATGCCGGAGCGTGACTGCTGCAGCTGTTCGATGATGCGCATGCGCGTGATAAGGCTTTCACGCGTCTTCTGCAGCGCGCGAATCTCCACGATCTGGCGGTCGGCGATGGCGATCTGTTCTTCGAGATAGCGGTTGCGCGATTGCTGGATATCGGTGAGATGATCGTAGTAGAGCGTCGGCAGCACGATCACGAGCATCAGGCTCGCCAGTGCGGCCAGGGCCAGCGCACCGAGGAACTGCTTGCGCCGACGTTCGCGCGCGGCGGCGCGCCAGTCCAGAAGATTGATTCGAATCAAAGCGCTCATCGGATCGACCTCAACGCCAGACCGGTGGTCACCATCAACGATGCAGCTTCGTGATCGACGTGGTTACGTCGGGCTCGGCTGCTGGCGAGCATGCCGGCCAACGGGTTGCCGAGGGCGACCGGCCGGGACATATGCCGTGCCACCGCGCTTTCCAGGCCGGGGTAGAGGGTTGCCCCGCCTACGAGCACCACCTGGCCGACCGCCTCGTCGCGCGAGCTGGCGGAAATGTAGAACTGCAGCGCGCGTTCGATCTGGCCGGCCAGGCGTTCGGCGAAGTCCGATACGTCGCCGGCAATCGCGGCGCCGTCGAGTTCGCCGGTGCGCAGACGTGCGCGCAGCTGGTCGGTGTCCTTGAGTTCGTAGTGCTCGATCAGGCGCGTGGCCAGGCTATGGCCGCCGAACGACAGCTCGCGCGAATACACGTGGCGGCCCCGATGCTGAACGCTCAGCCGCGTCTGATGCGCGCCGACGTCGAATACGGCAACGCTGGCATCATGCGCCAGGGCGGGCGTCTGCTCGATGAGAAGGGTCGAGGCGTTCTGGAGCGCGTATTCCTCGACGTCCACGATCTTGACCTTGACCCCGGCCATGTCGAGCGCGCCGATACGGGTTTCGATGTTCTCGCGACGACAGGCAACCAGCAGAACCCGGTTGACGTCCGGGTTGGTCGGGTCGCGTTCGAGCACCTGAAAGTCCAGGTTCACTTCATCGATGGCGTGCGGGATGTACTGCTCGGCGTCAAAGCCGATCTGCTGTTCCATGTCCTCGTCGGACAGGTCGGCCGGCATGTCGATGATCTTGCTGATCACGGTCGGCCCGGATACCGCGATCGCGGCGTCGCGCGTGCGGGTGCCGGCGCGCTCGAGCACGCGGGTCATGGTGGCGGCCAGCGCCTCGGGGTCGACGACCTGGTCGTCGGCCACCACGTCGGCGGGCAGGGCCTCGCTGGCATAGCTGAGTACGCGATAGGCGCCGGGCTTGCCGTCGAGTTCGAGCACCTTCACCCGCGTGGAACTGATGTCCACGCCCAGAAAAGGCCGCGTTCTCGGCTTGAAGATTTGCTCGAATCGCCCCATCCGACTCCCCCTGATCGGCCCACGCAACGGTTTCAGGCCTGCGGAACACCCCCGTGTCCGCTACCCCTCGGCCCGGTGTTGGCCGCGGCGCGAAATGCCGGGTCTAACTATACTCATGGCGGCCCGCTTGGCAATCCATGATTGCAGGTTTAAGCGTTTGAATCCGCGTGTCTAACGGTTATCGGCAGCTTATCGCGATTCCGCAACGTCTCCGGCAAAAAAAGATTGGGGCCGGTATCATGACCCCAGTTTTTCCCGACCCGCGGCCCGCGAGCCGCGCATTCTCGATGAAAGCGATGCCGCGCGCCGCCCGTATTATTGTATTTCTGTTTGCCGGTTTGCTGTCGGCCGCGACCCTCGCGGTGCTGGTGGTGGCGGGCGTCTACCTGTATTTCGGCCCGCAGCTGCCCAGCGCGGGTGATATCGGCGACCCCGAGCTTAATGAACCACTGCGCGTCTATACCGCGGATCGCAAGCTGATCGGCGAGTTCGGCCTGGAGCGGCGGCTGCCGCGCACCTACGACGAAATTCCGCCGGCGCTGGTCAAGGCCTTCGTCGCCGCCGAGGACGACCGCTTTTTCCAGCATCCCGGCGTGGACTATCAGGGTATCGCGCGTGCGGCCTATGTGCTGGCCACCACCGGGCGCAAGACCCAGGGCGGCAGCACCATCACCATGCAGCTGGCGCGCAATCTCTATCTCACCAACGACCGAACCTATGTGCGCAAGATCAAGGAAATCATCCTTGCGCTGCGCTTGGAGTCGAAGCTCACCAAGGAACAGATCCTCGAGATCTACCTGAACAAAATCTACCTGGGCAACCGAGCCTATGGCGTGGGCGCGGCCGCCGAGGTGTATTACCACAAGCCGCTCAACGAGCTCAGCATCGCGCAGATGGCGATGATCGCCGGCCTGCCCAAGGCGCCTTCGCGCTATAACCCGATGGCCAACCCCGAGCGTGCGATACAGCGGCGCAACTATGTGCTGTCGCGGCTGCATGCGCTGGGTGAAATCGACGACGAAACCTACAACAGTGCTCGCGAGGCGCCGGTCACGGCCACCGCGCGCGTTACCGACGACCGCTATGAAGCGGACTACGTGGCCGAAATGGTGCGTCAGGACATGGTGGCGCGCTTTGGTGACAAGGCCTATACCTCTGGCTTCGATGTCACCACCACGCTCGATGCCGAACGCCAGCGCGCTGCCAACAACGCGCTGCGCAAGGCATTGCTGGCCTACGACAGCCGCCATGCATGGCACGGCCCCGAAGATACGCTCGATAGCGCCACGCTCGATGACGCCAAGGCGCTGACGGCCGCGCTGGAGGAAATGCGGGTCGCCGGCGGCCTCGTGCCTGCAGTGGTGACGGACGTGGCCCGTCGCAGCGCCACGCTGATGACCGAACGCTACGGCGAGGTCACCCTGAACGCCCAGCAGATGCCCTGGCTGGGCAGCAACGACCCGGCCAGCAAGCTTGTCTCGCGCGGGGATGTGGTGCGGCTGGCCTATACCGGCAGCAAGGAGGAAGACAAGGCCTGGACGTTGGCCGAGATCCCGAAGGTACAGGGCGCCATGGTCGCGCTCGATCCTCATACCGGCGGTATTGAAGCGCTTGCCGGCGGCTTCGACTTCTCGCTGTCGAAGTACAACCGCGCGGTACAGGCCCAGCGTCAGCCCGGCTCCTCGTTCAAGCCGTTTCTGTACTCGGCGGCGCTGGCACACGGGTTCACGACGGCTTCTCTGATCAACGACGCGCCGGTGGTTTACGACAGCCCGGATCTAAGCGATGCCTGGCGTCCGCAGAACTACAGCGGGCGCATCTACGGGCCCACGCGCATGCGTGAGGGCCTGGTGCATTCGCGCAACCTGGTTTCGATCCGGCTGTTGCGCAGCATCGGCATCGATGCCGCGGTCGAGCATATCGCCAAATTCGGGCTGCCCAAGGACCAGATCCCGCGCAATCTGTCGATGGCTTTGGGCAGCGCATCGTTCTCCCCGTTGCAGATGGCACAGGCCTATGCCGTGTTCGCCAACGACGGTTTTCAGGTCAAGCCCTATTACATTGCCAAGATCGAGGACGGGCGCGGCGAAGTCGAGTTCGAGGCCGAGCCGAAGGTGGCCTGTGCCAGCACGAGCAACTGCCCGGCGTTGGAAAACACCGGCAGCCAGCGTGATGCGTCGCGCCTGGCCGAGCGCGTGGTCGATGCCAGCAATGCCTGGCTGGTGGGCGACATGATGCGCGACGTGGTCAAGCGCGGCACCGGCCAGCGCGCGATGACGCTCGGGCGCAATGATCTATCCGGCAAGACCGGCACCACCAACGACCAGATCGATGCCTGGTTCGTCGGCTTCAACGCCGACCTGGTAGGCATAAGCTGGGTTGGCTTCGACAAGCTCACGCCCATGGGGCATAGCGAAACGGGTGGCCAGGCGGCGCTGCCGATGTGGATCGACTTCATGCGCGTCGCCCTCAAGGGCACGCCGGAAGCCATTCCGCCGCGTCCGTCCGATCTGGTGGCGGTCACTATCGACCCCGAATCGGGCCAGCGCGCGCTCGATGGTGAGGGCGTGACCGAGTATTTCCGGTCCGACAACGTGCCGTCGGTGGAAGAGGCACGCCGCTCGGGCAAGAATGCCCCGTCCAACGAGGTCGAGCAGCTTTTCTAGTCGTCGGAGCGCCGGACACGGCGCGGGTCGGTACTCTGGTCGTGCCGCCCGCAGACTGCCCGGCGCGCTGTCGTGTGTGGGTTTATTCAGCTGGGTGAGTCGCAGGGACCGCCCCGGAGAACAGCGCCATGGCGAGCGCACGCAAACAGGCCGCCCAGCGCCAGCATATGGCCCAACTGGCGGCCCGGCTCATGGCCGAGCAGGGCATTCGCGATTTTCGTATTGCCAAGCAGAAAGCCGCGCAGCATCTGGGTATCGACGTGCGCAACAGCATTCTGCCCAAGAATAGCGAGATCGAAGCGGCGCTCGCCGAACACCAGCGCCTGTTTGCCGGCGATGAGCAGCCGGCCCAGCTGCGCGCCATGCGCGAAGCCGCACTGAAGGCGATGGCGCTGTTTGCCGACTTCAAGCCGCGTCTGGTCGGCGACGTGCTTTCCGGTCTGGCAGATGGCCACTCCGATATTCAGCTGCACGTATTCGCCGAACACTCGGAAAGCTTCGACTTTTTCCTGCAGGCGCAGGGTATTCCCTTCGAAATCGTCGAGCGGCGTTACAAGGTCGCCCGCGATGCGCATCGGTTCTATCCTGCGTTTCGTTTCGTTGCCGGCGAGCACCGCTTCGAGGCGACGCTGTTCGCAGCGACCGACATTCGCGAAGCGCCACGTAGCCTGGTCGATGGTCAGCCCATGCCGCGCGCGAGCCTGGCACAGGTCGAGCGGCTCATCGCCGACGAAGAGCTGGAAGCCCGCCTCGCCGGCCTTTGATCGCTCGGCTGTTGAATACACCGGCCCGGGCGCGCCGGCTGGGCGTCGTGGGATGCGGTCGTAGCGCAGTGGGAAGGGGCAACCGCACGCACGCAGCAAGCGTGCCGCGATCCGAATAAGGCGGGTATGGCACGCTCGCAAACCCGTTATGTCAGCAGGGCCTGTATGACTGGCGCATCGGCGCGGGGTCGGTTGTAGAATAGGCTTGTGGCGCGATCGGTGCCCGATTGCCGTTGACACGGGGCGCCGGTAGGCCCTTCATTGGGCCGAGCGGCGTGGCGCCGCGGGTCAAATCTGCTGCCCGAATGGGGGTGTTTATGGAAAACTTCGAAAAGGTTCTGCTGGCGTACGACGGTAGTGAAAACGGTCGTATCGCGCTACGACGCACGCTGCCGCTGTTGGGGGCCGGTGAGGTGGAAGTTCATCTTCTTGCGGTGGTGCCGTTGACCGGCGCGGTCGCCGCGGCCGAGGGCTTCTATACCGAGAGCATGTACGAAGCCGAGCGCGAACGTATCGAAAACATCCTCGATGAAGGCGTGACTCTGCTCAAGAGTCGCGGCGTGGATGCCGAGGGCCATTTGCGAGCGGGCGAGCCGGCCCACCAGATCGCCAAGCTCGCCGAGGATCTGGCCGTGAATCTTGTGGTCGTCGGCCATCAGCGCCGCGGCGTACTTGCGCGCTGGTGGCAGGGCTCGGTCGGCGCATCGCTGCTCGATCGCTTGACCTGCAGCCTGCTGGTCGTACAGGCGCCCGGCGAGGACGAACAGGGCGTCGCCGACGCCCCTGCGCCCTGACCATCGGCGGATCGAGCGCGCTAGGCGGCCGACTCCGGCACATAGGCGCGCCAGTCGTGCGTGACGTCGCCGAAGGCGAGGAAATGCGTGTTCAGCACGCTTTCGGTGACGTTGTAGCGTAGCGGCTCGCCGTCCAGATCGGTGACCTGGCCTCCTGCGCAGGCGAGCACCGCATGCCCGGCCGCGGTATCCCATTCGCTGGTCGGGCCCAGGCGGGGGTAGAAATCGGCGCCGCCGTCGGCGATCACGCAGAATTTGAGCGATGAGCCCATGGTGACGGGTTCGTAGTCGGGCAGCCGGTCGAGCAGGGCATCGATGTCGGGCGTTCGGTGCGAGCGCGACACCAGCACGCGCGGCTTGTCGCGCTCTGCTAGCACCGTGGCGATCGGTTCGGCCGCGGTCTGGCCCTGCTGCCGGAAGGCACCGAGCGGCCGAGCCGCGAACCACAGCGTATCCAGCACCGGCGCATACACCGCGCCCAGTACCGGTTCGTGATCGACGATCAGCGCGATATTGATCGTGAACTGGTCGTTCTTGTTCACGAATTCCTTGGTACCGTCGAGCGGGTCGATGAGCCAGTAGGTCGACCAGGTGCTGCGGGTGGCAAAATCGATATCCGCGCCTTCTTCGGAGAGCTGGGGGATATCCGGCGTGAGCGCTTCCAGCGCCTGCTTGATACTGCGATGCGCGGCCAGATCGGCCTGGGTCAGCGGGCTGTCGTCGTCCTTGGTTTCGACTTCGAAGTGGCTGTTATAGATCGGCAATGTCTTCTGGCCGGCGGAGATCGCTACATCGCAGACGTGGTCGAGCAGTTCGCGGTTGATTTGCATGAGCGTCGGTTGGGTCGGGCGTTGCGCGCATCATACCGTTTCGATGCGCGCAGACCGTTGTTACCGAGGCGTGCTATCGCCCGGAGCGCGGCTTGCCGCGACCGCCGCCCCCGCCGTTGCGCCGGCCGCCGCCGCGAGGTTTGCGCTTGCGGCGTGCCGGCACGGTCACGTCGTCGGCGAAATCATCGCCGTGCGGCATTTCGGCGTCGATCTTGTGCTCGATATAGGCTTCGATGTCCGGCAGGGAATAGACGTATTCCTCGCAGGCGAACGAAATCGCGTCGCCGGTATTGCCGGCACGCGCGGTACGCCCGATACGATGCACGTAGTCCTGGGCGTCCTGGGGCAGATCGTAGTTGATCACGTGGGTGACGTCGGGAATATGCAGCCCGCGTGCGGCCACGTCGGTGGCGACCATGATCGGCAGCTGGCCGGTCTTGAAGTCTTCGAGCAGGCGCAGGCGCTTGTTCTGGGCCACGTCGCCGGACAGGGTGGCAGCCGTGAAGCCGTTGGCGTTGAGGCCGTCCTCGATGAACTCGGCGGTACGCTTGGTATTGATGAAGATCAGCGTGCGCCCGTTCTCGATACGCCGCAGGGTGCCTACCAGCAGGGCGAGCTTGTCGTCCTTGGATACATGATAGAGCTTCTGCGTGATCGCGCCGATGTTGACCGTTTCGGTATCGGTACGCACCAGCGTGGGGCTGTTCATGTGCTCGTAGGCCAGTTCCAGCACGCGGTGGCTGAGCGTTGCCGAAAACAACAGGTTCTGACGATTTTCCGGCGCCGGCATCTTGCGGAACATGTAGCGGATATCGTCGATGAAGCCCAGATCGAACATGCGGTCGGCTTCGTCGAGTACGGCCACTTCGATGGCCTTGAGCGTATAGACCTTCTGCTTGTAGTAGTCGATCAGCCGCCCCGGCGTGCCGATGAGGATGTCCACGCCGTCGATAATGGCCTGGCGTTGTTCCTCGTAGCCGGTGCCGCCGTAACAGACCACACATCTAAGGCCGGTCCCCGACGCTAGGGGCAGGGCATCCTTATAGATCTGGTCCGCGAGTTCCCGCGTCGGCGCCAGTATGAGAGCGCGCGGCTGGCTCGCGCCCTTGGGCGCCTCGTCGCTGGGCTCGGGGTCGTCCTTGAGCAGCCGGTGCATGGTCGCCAGAAGAAAGGCCGCGGTCTTGCCGGTGCCGGTATGGGCCTGGCCGGCGATATCCTCGCCCTTGAGCGCGAGCGGCAGGGTTTCAGCCTGAATCGGCGTGGCATGGGAAAAACCACGCTTGATAAGGCCGGAAAGAATGGTGTCGTGAAGACCCAGCGCGTCGAGACGGGTATCGGTGAGTAGCTTTTGCTGGGCGGCGTCGCTGGCGGATGCGGTTTCGGTCATATTGGCCCTTGGAAAAGGTGAAAGATCGCGTCGATGGCGGCCGGTTCACACAGGGGTTGAAAAACGCGCCGAGATAGGCTCCAATAGCCCGAACGTTGCGAATACGGATATTCGCTGCACTGCCCGAGTCAGGTCGACTCGCATTCCGGCACTGTTTTTTTGCAGCCCGCACTATAACAGCTTGTGGTCTCCACGGTTGTCGGGCCGCGACCTTTCGCGCAGCTTGCAAACATCTTTTCGCGCCCTTAACTACCGGCTCAGCGGCGCCGTGTCGGCCAGTGTCGATGCGCGTGAACCTTCATTTGTCCCGCTTGTATTCTTTCGAGGACGCTCATGAGTGAAAATATCGTTAAAGTCAGCGATGACAGCTTCGAACAGGACGTGCTGTCTGCCTCCGGCCCGGTGCTGGTCGATTACTGGGCCGAATGGTGCGGCCCCTGCAAGATGATCGCCCCGGTCCTCGACGAAATCGCTGACGAATACGACGGCCGATTGACCGTCGCCAAGCTCAATATCGACGACAACCCCAATACGCCGCCCAAGTACGGCATTCGGGGCATTCCGACGCTGATGCTGTTCAAGGACGGCGAAGTGGCGGCCACCAAGGTCGGGTCGGTTTCCAAGACCCAGCTGACCGAATTCGTCGATCAACATATTTGATCCGCTCCAGACCGCCGGCGTATCTGCCGGCGGTCTTCGTTTGACTTGCAAGAAGTCGAACGCCTTCCCACTGCGAATAGGTGCCTGTCTGGCGCTGGTTTCGCTGCAACTCATAGATAGCCGTGTCTGAAGAAACAGTCGACGAACGCCAGTCCAAGGATTCCAACAGCAGCAACAATGGCAACGGCGGGAATAACAACCGCCGCGGCCGGCGCCGCAAGAATCCGAATGGGCCGAACAAGCCGCGCAACAGCGGCGGCAACAACCGTGGCAAGGGCGGCGGCCCGAACAAGGGCGGCAACAATCCGCCCAACGAGGACATCGACGAGGCCGAGTTCGAGGCCTATGCGGGTGTCGCCGGCGACGGGCCGATTCTGCACCTGAGTGAGCTCAAGCAGAAGACCGCTGCCGAGCTCATGGATATGGCGCAGGAGATGGAGCTCGAGAACATCTCGCGCATGCGCAAGCAGGATCTGATCTTCGCCATGCTCAAGGGGCATGCGAAATCCGGCGAGCGCATCTACGGCGACGGTGTGCTTGAAATTCTCTCGGACGGCTTCGGGTTTTTGCGCTCGAACGAATCGTCCTACATGGCCGGGCCGGACGATATTTACGTCTCGCCCAGTCAGATCCGGCGCTTTTCGCTGCGTACCGGCGACAACATCTCCGGGCGTATTCGTCCGCCGAAGGAATCGGAGCGCTATTTCGCCCTGCTCAAGGTCGACGAGATCAACGGCGATCCGCCGGAGAAGTCGAAGGGCAAGGTACTGTTCGAAAACCTCACGCCCCTGTTCCCGACCGAGCGTATGGTCATGGAGCTGGGCAACGGCTCCACCGAAGACATCACCGCACGTACGATCGATCTGGTGGCGCCGTTCGGCAAGGGCCAGCGTGGCCTGATCGTGTCGCCGCCCAAGGCCGGCAAGACGATGATGATGCAGAACATCGCCCAGTCGATCGCGCATAACTATCCCGAGTGTCATCTGATCGTGCTGCTCATCGACGAGCGGCCCGAAGAAGTCACCGAGATGGAGCGCAGCGTGCGCGGTGAAGTGGTGTCGTCGACCTTCGACGAGCCGGCGTCGCGCCATGTGCAGGTCGCCGACATGGTGATCGAGAAGGCCAAGCGTCTGGTCGAGCACAAGAAGGACGTGGTCATCCTGCTCGACTCGCTGACCCGTCTGGCCCGTGCCTACAACACCACGGCGCCGTCCTCGGGCAAGGTGCTCACCGGTGGCGTCGACGCCAATGCGCTGCAGAAACCCAAGCGCTTCTTCGGCGCGGCCCGTAACGTGGAAGAGGGCGGCAGCCTGACCATTCTGGCCACCGCGCTTATCGAAACCGGTTCGAAGATGGACGAGGTCATCTACGAAGAGTTCAAGGGTACCGGCAACATGGAGGTCCATATGGATCGCCGCATTGCCGAAAAGCGCATCTACCCGGCCATCCACGTCAATCGCTCCGGCACGCGCCGCGAGGAAAAGCTGGTGCCCCAGGACGAGCTCCAGCGCATGTGGGTGCTGCGCAAGCTCCTGCACGGCATGGACGACCTGGCGGCCATGGAACTGCTCATCGATCGCATGAAGCAGACCAAGACCAATGCCCAGTTCTTCGAATCGATGAAGCGTTAGGGCTGAATTCGAGAGCGGTATACAGAAGCGGGCCCTCGTGGCCCGCTTTTTTATGGGCGGACGTCAGGGCCTGGTAACGCGAACGCCACTCGTGGCGTTGCCTTCCTGAAATTTGCCCGGCAAGGCGCCAGCCGAGACGTTGGGCAAGGCAAATGAACGACGCGCAACGCGGCATGATGGATTTGTCGCACGCACCCCGTCGGCAGGCGAGCCCAGTGCGTCATCATTCAAGGCGCGCAATCCGGTATTGCAGCGCACTCATGTCGCAAAGCGCCACCCCGCTCAGCGCGCATTGTCTTGCACAAAAATGTGCGGCGGCGCCGCGATTTCGATGGCGTTGAAAACAGTTGACGCAGTCAGTTGTTTTGCTGCCGGGCTTGTAACACGCCCTAGCGTTGCCGAGCGGCCGTGGCGCTGCTGATTGCAGGGACGATAGCCTGGGCTGTGGCCTGCCAACCCGAGGAAAGGCTTTCGACCAGCGCCTCGTAGCCGTCATTCGCAAGCGCCACTTCGCGCGCGAAACGCTGGTGTGCCACGGTATGCCCGTCTGGATCTTCGAGCTGCCATTCGCCCGCGATATGGGCATGGCCGTCGTAATGGCCCATGAACTGATCGACGCGGGTGTGCAGGGTATAGCGATCGGCGGTGCCGGCGTTTCCACCGCGTACGATCTGAACATCAGCAAGCGCGCCGGCGAGCGTCGCAGCCAGGGATTCGCGCAGCTGTTCGCCCAGCGGCGCGGCCCAGCGGTTGTGGTTGGCGATGACCACCCGGTGCGGGTCGGTTTGATAGACGATGCCGCGTTCGTCGAGCAACGGCGCGATCTCGACCGGCGCGACCAGCAGCTGCGTACGCGCCGCGGCTGCGGCCGGCATGGGTTGGCGGGCCGTCCCCGGATCGAGCACGAACAGCGACGGCGATGAAGCACTGCCGGCGCAGCCGGTCATCAGCGCAGCCAGGGCGAGGTAGAACAGGGTACGTGTTGTCATCGGGCGGCCTTCGGGATCGGATCGCCGTCTTCGGGGCGGCCGAAGATGAGCGCGTTGGGGCGGTCATGCAGGGTGCGCGCCAGCGGCGCGACGTCGTCGAGTACGCGATTTAGGCGGTCCAGCGAGCGGCTGAATTCGCCGTAGGCCGGCGCTCCCTGTTGAAAGCCGTCGAGCGTGTCCTGCAGCTCGGCGAGTGTCGCCCGCAGCGTGCCCGGTAGTTCTCGGGTGTCCTGGGCTTCGAGCAGCTGATTGATATTGCGGGTGGCGCGGTGCAGCTCGTCGAGCGTGGCGTTCGAGGTTTCCAGCGTATGCTTGAGGTCGTTGGCGATCGGGCGCACGTCGATGGCGTTGAGCTTGTCCATGAGGTCCGACAGCTGGCTCTGAATGCTGGTGATGCTACTCGGCACGCTGGGGAAGACCTCGTATTCGCCGAGGGTCATCGGCTTGTAGTCGTCGGCGTTGCTCTCAAACTGCAGGTTGATGAAGGTCGCGCCGGTCAGCAGGTTGCCCGACTTGATAGTGGCGCGAAGTCCGTTGGCGAAGAAGCGCTTGTTGTTGGCGCGCCACTCGGCGTCGCTCCAGTCGGCCCAGCTGTTGGCCGGACGCTGCGGCTCGATGGAGATCAGCACCGGGATCTTGAAATCGGACAGGCGTTGCAGGTTGAAGTCGTCGCGAAAGAACGGCACCTGTTCGACCGTACCGATACGCAGGCCGCGATATTCGACCGGCGCACCGGGCGACAGGCCGCGCACCGAGTCGTCGAGCAAGATCACGTAGCGAATTTTTTCATCAAAGCGATCCTGATTGGCCGCGCTGCGGGTGGCATAAAGCTTGAACGCCTGACCGGCGGTGGCCGGCTTGCCCGGCTCGACACCATCGGCCCGCCCGAAGGTGACCCCGCCCGCGAGGATGCTCTGCAGCGAGCCGGTATGCACGTCCACGCCGTCCGAGCCGAGATGAAAATCGATGCCCGAACGCAGCCAGAACTGTGTGGTTTGGGTGATCAGCTGGGCATAGGGCTCGCGCACGAACACCCGGTATTGCATGTGCTCGTCCTCGACGACGAACTTGCTGTCCTCGATCTGGCCGACCGTCTGGCCCTGATAGATGATGGGATCACCGACCGCCAGCGAATTGTCGCCGTCGCTGGTCAGTTGCACCGCGATACCCGGCTCGCTGGACGAGGTGGCCGGCGGCGTGTCCTGAACCTTGAACTCGCGCCGGTGCTTGTCGGCGTTGCCCGGTTCGAGCTGGATATAGGCGCCCGACAGGATCGTGCCCAGACCGCTGATGCCCTGACGCCCGACACGGGGCTTGACCACCCAGAAACGGCTGTCGGAGACCAGCAGTTCGGAGGTGTCCGGGTTCATCTGCACGGTTGCCACCGCGCCTTCGTAATCGTCGGCCAGCCGCACCGATTCCAGGTGGCCGACCTCGACACTGCGTACCTTGACCAGCGTCTTGCCGGCCTCCAGACCGTCGGCGGTATCCAGCGCGAGCGTGATTTCCGGGCCCCGTGACATGACGTTTTGATAGATCAGCCACAGGCCGATCAACGCCGCGCCGAGTGGAATGAACCATACCGGCGAAATGCGCCGGCGCCGCGGGCCATGGGTGACGGCAGTGTTCGGATCTTGGGTCATGGGCTGTCTCGTTCGAAAGTCGCGCCCCAAAGCCGGCGGGTATCAAAGGTGTGCGCGGCCACCATGGTAATGATCACGACGGCGGCAAAACAAAGCGCGGCCGGGCCGGGTTCGATGGCCATCAGTGCGCCGGCGCGCACCAGCGCCACAAGCACCGCGACCACGAAGACGTCGATCATCGACCAGCGCCCGATCTTCTCGGTGATCCGGTACAGGCGCATCTGGGATCGCGAGTCGTCGTGCCAGCCGTGGGTGGCGGCCAGGCACAGCCAGGCAAGGGCTGCGATCTTGCTGATCGGCACCACCACGCTGGCCACGAAGATGACCGCGGCAATGGGCCACGAGCCGGTATGGGCCAGATGCAGGACGCCGCCAATGATCGTCTGCGGATCGGTCGACCCCAGGCTGGTGGTCGACATGATCGGATAGATATTGGCGGGAATATACAGGATGACCGCGGTGACCAGCAGCGCCCAGGTCAGTTGAATACGATCCAATGCGTTGCTGACCGGGCGCCGGTTGCAGCGCGGGCAGCGCCCATGTCGATGTGGTTGGTAGGCCATGCCGCAACCGCGACAGGCCACGGCGTCCTGGCTCGCGCCGGTACGGGCCGTTTCCAGGTGGGTATCGGTTACCGGCATGGGGGCGAGATTCTGCCAGAGAGAAACCCAGTCGATGAGCGTGAAGGTGCGCAACAGCAGCAGGGCATAAATGCAGAAGGCGACGAACGAGGTGCCGATAGCGACATCGGCCAGGGTGACGATCTTGATCAGGCTCACGAGCACGCCGACGATGAATACGTCGGCCATCATCCACGGCTCCAGCGGGCGCAGAGTGCGCGCAAGCGCTAGGGACATGGCGCCCGACCGGCGGCGTGCAGCCTGGACGAGCAGGCAAACCAGCGCCAGCAGATACGCCGCCGGCAGGCCGGCGGTGGTCATGAACAACAGCACGCCCAGGCTCGGATAGTCGTGGCCCGACATCGCCCGCGCCGCATCGAAGAAGCTCATGCTGTGGGCGACGCCGCGGGTGGAAAAACTCAGAAAGTCGAAGGCAAACACCAGCCCGAGCATCACCAGCGTCGCCAGCGCCCAGGCAAGCGGGCGTTGGTGATCGGGCTGCGCCGGCGGGGCGACATGATGGCCACAGCGCGGGCACTGAGCGGCTTCGCCGGCGGCACGCGGCGGTACACGCATGACCCAGTCGCATTCACCGCATACGGCGACGGCTTCGCCGATGACCTGTTCGTTGCTCATGTCGTCAACCATAGCCTGCAGGCGCGGCGGCAGATGCAGCAGCAAAAAAAAGCGGGCCGCAGCCCGCTTTCATCGCATGCCAGCGATCGCCTTAGCGACCGTTACGCTCAGCGGTTGTCGATATCGACGTAGTCACGCAGTTCGTAACCGGTATAGACCTGGCGCGGCCGCGCGATGCGCATCCCCGGGTCGGCCATCATTTCCGACCAGTGCGCGGCCCAGCCGACGGTACGCGCGATGGCGAACATCGGGGTGAACATGTTGATCGGAATGCCCAGCGCCTGATAGATGATGCCGGAGTAGAAGTCGACGTTCGGATACAGCTTGCGCTCGACGAAGTATTCGTCCTCCAGGGCGATGCGTTCCAGCTCCAGCGCCAGCTCGAAGAGCTTGTTGTTCTGCATGCCGTAGTGCTCGAGGATCTCGTGGCAGTAGCCGCGAATGATCTTCGCACGGGGGTCGAAGTTCTTGTAGACGCGATGGCCGAAGCCCATCAGGCGGAACGGATCGTTCTTGTCCTTGGCCTTTTCCAGGTACTTCGGCACCTGGGACACGTCGCCGATCTGGGCGAGCATGTTCAGCACGGCTTCGTTGGCGCCGCCATGCGCGGGCCCCCACAGGGCCGCGATGCCCGAGGAAATCGCGGCATAGGGGTTGGCGCCGGTGGAGCCGGCCATGCGCACGGTCGAGGTGGAGGCGTTCTGCTCGTGGTCGGCGTGCAGGATGAACAGCACGTCCAGGGCCTTGGCGGCGACCGGATCCACTTCGTATTCCTCGGCCGGCACGGCAAAGCACATGCGCAGGAAGTTGGCAGCGTAATCGAGATGGTTCTTCGGCCCGATCTTGGGCTGGCCGATGGAGTGCTTGTAGGCAGCCGCGGCGATCGTGGGCATCTTGGCGATCATGCGATGGGCAAAGATCGCACGATGCTCGGGATCCCGAATATCGGTGGTGTCGTGATAGAAGGCCGACAGCGAACCGACGATGCCGGTCAGGATGGCCATCGGATGCGCGTCGTAGTGGAAGCCGTCGTAGAACTTCACCAGCGACTCGTTGAGCATCGTGTGATGCGTGATCGAGTGGCGGAAGTCTTCCATCTGCGTGGGGTTGGGCAGTTCGCCGTTAAGCAGCAG
Organism: Salinisphaera sp. UBA6602; assembly: GCA_002433465.1. Lineage (GTDB taxonomy): Bacteria > Pseudomonadota > Gammaproteobacteria > Nevskiales > Salinisphaeraceae > Salinisphaera. Next base: position 17,676 of record DJIE01000258.1, read on the forward strand.
GTAGCAGACTTCGAGGTAGCTCGACTTCTCGGCCAGTTCCTGTACGGAATAGCCGCGATACATGAGGATGCCGTTCTCACCATCGATGAAGGTGATATCGGACTTGCAGCTGCAGGTCGCCGTGAACGCGGGATCGTAGGTGAATACGCCCTGCTTGGTGTTCAGGCCACGCACGTCCACGCCGGGGGTGCCGAGCGTGCCTTCGACGAGCGGCAGCTCGGTGCTGCTGTCGTCCTGCGGATTGCTGATCTTGAAGGGTTGACTCATCTACGATCTCCCGGGTGTTGTCCGTCTCAAGTCTTTTCAGCCCTGGTCGGGCTCGACGACCGGCTGCGGATAATGCGAAGGGTATTCTGTCCGCGCAACGCCGGTGGCGATGGCGGCCTGTGCCACGGCGGGCGGTATGAAATCGATCAGGCGCGGATCGAAGGGGCTCGGAATGATGTAGTCCGGCCCGAACGACATCGCGTCCTGGCTGTGCGCCTCGAGTACGCTGTTGGGCACCGGCTGACGGGCGAGTTCGCCCATGGCCCGGGCCGCAGCCACGCACATTGTCATGTTTATGCGGCGGGCGCGCACGTCCAGCGCGCCGCGAAAGATATAGGGAAAACCCAGAACGTTGTTGACCTGGTTCGGGTAGTCGCTGCGGCCGGTCGCCATGATCAGGTCGTCGCGCACGCTCTTGGCTTCTTCCGGCGTGATCTCGGGCGTCGGGTTCGACAGCGCGAATACCACCGGCTTGGCCGGCATCATGCAGATCTGTTCGGCCGACACCGTACCCGGGCCGGACAGGCCGATGAATACGTCGGCCTGCTTCATGGCGTCGTCGACGCTGCGCAGGTCGGTCTTGGTGGCGAACTGGGCTTTTTGCTCGGACAGGTCGTCGCGATCGGAATGAATCACACCCTTGCGATCGCACATGAACACGTTTTCGAGCTGTGCGCCCATTTCCAGCAGCAGGTTCATCGAGGCCACGCCGGCCGCGCCTGCGCCCATACATACGATTTTCGCATCGCCAAGACGCTTGCCCTGAAGCTCAAGCGCGTTGATCAGCCCGGCCGCGACGATGATCGCGGTGCCGTGCTGGTCGTCGTGAAAGACCGGAATATCCAGACGCTCGATGAGCGTGTTCTCTATCTCGAAACAGTGCGGCGCCGCGATGTCTTCCAGATTGATGCCACCGAACGTTGGCGCGATGCGCACCACC
>DJIE01000239.1 GCA_002433465.1 Salinisphaera sp. UBA6602
CCACCTCATCACGCTGCCGACCTATCACACGGCCGCGCTGTCGACCGATCAGCTCGCCAAGGGCTACTTCGGCGATCTGGGCATGCTGGCCTACGTGGAAGGCGTGCAGCGCAAGGAAATCCGCGAAGGTATCGCCACCGTCAAGCATCAGGACATGGCCGGTTCCAACATCGGCGATGACCACAAGGAATTCTTCTCGCGTGAAAGCGCGCTGAAGGCCGGTGGCAAGGACAACACGATGAACCAGTTCGGCTAAACGCCGGCTACATCGTGACATCGCGGGCTCGCCCGCGATCGTCCACTAAAAAAGCGGGGCTTCGGCCCCGCTTTTTTTATGCGCGTTTGGGATGGATCGTCTTTCGCCCAGGCAAGACAGACGAACCGCGCTCCCGATTCAATGCGCAGCGGTCCGGCTCGGTTCGGGCTGTTTGCCGCGCCGACGCACCAGCGCCCGGAAGAACACGGCGCCGAGCACAATCCCCAGCAGTCCGCCGATGGCGTGGGCGGCCACGAGCGCGACCAAGCAGATCAGCATCACCAGGGCGGCCGCCACCAGCACCAGGCTGCGATTATCCGCGCTCGGACGAAGATAGAAATGGCGGAACAAGGCACCGCTGACCCCGGTCAGAAAGGCGAGTCCGAACACCCCCGGTGCACCGAGCGGCTCGGCCGCCGACCAGCGCATCATCACCAGTACGGCGAATGCGACCAGACCGTACCCCAGGCACACGACGAAGAAATCGAGTTCGCGGCGAAAATGGCTTGCACTGGCCTGATCGCCGTGGTCACGGCGGGTCTGGGATGCCTGCACCGCCTCCCGCATGAGCTGGCGTTCGCCGGCGTCAAAACGCGAGCCGTCGCCATCCGGGGCTTCGAGGTCGATTTTTTCGATCAGTGCCTGCAGGTCGTCGTCTAGTCGCATGGTCCCTCCGATGCAGTGATTGAATGGTCCGGTATTGGGTTGTGGAAGTTTACTGTCGCATGCCGGGCGCAAGCGCGCGTCGAACGCGACGCGGCGGTGGAGCGGCCTGCCGAGTCCGGGGCGGAGTCAGGTGAGGTGGCGACCGCGTCCCGCTGCATCCGTGTTGTGTGTATATGCGTACAGTAAAAAGACGATCTACTATCGACAGGTAAATGCCATGACCGATGCCAACAAACCACAGGCCCAGCCGGACCACAGCAATACCGAAAAGGATCCGTCCAACTGGACGACCGGTGACGAAGCGATGACCGGCGCGCAGAAGTCCTATCTGCAGACGCTGTGCGAGGAAGCCAACGAAAGCTTTGACCCCAACCTGACCAAGGCCCAGGCGTCCGAGCGCATCGATCAACTACAGACGATCGCGAACCGCGGCGAATAGCGCCGATGAATCAGCGCGTTAGATCAGCGCTGGCGTTCCAGCCAGCGCCGGATCACGCCGACCACATAGGACTGCTGGGCCGCATTCAGAGCGGTGTTCTTCGGCAGTCCGTGCCACTTTTCCAAACAGCTGCGACAACAGGTGGCGGTGGCGTGCTGTGCGACGAATACCGGGTGGTTGCGCATGGGCGTCTGGCGGCCATCGTTTTTCGGTTGGGCCGGTGCCAGCCGCTCGGCAACAAACGTTTCGGCGTGGTCGAGCACGGTATCGAGCCCACGCCGTTCCAGGTAATCAAGTTCGCGCGCGCCAAGTCGGAAGCGACTACGAAAACGCGAACGGGCAAGCTGAGCGAACAGGTCGTCGGAGTCACGCATGCGCACAGGTTAAGGATGAATAAACGGGTGTGCGAGCCGTCGGCCCCAGGCCTGGCATCGTTTGCGCCATCGACTCGGCCTTGGCCTTGCATGGGCCCAGCCGCACCGCGCGGCCAACGCAGCATGAAGTAGATGATGTTTCGGGTTGATGCTGGGCGTACGCGAAAGGCATACGCGCCGCGGTGGTCGGCCGTGAAGCCCTAGCAAACAGCCAACTGGCTCGGCTGTCTGGCGCCGAACATATAGTGCCGGGCCAAGCTTGAGTGCAGGCCAGCGGCCGCAGCGGCTAGCCGGCTGACGGCAATCGCGATTGGGGAGCGCCGCGGCTCGTTGGCGCATCGCAGCCTAATCAATAACATTCGCTAATGTTGAAGTTTATCCGGAACGCGCCGATATCGTTATGACGATAGTTCGGGGTTTACAAACCCCTCGCAGCCGCGACCACGTGTGTGCGTGCCGCAATCCGGACCAGAGGCGGCGATGACGGATAACAATAACCCGCAACCCGCTGATCTCGGGCACCTGGTAGCGCTCGTGTCGGACTTTTACTGGCGTTGCGATCAGGCCGGTCGCTTCGTCGCGGTACAAGGCGCAGCGGTCGAGCGTGGAGATATCGATGTACAGGCGTGGCAGGGGCGTCTGCCGGCCGAGGTCGGCCTCGGCGTTGTCGACCGGGCCGGCTGGCCGCTGCCTGAACAGGCCGTAGCCGATGCCTCGGTGAGCTGGATACGGGCCGACGGTTCGATTCGGCACCTGAGCATCGCAGCGCAATGCGAACGGGACGAAAACGGGGTCGTTCGCGGTTGGCAGGGCCTGGCCCGCGATGTCACGCGGCTGCATCGCGGCTACCGCGAGCTCGAGCAGCTGCGCACGGCCATCGATGCCTCCCACGACATGATCTTCGTGGTCGATCGCGAGACCATGCGTTTTCTCTACGTTAACGATATTGCCTGCGAATTGACCGGCCACCCGCGGGAAACGTTCATGGCGTCGACCCCCGATCAGATGTTGGGCGTCGACCGGGGCATGCTCGAGGCCGAATACGACCGCGTCATCGCGGTCGGGCGGCTTACCGTCGAGGACCGCAGCCGGCTCGGCCGCGGCGGCTCCATGATCGTCGAGCGCCGGCGCTGTGCGCTGTTTGTCGAGGGGCGCTGGGTGATCGTGAGCATCGTGCACGATATTACCGATCGCAAGCTGGCCGAACAGGCACGTGATCGGCTCAGCCGGATGTATGCCACGCTCAGCGCCACGAACGAGGCGCTGCTGCGGGCCGATACGCCGGAGGACCTGTATCAGCAGGTCTGTGAGGCGGCCGTGGCCAACGACGACGTGGTGATCGCGGCCATGCTGCGGGTCGACGCGGAGAAACAGGCGTTGTGCGTGGTGGGCGCGGCGAGTTCAATCTCGGCCGATATTCGCGAGCTGATCATACCTCTGGACCCGCACAGCCGCCTGGGCGACGGGTTGGTTGCGCGATGTTTTCACTGTGCGCGTACCCAGGTCGCCGATGACTATGTCCACGACGGCCGGCTTCTGCCCTGGCGTCGCTTTGGCAGGCGCATGGGGTTGAAATCGGCCGCGGCTGTGCCGGTGATCAAGGCGGGCACGACCATCGGCGTGATGTTGTTTGTGGCCACGCACAAGGGTGCTTATGGTCGGGACGGCGTCCGGCTGATCGAACGCATGGTCGCGAACGTGGTTTTCGCGCTGGAAAACCTCGAGCGCGAAGCCTGGCGTCGGGAAAGCGAAAAACATATCGAATTTCTGGCCACCCATGATGCGTTGACCCGGCTGCCCAACCGAACCTTGTTCAACCAGTCGTTGACCATGGCGATCGCCGCCGAGCATCGCTTTGCCGTGCTCTTCATCGATCTGGATCGTTTCAAGTTCATCAACGATTCGCTGGGCCACGAGGCCGGTGACCAGCTGTTGCAGACCGTGGCCTCACGATTGCGTGCCTGTACATCGCCGACGAATATGGTGGCACGCCTGGGCGGCGACGAGTTCGTCGTGCTCATAGCGCAGGACGAGCGCGCCGGCGCGCTCGAGGCGGTCGCCGACACGATCCTGGATACCATTCTGCAGCCCGTCTGTTTGAACGGCCACGACTACCGGGTCACCGCGAGTGTCGGCATCTCGATCTATCCGCAGGATGCCCGCGACGCATCGAGCCTTCTCAAACAGGCCGATATGGCCATGTACTGTGCCAAGGACGAAGGCAAGAACAACTATCAATTCTATGCCGCGGAGCTCGAGCATCGATCGCTGGTTCGCATGCGCCTGGAAAACAACCTGCGCTGTGCGCTCGAGAAAGACCAGTTCGAACTGGCCTATCAGGCCAAGATCAGCCTGGCGGACGGACGGATCGTCGGCGTGGAGGCGTTGCTGCGGTGGCACTGCGAGGAATTGGGCACGGTGATGCCGGGTCAGTTCCTGCCGCTGGCCGAAGAGCTTGGGCTGATCGTGCCCATCGGTCGATGGGTACTGGAAACCGCCTGCGAACAGAACATGGCCTGGCAGCGCGCCGGCCTGCCGCCGGTTCCAATCGCCGTGAACATCTCGGCGGTCCAGCTCAGCGATCAGACCCTGGTTTCACATGTACGCGCCGTTCTCGAGCGCACCGGTATGGCGCCGAACCTGCTCGAGCTGGAAATTACCGAAACCGCGGTGATGCGGGATATCGCCAGCGCGCTCGCCCTGTTGGCGGAGATGAAGAAACTGGGGGTCATGATCGCGATCGACGATTTCGGCACTGGTTATTCGTCGCTGACCCAGCTGCGCGAATTGCCCGTCGATACGCTCAAAATCGATCGCTCATTCGTGAGCGAGCTGGCCACGAACCGGACCGATCAATCCATCGCCCGGGCGATCATCACCATGGGCAAGAACCTGAGCCTGAACGTGATTGCGGAGGGCGTGGAAACGGCAGAACAGGAAGCGTTCCTGCGGGCCGAGGCCTGCGACAGCATGCAGGGTTTTTATTTCAGCCGCCCGACCGCGGCGACGCTGTTCGCCGAGTTGCTCGGTGCGAGCACCACCGCACAGACCTCGGCGTCGGCGCGAATGCAGGCCCAGCCGGCCGTCGAAGGCGCAAAGCGAGTACGCAGCGGCTGAGGTCAGAGAGCCTTAAGTCGCCTGCACATGTGCCTGTGTAACGTCGTGCCATCGATTACACACGGCGCCGGCATGGATGCCGTGCTGCCCGTCATCTCGGCGCGTTTGCAGAGGCGTCATGCGCGGCCTCGACACACGGCGAGACCTGGTTTCGCCCGGCGCGTTTGGCGTCGTAAAGCGCCGCATCCGCGCGCGTGATGAGTTCGGCCAGGGGCTGATCGGCCAGACGCCCGGCAGCCGCGCCGATGCTCAGGGTCACGTGCGTGTGGCTTTGCACATGCGGCATTCGAAACGTCTCGATAGTGTGGCGCAGTCGTTCAGCGATCACTGCCGTGTCGGCCAGGGTGGTGTCGAACAGCAGGACCAGAAACTCTTCGCCGCCATAGCGAACGGCCAGATCGTCGTCGTTACGCAGCTGGGCTGAAATCGCAGCGGCGATTCGCTTCAAACAGGCATCACCGGCCGGATGTCCAAAGTGGTCGTTGTAGGCCTTGAAGTTGTCGACATCGAGCATGAGAACGCCAATGCTCGTGTTCGACAGGCGTCGATCGGCCTGCAGTCGGGCGCTGCGCCGATCGAATTCATGCCGGTTGGCCAGTCCGGTCAACGGGTCATGGGTCGCCGCATGCTCGGAAATTTCGTATTCCAGCCGGTCATGCGTGCGGCGTAGAAAATCGTACCGGGCATCGCGTTCCATGCGGTAATTGGCTACCAGGGTCACATAGCCCACACCGCTCATCAGCGACATACCCACCAGCAAGGTCGGAAAATCGGTATGCGCGGCGACCAGCACGCCGCAGTATCCGGCGACCAGGATGAGGGTGCTGACCAGGGCAAACCGAAACGGCGGCTTCTGATTGACGTTGGCATAGGTCAGGATGCCGGAAATGGCGTACTGATAATGCTCGGCGTTATCGACACCCCGGTTGAGATAGAAGATGAACAGCAGCTGGGCCGCCATCGCCAGCGGCATGCTGGCCGACAGGCATTCACGCACCCACAAACCGGGGCGCTGACGCACGACGAGGTCGGCCACAAGCAACAGCGGTGTGACCACGAGCAGGTGGCAGAACAGGGCGATTGCGAACGTGCCGGGCAACAGCAGGTAGTCGATCACCAGGAACAGGTTGTAGATGAGCAGCGATGGGACAATCGTGCTGCTCATCACGCGTGCGCGATATTCCCGTCGGTAGCTTTCGTAGGATCGCTCCAATACGGGCGGAAATCCCAGTCCGCCACTGCGATCGTTCAGGCAGCGCTCGATCAGCCGTCGATCGATCGCACCCGGCTTGGTTGTCGCGCGCGGCTTGGTCAAGGCAGAACCTGTGTCGTCTGGGCGAACGGGCCTTTTATCACGTTAGTCGGTTGCAATCAGCGGGCTCTACGAATGTAACCGCTCGCGAGGGCAGCCACGATCCGGCGGGCCCGTTGGTGTCCCACAACTTGGCCCGCCGAGCATCCCTCTTTTGTTTTCAAAGACGTAGCCAATCTCCGGCCACGCCGAGGATGGCTTGAGCAGGCCCATTTTCAACCGGCCCGATCCCGTCGACCTCGTTTTGGCTCGATTACGTCGGATTCGCCACGATACCCTGCGCGCGCGCCATGGCATACGCGGTTTTCGGCCCCGTCCAGAGGGAAGGCAGCAGTACCAGCGATACCGGAATGGCGGTGATCACGATCAGCTGCTGCAACGCGCCGATCTGGCCGCTGCCCATGGTCAGGAGTACGCCGGCCATCACCGCCATGATGATGCCGCACAGCGCGCGCATGAGCGGGGCAGGCTCGTCATGGCCGGCTGCCACCACGGCAATGGCATAGCTCATGGAGTCGCCGGTCGTGGCGACGAAGATCGAGGTAAGCACCATGATCGCCAACGCCATGGCAGCGCCGCCCGGCAGCGCCTGGGCCACGGTGAGCGTGGCGACATCGAATTTGAACTCCGCCAGCGCATCGCTTAGATCGAACACGCCGCTCATCTGATAATGAATGCCCGATCCGCCCAGCAGGGTAAACCAGACCGTGGTCGCGATCGGGGCCAGAATGGCCACCGATATGATCATCTGCCGGATGGTGCGCCCGCGGGAAATACGTGCGACGAAAATCGCCATCAGCGGGCCGTAGCCGATGAACCAGGCAAAGAAGAAGATCGTCCACCATTTCATCCACCAGGCCGGTGCGGTCTGGGCGTTCATCGTGGCCATGGTCATGAACGAACTGATGTAGTCGCCGAAGGCCTGGCTATAGGCGTTGACCAGAAACAGCGTCGGCCCGAACACGAAGATGACGGCGGCGATGCCCAGCGCGAGAAATACGTTGAAGCGGCTCATCAGCTGAATGCCACGGTTAATGCCGGTGACCGCCGATGTCACATAGACCACGCCGAGTACGACCAGAATCGACAGCTGGCTGGGCAGGCCCTCGGCGAGACCGAAGATTTCATGCAGCCCGTAGCTGACCTGGGTGGCCAGAAAACCGATCGGCCCGACCGTGCCTGCGACCACGGCGATAATGCAGACCGCGTCGATCACGCTGCCGATGGGTCCATGGACGACACGCCGGCCGAGCACCGGCAGCAGCAGGCTGCGCGGGCGCAGGGGCTCGCCGTTGTCGTAATGGGCATGGGCGAGCACGATCGCAGTCAGCGACCCCAGCACCGCCCAGGCCAGAAACCCCCAGTGCATGAACGACTGCGCCAGAGCGTCGGATACTGCGGCGGCCGTGCCGGCCTCGCTATCGAACGCCGGCGGCGTGGTCAGAAAGTGATAGACGGGCTCGCCCGCCGCGAAGAACACGCCGCCGCCGGCCAGCAGCGTGCACATGATGATCGATAGCCACTTGAAGGTGCTCAGTTCCGGCGTATCGACCGCGCCGATGCGGGCCCGCGCGGCCGGTGTGCAGGCTACGCCCATACCGATGAAGAACGTGGCCAGAAGCAGCCATTCGAAATACGTGCCCAGCGAAGCCGCGGTCCAGGCAAAGCCGGTCGAAATGGCGTTCGCCACGCCGTCCAGATCGTAAAGGGACAGGCCGAGAAACACGGCCACGAAACCCAGGCCGAGAATCAGCGTGATCGGATCGCCCCAGCGCGATGCGTGCGCGGCGCCCGGCGCCGTTGATGTTTGATTCATTGAGTCGATATATCGTTGTCAATATGTCCGCTATCGGCACGAAGCAGCATCGATTGATCCCACGGCATCACCGGGGCGCTCGCCTACAGACTCCGTGGCCGCATGGTGCGGTGCAAAAGGCTAACCGGCCACCATACATTATTACCCCGGCATGGCAGCAGATGAGGTCCCGGGCGATAACGCGGGTGTGCGAACGCAGGCGCTACGGCGAACGGCCGTGAGGCCATTGAAAGAAACGACGGACAGGAGCCGTCAATGATCTTTTGATGGCGTTTGAAAACAGCGGCGCAGTCAGCAGCTTTGGCGGCGGATTAACAGGTGCAAGCCAGTGCCTCAATCGTGGCGTGAGGGCGGCGTACGCAGTGCCTTGGTCCGCCCGCGCCGTGTCTTGTCATCCACGCGTTTGCGCTTGGCACGGCGGGAGGGTTTCGTTGCCTTACGGCGGCGCGCTACCGCGGTGGCCCCAGCCACGATCGACTGCAGACGGGCGAGCGCATCCTCGCGGTTTTTGTCCTGGCTTCGAAACTGCTGTGCCTTGATGACGATCACGCCGTCGCGCGTGATACGGCGATCGCGGCGTTGCAGCAGTCGCTCCTTGTAGATATCGGGCAACGCAGACGCACGAATATCGAAGCGCAGGTGTACGGCCGTGGCCACCTTGTTGACGTTCTGCCCGCCGGCGCCGGAAGCACGTACGGCATGCCATTCGATATCCGAATCAGCGATCGTAACGCGGTTGGAAATTGTAAGCGCCATACGATCTAGGACCTGTTAACGCGAATGAAATTGTCGCCCCGCGCCCTATCGTAAGACAAGGCGCGGTGCGCGTTGTGTAGCAACGCAGCGATTGGCACGAGTGTTCACAGACCCTAGTCGAGTTCGAGGCGAACCTGGCCATAAGCCAGCAGCGAAAACAGAACCGTGCCGCCGAGCACGTTGCCGATCAACGCCGGCAGCAGGCAGCTCCAGAGCGCATCGAAGATCGCGATTTCGCCGGCCAGCACCAGCAGGAATGCCTCCATCGAACCCACCACCACATGGGCGAAGCCGCCGATGGCGATGATATAGGTCGCGATCACGATTACGCCGATCTCGGAGCCGCGGGCATTGGGCAGCATCCACACCATGGCGGCAACGAAAAAGCCTGCCGGAATACCGTGCAGCAGGGTATCCAGCCAGTTCTTATCCAGCAGCGGCCGCGATACCTCGTGAAATGCGGCAAGCTGCTCTGGCGTGGCAAAACCCACCACGTCGGTAAAGGTCGCCGCAACGAGCGTACCGCACATGTTGGCGATGAACACCACGCTCCATAGCCGCGCGATGCACGCCAGCGCTTCGCGGTTGGTGCGGGCCATGAGCGGCAGCACGGCGGTGATCGTGTTCTCGGTGAACAGCTGCATGCGCCCGAGCACCACCAGCACGAACCCTACGCAGTAACCGAACGCCGCCAGCGGTTCCCGCCAGGGGCTGTCAGGCAGGCTGGTTTGCAGCAGGCCCTCGGCAATTACCGATGTGGAAATCGCGATGCCGGCCGCCACGCCGGACCACCACAACGAGCCCATGGGCCGGGCCATTTCTTCTTCGCCGTCGCGGCGAATGGTCTGGTAGATCGCGCGGGCAGAAACGCGCGCGTTGGGAATGGGACGCGGCTGTGAATCGGACATTGAATTGTGCGCAAGGCAATCGAGACGGCGGGCAAGACTATCAACCCGGCCTGACGATGGATAATTTTTCGGGCTGATGATGCGCGTGTGCGAACGTACGCGCGCCACGGCCGCCGCCCGCGACGCCATTGAAAATAAAAACGCACAGCTGCCGGCGTTTAGCCTTCGATGGCGTTGGAAACAGCTGACGCAGGCAGCTGTCTTTATGCCGGGTTGGCCACGGTAGCCGAATGGGTGAGTACGGGACACGTGGCTACGTTAGCCGCTGTGGCCAACCCGGGCGCCACTTGTCTCGGGCCTGCGTCGACCCATGTTCTTGAATGACTATTCGACAAGAGAACGCGTTATGGCATTTATTGAAGTCGATCGCGAAAACGATGCGCCGGTAGAGCTGTATTACGAGGATGTGGGCAGCGGCAAGCCGGTGGTGCTCATCCACGGTTGGCCCTTGTCCGGGCGCTCCTGGGAGAACCAGGTGCCGGCGCTCGTCGACGCCGGCTATCGAGTCATCACCTACGATCGGCGCGGATTCGGCAAATCGTCGCAGCCGTTCGGCGGTTACGACTACGACACGCTCGCCCGCGATCTGAACAGGCTGGTCGAACATCTGGACCTGTCCGACATGACGCTGGTCGGCTTCTCCATGGGCGGTGGCGAAGTCGCCCGCTATATCGGTACCTATGGCAGCGATCGCGTGGCCAAGGCCGTACTCGCCGCCGCGGTGCCGCCTTACCTCTACAAGGCCGACGATAATCCCGACGGTGGTCTGGACGATGCCACCATCGCCGACTTCGAGAACGGGGTGAAGAGCGATCGGCCGGCCTTCTTCGAAGACTTCTCCGGCAACTTCTTCTCCACCGAACAGGGCGGGCTGCTCGTGAGCGACGCCAATCGCCAGTACCATCGCAACATTGCCTGGTTCGCCTCGCCCAAGGGCACACTGGACTGCATCGCCGCATTCGGACGCACGGATTTTCGCGACGATTTGGCGAAATTCGATGTGCCCACGCTGATCATCCACGGCGATTCGGACGGCATCGTGCCGTTCGAGGTCAGCGGCAAGCGTTCTGTGGACGCCATCGCCGACAGTTCGCTGAAGCTCATCGAAGGCGGCCCGCACGGCATCAACGCCACGCACGCCGACGAGTTCAACGAAGCGCTCATCGGCTTCCTCGCCTAGGGCGCAGAACGCAGAGCGCAACAAACGGGGCCGGTCGTCGGCCCCGTTTTCGCAAGCAGTGACCACTCGACCGTCGGACCCACGGGCTGTCTTGAACACGCTGATCGCGTGCCGGCACAGCGTCCGTGAATACAGCGATGCACCCATCAGCCGGGCAGCGCTCGAGCGTATCGTCCACTGCGCACAGGGGCGCTCGAGCTCGGGCAAACGCAACGCGCCGTCGGCGCATGGGCTCTATCCGCTACGTCTGTTTGCGGTCGTCCAGCGGCTGGAAGCCTCGAAACCCGGTTTGTACGCGCTCGATACGCCCGACGCGCGGCTTGGCGAATGGCTGAAAGCAATTTCGCCCGAAGCACTAAGGGAGACTTCGCTGGCCGACGATGCCTGGCTGGAACACGCGGCGGCGGTGCTGGTCGTGGCCGCTGATTATGATGCGGCGAACGCGCATTTTGTGGATCAGCAGCCCGACGGCCGGCGCGGTGAACGCTACGTGCATATCGAAGCGGGCGCAGTGTTGCAGAACATGCATCTGGCCACGCTGGCCGAAAGGCTGGATGGCGTTATCGTGGCCGGCTTCGACGACCGCCGTCTGGCTGATCTGCTGGCACTGCCGGCGCCGCTGCGACCGGTGGCACTTTTCTGTATCGGCGCTTGCGCCGAAGCTTCAGCCGGGCGTTGAGGGCTCGTTTTCGACCGGGATCGGCCCCCTGAAATGCAGCGTGCGATAGGGGTAGGGAATTTCGATACCGGCCTGATCCAGGGTCGCCTTGATCGCCACCACGACTTCGTTACGTGATTTGCGCGTACCCAGCGGCGTCGAATCGCACCACCAGCTCACGTCGATATCCATGCTGCTGCTACCAAAGCCGGTGGCAAAGACCTGTACGGGGTAATCCTTGACCCGGCTCTCGCAGGCGCGCACGGCGGTTTCGATCAACTCGAGTGCGACACCCAGGTCCTCGTCGTAGGCCACGCCGGTGGCGACATGGATACGGCGTACCGGCTGATTGGTGAGTACGAGCACCGAGTTCTTGAACAGGCTCGCATTGGGGACGATCAGCAGTTCGCCGGTCACCTGGCGGATATGGGTCACCCGGACGTTGACCCGTTCCACTCGGCCCATGATCTCGCCGCTTTCGATGAAATCCCCGCTTTCGAAGGGGTATTTCCAGAGCATGAGCATGCCGGCAAAGAAATTCTCGAAGGTGTCCTTGAAGGCAAAGCCCACGGCCACCGACAGCAGCCCCAGACCGCCGAGCGCCTTTGCCGGCGACAGGCCGGGAAACACCACGACGGCGGCAAGCGTCAGCCCCAGCGCCCAGATCCCCAGCGACAGCAGTCGATCGATCAGGCGACGCAGCGAAGGGCGGGTTCGTTTGCCGGCCAGACGCGCAGCGAACAGCGTGCTCAGCCAGGCCCCGAGCCAGGTCAGCACGATGATCGCGAGCGATATCCCGATGAACGGCAGGTGTGCGACGAAGTCGCCCCAGGTGGCGACAACGGTGTCGTGTACCGAAGCCACGACCTCGTCGATGCTGGTGGGGGCCGCAGCGGTTTCTGCATTCGTTGCCATGCCTGAATGCTAGCGCATGTCGAGCGCCGGCGTATCGGCTGGACGTGGCCAGAACAGCCGCGCAAGCGGCGGCCGTAAGTCACCGCAGCGGTCGTTATCGCGACCTCGCCACGGTGCCGCCCGGCAATAAAGTTTTGGGCCGACGCGCCGATTTGTATGCCAACGGTGTCGTAGCGCGATCGAGCGGTTTTCGGTCGGCTTGTGCGTCGTCAGAACACTTTACTGCCCTATCAACACAGGCGGACTTACATGACTGATTCTTCTACTGTCGCGACAGCCGAACTCGAGGCGCTCCGTCACGCGATCGGTCAGGCCAGCGCCGTGATCGAGTTCGATGCACAAGGACTCGTGCTCAACGCCAACGCCAATTTCCTGGAAACGTTGGGGTATAGCTTTGATGAAATCGTCGGGCAGCATCATCGTATGTTCTGCACGGCCGAAGACGTCGAGCAGCCCGAGTATGCCGAATTCTGGGAGCGGCTCGGCAGCGGCCATTTCGATAGCGGTGAATACCGACGGGTGGCCAAGGACGGCCGGGAAGTCTGGCTGAGTGCCACCTACAACCCGATCCGCGACGAGGCCGGCGATGTCATCAAGATCATCAAGCTGGCCACCGATATTACGCGCGAAAAACAGATCAGCGCGGAGCATGCCAGCAAGCTCAGCGCGCTGGATCGTTCGCAGGCAGCGATCGAGTTCGACCTCGACGGGATCATCCTGGATGCCAATCGGAATTTCCTGGCCGTCACCGGCTATACGCTGGACGAGATTCGCGGTCGTCATCATCGGCTGTTCTGCGAAAACGCCTATGTCGAGAGTGAGGCCTATCGCGAATTCTGGCGCGCGCTTGCGCGCGGCGAGTTCATGAGCGGCGAATATTGCCGGCTCGACAAGCACGGGCGTGAAATCTGGCTGCAGGCCAGCTACAACCCGGTGCTGGACGCCGATGGCCGGCCGTACAAGGTGGTCAAGTTCGCGGCCGATATCACGGCACAGAAGATGCAAGAAGCCGAGTCCCATAGCCTGTTGCGGGCCATCGATCGTTCGCGTGCGGTGATCGAGTTCGATCTTGATGGCAACGTGCTCAAGGCCAACGCTAACTTCCTTACCCTGATGGGCTACAGCGAAGCCGAACTCGTCGGCGAGCACCACCGCCGGCTGTGCGACCTGGAATATGCGCAAAGCGAGGACTACCGCAATCTGTGGGCGCGTCTTACTCGCGGCGAATTCGTGTCCGGCGAATTTCAACGCCTCACGCGGGATGGCCAGGAGATCTGGTTGCAGGCGATCTACAACCCGATTCTCGACGCGCGCGGACGGCCGACCAAGATCGTCAAGTTCGCCAGCGATATCACCGACGAGCGCCGGGCGCAGGCCGAGGCCGATGGCAAGTTCGCCGCGATCGACCGCGCCCAGGGCGTGATCGAGTTCAACCTCGACGGCACGATCATCACGGCCAACAAGAACTTCCGCGACGTGGTCGGCTATCGGCTCGACGAAATAGTGGGCAAGCATCACCGCATGTTCTGCGAAGAGGACTACGCCGACAGCGAGGACTACAAGCTGCTCTGGAAGAAGCTCGCGGCCGGTGAATACATCGCCGACCAGTTCAAACGCGTGGCCCGGGGCGGGCGCGAAATCTGGCTGCAGGCCAGCTACAACCCGATTTTCGATCTGCATGGCCGCCCCTACAAGGTGGTCAAGTTCGCCACGGATATCACCGACGACAAGCATCGCAACACCGAGTTCGAAGGCAAGGTCAACGCCATTGCCCGTTCGCAGGCGGTGATCGAGTTCGATCTCAAGGGCTATATCCTGACCGCCAACGACAACTTCCTGCATACGCTGGGCTATCAGCGCGATGAACTCATCGGTCAGCATCATCGTCTGCTGTGTGATCCGTCCTATGTCGCCAGCGGTGCCTATCGCGATTTCTGGCAGACGCTCGCCCGCGGCGAGTATGTAAGCGACCGCTTCATGCGTATCGGCCGTTTCGGCCAGCGGATCTGGATTCAGGCGACCTACAATCCGATCTTCGACGCCGACGGCGAGCCCTACAAGGTGGTCAAGTTCGCTACCGACATCACCGAACAGGTGGAGCGCGAAGAGCATATCCAGCAGCAGTCGCAAGCGATGCGTGGCGCGGTGGAAGAACTGCATGCCTCGATTGCCTCGATCGTGGAGAACACGCGGCTGACGCGGGAAATGGCGCGCACGACGCAGCGCGAAGCGGCCCAGGGCGTCAAGGCGCTGGAAAACTCCACCGAAGCCATGGGCGCGATCCAGAAATCCTCCGAAGATATCGAGGAAATCGTCAAGGTGATCGGCGAAATCGCTTCGCAGACCAACCTGTTGGCCTTCAATGCCGCCATCGAGGCAGCACGGGCCGGCGAACACGGGCTCGGATTTTCGGTCGTCGCCGACGAGGTGCGAAAGCTCGCCGAGAAGTCGGCCGACGCCACCCGCCAGATCAATCGACTCATCAGCCAGTCGCTCAAGCGTATCGATAGCGGCAACAACGTCATTCGCGTGGCCCACGACGCGTTCGGGCGGATTGCCGAAGGCGTGGAACAGACGACCTCCTCGGTGGAGGAAATCGCAACCACGACCGAAAGTCAGCTGAGCACGGCCGACCGCGTAGACGGGCTGATTCGCGAGCTTACCGATTCCACCCGCGACAACGTTCGCAGCGACCAACGCACGCAGCGCGCCGAGCCGCCCCGACTGAAGGCGGTCAACGCAGGCTGATGAGCACCCAGAAATTCGGCATTCTCGGGGCCGGGGAAAGCGAAGTCGCTTTTGATGTGGCTTCGCTGCGCGAGGTCGTATCGCTGGGCCAGCCGCCGGCGCCCATGCCCCGCACGCCGGCCTGGATGATGGGCAGCTTCACCCTGCGTGGCGTCCAGGTTCCAGCAGTGGATCTGGCTGGCATGCTCGGCCTCGCCCGAGAGCCGGCTGCGCCGGAGAGTGGCCATACCGTGGCCGTGCTGGCCAACAAGGGGCGTCGCTTCGGCGTGGTCGTGGATCGCGTTGGCGATGTCATCACGCTCGACGACGAGCGGCTGAATACGCTGGATCGCGACGATGACGCGGTCCGGTTGTTCGCCAATCGCGTGTTCTGCCGCTCGGGCAGTGATCGGCCCATCTATGTGCTCGATATCGAGGCCATGCTCGCGATCGAAGGCATGGTGCATGTCAGCGACGAAGCGGGGCGCAGCGCGCGCGCTGCGCGTACCGGCAACTATGCGCGGGCGACCACCCGCCAGCGTGCAGTGGTGGCGAGTGCGGGCGCGATGACGCTTGCGATCGATGCCGACGTGGTACGCGAGATCGCGGATTGTCATACGCTAACCGAACCGGCGGTGGCTATCGCCGGGTACCTGGGCAACCATCGGTTACGTAACGATATCGTGCCGGTATTCGATGCTCTTCTGCTCATGGGGCAGCCAGCCTCCAAGCGCGTGCCCGAACAGATGGTCATTCTGGATACAGGGCAGGGCAATCTGGCTCTGGCCGTCGATCATATTCTGAGCATGGTCGATTATCAGCCGCAGGATTGTCTGCCCCTGGCTGGGCCGGCCGAACAGCGGGGCGATACGATCGTGTCCGGTCTGTTGTCGCGCCCGGACATGCCGGACGCGTTGATGCTCTCCCACACCGCGCTATTCGCGCAGGAAACGCTTACCAACATCGCGCGCGTGCACGCGGAGCTCAACCAGGACGTTCAGCAGCGCGAGCGCAGCGCGGTGGCGTGGCGGCGCTTTGCCTTCCTGCACTTCGAAGCGGCCGGCGAGTTCGTGGTCTTCATGGATCAGCTCGAGGCCGTACTGGCCATGCCCGAAAAATATTCTCCGCTGGGCGGTGCCGGCGTGTTCGAAGGCGTATTCCGGCATCTGGACGAGCTCGTCACCCTGGTTGATCTGCGCCGTTTGCTCGGCCGAGACAACCCGCCAAACGCGCAATGTCAGGTGCTGGTTGTGGCCGTACCGGCCGGGCGCATCGGGTTCATGGTGGATGTCGCGCGCGATATCGAATACATCGAAGCCCCGGCCGACAGTCTGCAGGTGCATCGACGCGGCAGCGACAAGGCCGCGCCGACGCTGGCCCAGCGGCATCACTGTCTGACGTCGGTGGGCGTGGGCGAGCGTAAACAGTATCTTTCGCTGCTTTGCCTGCAGGCTCTGGCGGCACAGTTGCTTGGCGGCCAGGTGCCCGCAGGGGACGCCGTCTGTGGCCAGCGGCCGCGCGTGGCCGACGCAGCGAACGCCTGAGGTGCGCGACGGGCGCGCCGGCGGGCCGGCGCGGCTTGAGAAAATAGCCGCGCCGTGAATCCAAACGGGCCATAGCTGTATATTATTACAGCTATGGAGCTGCTCAAGAAACTCGAAATCCTGGCGGACGCCGCGAAATACGATGCCTCCTGTGCGTCGAGTGGCACCCGCCGG
>DJIE01000199.1 GCA_002433465.1 Salinisphaera sp. UBA6602
ACAAGTCGCATTCGGCCGCCTATGCGCTTGTGTCTTACCAGACCGCCTGGCTCAAGGCCTATTACCCGGCCGATTTCATGTCGGCGGTGTTGTCGGCGGATATGGATCACACCGACAAGGTCGTGATCATGATCGACGAGTGCCATCGATTGAATATCGATGTGCTGCCACCGGACGTGAATTCTTCCGAATACAATTTTTCCGTGGTCGACGACAGCGCGATCCGCTACGGCCTGGGGGCGATCAAGGGCCTGGGCCGCGGCGCGATCGAAACCGTGATCGAGGAGCGCCGTGAGAACGGAACATACGCCAACCTCTACGACTTCTGTCGGCGTATCGATACCTCCAAGGCAAACCGTCGCGCTCTCGAAGCGCTGATCAACGCGGGCGCGCTGGACCAGCTGGGCCCGAACCGGGCCAGCCTCATGCAGGGGCTTACGCGGGCGCTGGCGGCCGCCGAGCAGGACCGCAGCGCGGCCAGCGCCGGCCAGAACGACATGTTCGGGCTGGCCGAAGATGCCACCGACAACGTCGGCCCGCCGTTGGAAGAACGCCCGGAATGGCCGGAGGACGAACGCCTGCGCGCCGAGCGCGATACCCTCGGTCTGTATCTGACCGGTCACCCGATCAAGGCCTGGGAAGACGAGCTCGCGCTTATGACCCAGGGCAAGATCGCCGAGCAGGTCGCGGCGATGCCGCGCCCGGAAGAGGGCGGTCGCGGGCGGCGCGGCGGCAACAAGCGCAGCGCGGTGGTGGCCGGCCTGGTGGTGGAAGTACGCCGGATGAAAAAAGGCCGCCGCATCATCGTGGTCCTGGACGACGGCAGCGCACGTATCGAATGCCCGCTGTTCGAGGAAAAAGCCGCCGAATACGGTCATCTGCTGGCGGCGGACAAGCTGGTGGTCGTCGAAGGCAAGCTGCAGTACGACGATTTCAGCGACGGCTTCCGGCTGAATGCAGAAACGGTCATGGACTTCGATACCGCCCAGGCGCGCTTCGCCCATCGCGTGCTGCTGCGGGCCACACCCAAGGTTGATGTCGATGCGCTGGTCGGCTGCGTGGACCGCCACCGCGCCGAGGAAGCCGGCTGCGACGTGGTCGTGCGCTACAGCAACGATCAGGCCCGCGCGGTGCTTACTCTGGGGGAAACGCGGGTGCGTCTATGCGACGAACTGCTAAGCGATCTGCGCCAGCTTGTGGGTGCGGATCACGTGCAAGTACGTTATCGTCGCGAACAGTCAATTACCCAATAAGCCGCGCAGCGGGCGAAGCAGCAATACACGATGGCGCAGAAAAACCTCGACTACCTCGATTTCGAACAGCCGATTGCCGAGTTACAGGAAAAGATCGAGGAGCTGCGCTTCGTCGCCGACGGCAGCGAGGTCAATCTCAGCGAAGAGATCACCAAGCTCGAAGGCAAGCGCCGCAGCCTGACCGAGCAGATCTTTTCCAAGCTGTCGACCTGGCAGGTCGCGCAGATGGCGCGTCATCCCCTGCGTCCGTACATGCAGGACTATATCGACGGCATGTTCACGGACTTCGTCGAGCTGCACGGTGATCGTGCCTATGCCGACGACCCGGCCATCATCGGCGGCACGGCCCGGCTGGGCGGGCAGTCGGTGATGGTGATCGGCCACCAGAAAGGCCGGGACACCAAGGAAAAGATCTATCGCAACTTCGGCATGCCGCGCCCGGAGGGCTATCGCAAGGCGCTGCGCCTGATGAAGCTCGCCGAGCGCTTCAACATGCCGGTGCTCACCTTCATCGATACGCCGGGCGCCTATCCGGGCATTGGCGCGGAAGAGCGCAATCAGTCCGAGGCCATCGCCCGCAATCTTTTCGAAATGGCCCGTCTACGCGTGCCGATCCTGTGTACCGTGGTCGGCGAGGGCGGCTCCGGCGGCGCGCTGGCGGTAGGCGTGGGCGATCACCTAATGATGCTCCAGTACAGCATCTACTCGGTGATTTCTCCGGAAGGCTGTGCCTCGATTCTGTGGAAGTCGGCCGAGCGGGCCGAGGAAGCGGCCGAGGCGATGAAGGTGGGCTCCGAGGATCTGCACCGGCTCAAGCTGGTCGACGAAGTGGTCGAAGAGCCGCTCGGCGGTGCCCATCGCGACCCCAAGCAGCTGATGAAGCAGATGCGTGAACGCCTGCTGGCGAACATGACGCGGCTCAAGCGCATGGGCGTCGACGAGCTGCTGGAAGCCCGCTACAACCGCTGGATGGCCTTCGGCGACTTCAAGCTCGTGGGGTGAAGCAGCGCTTCGCCTGCCTGCAGGCCGCGCTCGAGCGCCCGCCGGCGGGCACGCGCGGGCTCGTGCTGGCATTCAGTGGCGGCCTGGATTCCACCGCGCTGTTGCATGCCCTGGTCGAATCCGCGCCGGCGCTGCCCGTGCGTGCCATTCATGTCTGCCATCACCTGCAGCCCGACGCACAACGCTGGGCCGCGGACTGTGCGCGCCGGGCGGCCGCCTGGAACGTGGCATACACCCGTGTCGATATTCACGTGGCCACGGCCGGCCGCGGCCTCGAGGCGGCCGCACGCGAGGCCCGCTACGAGGCGTTATGCGCGGCGCTTGAGAGCGACGAAACGCTGATCACCGCACACCACGCCCGTGATCAGGCCGAAACCTTCCTGCTGCAGGCGCTGCGGGGTGCCGGCCCGCAAGGCCTGGCCGGCATGCCGCATAGCGCGCGCCTGGGCGAGCATCGGCACTGGCGGCCCTGGCTCGATATCGACCATGACACCATCGCGGCTTATGCCGAAGCACAGGGTCTGCAGTGGATCGACGACCCCAGCAATCACGACTCCGCGATCGCACGCAGCTTCCTGCGCGAATCGATCATGCCGCAGCTCAGACGCCGCTGGCCACAGGCCGACCGGTTGCTGGCCCGTAGTGCAGCGCATGCCCAAGAGGCCGCCGCCGCGATCGACACCCTGGCCGCGATCGACCTGGAACAGGCGCTGGCACAAGACGACGCGCTTGAGACGCACGTGCTCGACGGGCTGGGGCCGGCGCGTGCCAAGCAGGTCGTTCGCCGCTGGCTGGTACAGGCCGGACACGATCGACCCGACCACCGCCACGTCGCGCAGATTATCGAACTGGGGGCATCGCGCCTGGTCGCCAGTCCGGTGGTGGCGTTCGCGGATACCGAAGTACGGCTTTTTGACGGCCGGCTGTATGCGATGGCGCGCTTGCCGGCCGTGCGCGCCGACTTCGAGCAACGCTGGGATGGGCGCACGCCACTGTCGCTGCCAGCGGGCTGCGGGACGCTTGCCCTGGCGCCGGCGCCGCGCGTGGGTCTGGCTCTGACCGTCGCCCTGCGGCGCGGCGGCGAGCGCGTACCGGCGCGGTCGGGCGGGCATCGGCGCGTCAAGGACGTACTGCGCGAGGCGCGCCTGCCGCCCTGGCTGCGCGAGCGTATTCCGCTGGTATACCGGGACGATACATTGATAGCGATCGGCGATCTCTGGCGCCATCCGCATATTCATCAACTCACGGCTAGCGAAATCGGCGCGTTCATCTGGCACAAATCGCGGCCGTAACGCGTACGCGCGTTGTCGGTCGCCGACCTTTCGGCTAGCATGCGCGCTGTTATTCCCCGGCATGAGTCTTGGATCGCGATGGCAGGCGACGCGGCGGGCACCCGCTATATTTTCGTGACCGGCGGGGTGGTGTCCTCGCTCGGTAAAGGCATCGCGGCAGCGTCGCTCGGCGCACTGCTTGAATCACGGGGCCAGCGCGTCTCGGTGATCAAGCTCGATCCGTATCTCAACGTGGACGCGGGCACCATGAGCCCGTTCCAGCACGGCGAGGTCTATGTCACCCGCGACGGGGCCGAAACCGACCTCGATCTGGGCCACTACGAGCGCTTTCTGAAGACGCGCACCTCGCGGCTGTCGAATTTCACCACGGGCCAGATCTACAACAACGTCATCAACAAGGAGCGCCGCGGCGACTACCTGGGTGGCACGGTTCAGGTCATCCCGCATATCACCGACGAGATCAAGCGCTGCATTCTCGAAGGCGGCGAGGGCGCAGACATCTGCCTGGTGGAGATCGGGGGTACCGTCGGCGATATCGAATCGCTGCCGTTTCTCGAGGCGATCCGCCAGTTCGCTGTCGAATTGGGCCATGACCGGGTGCTGTTCATGCATCTCACCCTGGTGCCCTATATCGCCTCCAGCGGCGAGATGAAGACCAAGCCCACCCAGCATTCGGCCAAGGAACTGCGTTCGATCGGTATCCAGCCGGATATCCTGCTGTGTCGCGTGGACCGCCCGCTGCCGGAGAACGAGCGCCGCAAGATCGCGTTGTTCACCAACGTCTCCGAGCGCGCCGTCATTGCCTGTATCGACGTGGACGACATCTACAAGATGCCCGGCCTGCTGCAGGCGCAGTCGCTGGACGCGCTGGTGCTGGAACACTTCGATATTTCCGCACCGAGCGCGGATCTGTCGAACTGGGCCAAGCTGGTCGAGGCCCGCCGCACCCAGGATGTCACTGTCAAGGTCGCCATGGTCGGCAAGTACGTCGATCTGGCCGATGCCTACAAGTCGGTCAACGAGGCGCTCTCCCATGCCGGGTTGCATACCAGCACCCGGGTGGATATCCACTATCTGGACTCGGAGACGGTCGAACGCGATGGCGGCGACTGCCTGGCCGGCATGGATGCGATCCTGGTGCCCGGCGGCTTCGGCGAACGCGGCATCGAAGGCAAGATAACCGCCGCGCGCTATGCCCGAACCCACGGCATTCCGTATTTCGGTATCTGCCTGGGCATGCAGGTGGCCTGTATCGAGTTCGCCCGCGAAATCGCGGGCCTGGAAGGCGCGCACAGCACCGAGTTCATGGCCGAGCCCGCGCATCCGGTGATCGCCCTGGTGACCGAATGGCACGATCTGGCCGGCGAGGTGCAAAAGCGCCACGCCAACGTCGATCTCGGCGGCACCATGCGCCTGGGCGAACAGCGCTGCGATCTGGTTGCCGACACGCTGGCCGCGCGCTGCTACGACGCCACCGAAGTATTCGAGCGTCATCGCCATCGCTACGAGTTCAACAACCGCTACCGGGACGTGCTGGCCGAGAAAGGGCTGGTGTTTTCCGGCATATCCGCCGAAGACAATCTGGTCGAGATCGTGGAGCTGCCCGATCATCCCTGGTTTCTCGGCTGCCAGTTCCATCCCGAGTTCACCTCCACGCCGCGTGCCGGGCACCCGTTGTTCATTGGCTTCATCGCCGCCGCCCGCGCCCATAGCACGGCGGGCGCGGACGCCTGATGGCAATGCAGCTTTGCGGTTTCGAGGTCGGCATGGACCGGCCGCTGTTCCTGATTGCCGGGCCGGACAGCCTGGAATCGCCCGGCATGGTCATGGACGTGGCCGGCCATCTGGCCGAGCTGTGCCGTGAGCTGGGCATCGGCTATATCTTCAAGGGTTCGTTCGACAAGGCCAACCGCAGTTCCGGCGACAGCTATCGCGGCCCGGGCATCGAGGCCGGGCTGGACATGCTGGCCGCGGTCAAGCGCGAGATCGGCGTGCCGGTGACCACCGACGTGCACATCGAAGACCAGATCGCGCCGGTGGCGGCCGTGGTGGATCTGCTGCAGACGCCGGCCTTTCTCTGTCGCCAGACCGACTTTATTCAGGCGGTCGCGGCCAGCGGCACGCCGGTGAATATCAAGAAGGGCCAGTTTCTTTCTCCGGCCGAAATGAACGGCGTAGTGGCCAAGGCGCGCGCGGGCGGCGGCGAGCAGATCATGGTCTGCGAGCGCGGCTATGCATTTGGCTACAACAACCTGGTTGCGGATATGCGCAGCCTTGCCATCATGCGCGCTACGAACTGCCCGGTGGTGTTCGATGCCACCCATTCGGTACAGCTGCCGGGCGGCCAGGGCAGCCGCTCGGGCGGCGCCCGCGAACAGATTCCGGTATTGTCGCGCTCTGCCGTGGCCGCCGGAATTTCCGGTTTGTTCATGGAAACGCATCCGGACCCAGACAACGCCCTGTGCGATGGGCCCAATTCTTGGCCGCTGGCGCATATGCGCGAGCTGCTGGAGACGCTGGTCGAGCTCGACGGCGTGGTCAAACGCCGCGGCACGATCGAGTCGACGCTCGTCCAACCTTAAACGAAACGCGAAAGCAGTATTCCTATGTCGAAGATCAAGCAGATTCGTGGATATCAGGTCATCGATTCGCGCGGCAACCCGACGGTCGCCGCCCGTGTGACGCTGGAAACCGGTGCCGTGGGTACCGCGATGGTGCCCTCGGGCGCGTCCACCGGCAGCCTCGAGGCGGTCGAATTGCGCGACGGCGACGGCGATCGCTTCCTGGGCAAGGGCGTGACCCGGGCCGTGGCGAATATCAACGGTGAGATCGCCAAGAAGCTCAAGGGCTTCGAAGCCGATGACCAGGCCGGCCTCGACAAGACGCTGATCGAACTCGACGGCACCGACAACAAGGGTCGGCTTGGCGCGAACGCGCTGCTGGGCGTGTCGTTGGCCGTGGCCCATGCCGCGGCCAACGACAACAAACAGGGCCTGTACGACTTTCTTGGCCACGACGACGCCGTGAACCTGCCGGTGCCGATGATGAACGTCATCAACGGCGGCGCGCATGCCAACAACAACGTCGACATGCAGGAATTCATGATCGTGCCGGCCGGCGCGCCGAGCTTTTCAGAAGCCATGCGCTGCGGCGCCGAGATCTTCCAGCATCTCAAGAAGCTGTTGGGCGAACGGGGTCTGGCCACGGCCGTGGGCGACGAAGGCGGTTTTGCGCCCGATCTGCCCTCGAATGCGGCAGCGCTGGATACGCTCGTCGAAGCCATCGAACGCGCCGGCTACCAGCCCGGCGGCGATGTCTGGCTCGGCCTCGACGCGGCCAGCACCGAGTTCTGTGAAGACGGCCGCTACAAGCTGGCCTCGGAAAACGCCGACTACGACGCAGCCGGCTTCGTGGATTATCTGGCCGGCCTGGTCGACAAGTACCCGATCATCACCATCGAAGACGGCATGGCCGAGGACGACTGGGACGGTTGGGCACTGCTGACCGAGCGCCTGGGCGACCGGGTGCAGCTGGTCGGCGACGACCTGTTCGTGACCAACACGCGCATCCTGCAGAAAGGTATCGAGGAAGGCATTGCCAACTCGATTCTGATCAAGCCCAACCAGATCGGCACGCTCACCGAAACGCTGCGCGCCATCGACGTGGCCACCCGCGCAGAGTACACGGCCGTCGTGTCGCATCGCTCCGGCGAAACCGAGGATTCCACCATCGCCGATCTGGCCGTGGCCACCTCGGCGACCCAGATCAAGACCGGCTCGTTGTCGCGTTCCGACCGTATCGCCAAGTACAACCGCCTGCTCATGATCGAGGCCGAGCTGGGCGCACGGGCGGTATATCCCGGGCGCCGCGCATTCAATGTCGGATTCTAGGCGCGCGGCGCTACGAGTTATCCGGCCATGCATGACTGGCGTCGCGACGTGAGCACGATGCGCGCTGAGATCGGCAGCCGCCTGGCGCGCCTGAGTACCGATCTGTCGGGCGCTAGACAGGTCCGCCCCCCGCGCTACAATCGGCGTATGTACCGCGCCGTCATTATCGTGCTTGTGCTCGTGCTCGCCGCGCTGCAATACCGGCTGTGGGTGGCCGACGGCGGCTGGGCGGAAGTGCATCGGCTCAGCGGAATGAAGCAGGAGCTGGCCGCCGCCAACGAGCGCAACCAGGTTCGTAACGACGCCCTGCAGGCCGAGGTGGACGATCTCAAGTCCGGCGAGAGCGCCACGGAAGGGCGCGCGCGTTCCGATATGGGCATGATTCGACGCGACGAGGAGTTCTTTCTGACCATCGCGCCGCCGGGCCCGACGCCGCCCAAGACGCGGGATAAGCAGCAGGGCAACGCCCAGAACGACGACGGATCCGACGACCAATGACGTTGATCCACGGCGACGCGGTCGATATGTCCGCGTTCGCCTACGCGCGGGGTGCTGCGCCCGATGTGCGGGCCCGCCTGCGCTCATCTCCGGCCGATTTTTTCGTCGACGAAGACTGCGATATCGCGCTGTCGGGCAGCGGCGAACATCTGTGGTGTCGTATCGAGAAGAGCGGGCTGAACACCCAGGACGCCGTGCAGGCGCTGTCGCGGGCCACGGGCGTGCATCCGCGCCAGATCGGATTTGCCGGCATGAAGGACCGGGTCGCGGTCACGCGCCAGTGGCTGTCCATTGCCTGGCCGATCGCCCGCGATCTGCCCGAGCTGGGCGGTATCGACGGTATCCAGGTCCTCGAAATGGGCCGGCACGGGCGCAAGCTCAAACGCGGTGCCCATCGCGGCAATCATTTCGTGCTGCGCCTGCGCGAGCTTGAAGGTGATCGTGACAGGATCGAGGCCGATCTCGCCGATATTCGTGCCCGGGGCGTACCCAACTACTTCGGTGCCCAGCGTTTTGGCCACGGCGGGCGCAATCTCGGCCTGTCGCGGGCGCTGTTCGCGGGCAAGCGCTTGTCGCGCAACCGCCGCGGCTTCGCGCTCTCGGCCGCGCGGTCGCTGCTTTTCAATGCGGTGGTCGATGCGCGCGTTCGCGAGGGCAGCTGGAATACGCTGATCGACGGCGAAGCGGTGATGCTCGATGGCAGTCACAGCGTGTTCTCTCTGGCCGACACCGATCAGCACGACGATGCGCTCGAACAGCGGCTGGCACGGTTTGATATCCATCCCAGCGGGCCGATGGCCGGACGGGGCGGCAACGACGTCATCAGCGGCCGGGCGCAAGCGCTCGAGCAGGCGGTGCTCGCGGAATACGCCGATCTGGTGGCCGGGCTCGAACGCTGCGATGTCGATGCGGGGCGCCGCGCGCTGCGCCTTGCGGTACCGTCACTCGATTGGCAGTTCGAGGATGACGCAACGCTGGTGCTGTCGTTCTGGTTGCCGCCCGGTGCGTTCGCGACCAGCGTGCTGCGCGAGTTCGTGGAAACCATCGAAGAGGGCTGACGCGGGCCTGGAGCGACGCCGTCGCGATCATCGTGGCCATGTCCGATCGCATTCAGCGACGACCGTCAACGCCGTTGGAGTGACCGTCTGCTAACCGGGGTCGTCGATCCAGCGGTATTCCATCTGCTCTGCGGTCCGCTCGGCCAGCTCGCGGCCAGCCAGCTCGGCCAGCAGATAAAGGCTCATGTCGATACCCGCCGAGATCCCTCCAGAACTTGCATAGCGGCCGTCGCGTACCCAGCGCCGATTGCGTTCGACCGTGAGAGTGGGAAAGCGCGCGGCGAGGGCGCTTTGATCTTCCCAATGCGTGGTCACCCGGCGTCCGTCGAGCAACCCGGCGCCGGCCAGCAGAAACACGCCGGTGCACACGCTCGCCACAATCTGTGCGGGCTCGGCGGCTGTGCGCAGCGCCAACAAGGTGTCCGAGCATGACAGGGTGCGCTCGTGTTCACCGCCGGCTACGATCAACACATCCAGCGCGCTGGTCACGCCGATGATCTCGTCGGGCAGTACGCGAAAGCCGCCGCGTGCCGTGACCACGCCCGGGCCGGACGCCAGCAGGCGCGGCTGCAGGTTCATAGGGCCGATTCGACTAGCGGTGGAGAACACCTCGTACGGCCCGCTGAAGTCGAGCACTTCGGCGCCGTCGTAGATATAGATACCGATCTGCATGCGAGTCATGCGCGCCGCAGAAGCACGTAGACCGCGCCGGTGCCGCCGTCGTTTTCGCGTGCCGAGCAATAGGCCAGTACCTCGTCGCGCTGGCGCAGCCAGTGCGCGACCTTGACCTTGAGCACCGGGCCGCGGTTGCCGGAGCGCAGTCCCTTGCCGTGGACCACGCGCACACAGCGATAGCCACGATCGAGCGCTTCACGCAGGAAGACCGCCAGGCACTGGCGGGCGACGTCCACGATCATGCCGTGCAGGTCGAGTTCTGCCTGGCAGCGATACTGGCCGCGCCGCAGCTTGCGCATCACGGACAGCTGCACACCTTCGCGGCGGTGAAACAGATCGTCGCCGGTTTCGATATCGTCGCCGGGGGAGAAATCGAGCAGTTCGCCGATCACGGCCTGTTCGTCGGCTTCGCGCATGGCAGGCCGGGCCGAAGGCATATGCCGCCAGGGTCGACGTCGTTGCCCCTTCGCCACTTCGGTCACCGGGCCGACCGCGTCGCGAAACAGGGCGCTGTCGTCGTCGCTGATCTGCGTATCGCGATCGGCGGATGCGCGGTTTTGAGAACGGGAGCGGTCGGCCATACCGGCGATTCACTCAAGCAGGAAAGCCTCGATTTAGGCTATGCTAGCGAGCCTGCGGCGCGCTTGCACGCGTCGATAACCTCGCTTTCCATCGAATCCTTGCATGCGATTACTGCTGAGTAACGATGACGGCTGTCACGCGCCCGGGCTGAGCGCCCTGCGCGGTGCGCTCGCCAAGATCTGTGACGACATGGTCACGGTCGCGCCGGACCGCAACCGTAGCGGGGCGAGCAACTCGCTCACCCTGGAACGTCCGCTGCGCGTGAACCAGGTGGCCGAAAACGTGTATGCCGTCGACGGCACCCCGACTGACTGCGTACACCTGGCAACGACCGGCCTGTTCGAGCAGGAAGCGGACATGGTGGTTTCCGGCATCAACCACGGCGCCAATCTCGGCGACGACGTGCTCTACTCGGGTACCGTGGCGGCGGCCACCGAGGGGCGTTCTCTTGGTTTGCCGGCGGTGGCGATCTCGCTCGTGGGC
>DJIE01000056.1:0-1610 GCA_002433465.1 Salinisphaera sp. UBA6602
AGGCGATACCGTCTCCGAAGGCGATGTCATCGCGATGCTGGAAAAAGCCGGCGGCCAGTCCTCGG
This sequence comes from Salinisphaera sp. UBA6602, assembly GCA_002433465.1. Taxonomy (GTDB): domain Bacteria; phylum Pseudomonadota; class Gammaproteobacteria; order Nevskiales; family Salinisphaeraceae; genus Salinisphaera. The sequence goes on from DJIE01000056.1 coordinate 66, forward strand.
GCGGCGACAAGAAGCAGTCGTCCAAGCAGGACAAGGCGTCGAGCAAGAAATCCGGCGATGACGACCGCGCCAAGAAGGACGAAAAGTCCGAAAAGAAGAAAGACGACAAGGCGGACAAGAAGAAGTCCGAAGACAAGTCGTCGAAGAAAGAGCCGGCGTCGAACAAGCAGATGCCCAAGGACGACAGCGGCGATTCCTCCAAGCTCGACAACGTCGACGAAGAACGCTTCGGCAAGGCTCACGCCTCGCCGAGCGTGCGCAAGTACGCGCGTGAACTCGGCGCCGATCTCGGCCGCGTGGACGGCTCGGGCCGCAAGGGCCGGATCACCTTCGAGGACGTGCAGTCCTATGTGAAGAAGGCCCTGTCGCAGGCACAGAGCGGCGGCGGCGCATCTGCGGCGGCACCGGCCGGCGGTGGTGGCGGCGTGCCCGCCCAGCCGGATATCGATTTCAGCCAGTTCGGCGAAGTCGAAACCGTCCCGCTGGAGCGTATCCGCAAGATCTCGGCCAAGGCGGTCCACAAGAACTGGCTGCTCATTCCGCATGTCACCCAGTTCGACAACGCCGATATCACCGATCTGGAGGAATTCCGCCAGGCGAACAAGGAAAAGGCGAAGGCCGATGGGGTCAAGCTCACGCCGCTGGCCTTTTTGCTCAAGGCCTCGGCGGCCGCGCTCAAGGCCTTCCCGGACCTCAACAGTTCGCTCACGGCCGACGGCGAATCGCTGGTCCACAAGAAGTACGTGAACATCGCCGTGGCGGTGGATACACCCAACGGCCTGCTCATGCCGGTGATCAAGGATGTCGACAAGAAAGGCATCTACGAGATCGCCCGCGATCTGGACGATGTGTCCGGCCGGGCTCGCGACGGCAAGATCAAGGGCGACGACATGAAAGGCGCCTGCTTCTCGATCTCGAGTCTCGGCGGCGTCGGCGGTACCGCGTTCACGCCGATCGTGAACTCGCCCGAGGTCGGCATTCTGGGCGTGTCCAAGCACAGCTGGCAGCCGGTCTGGAACGGCAGCGAGTTCGAGCCGCGCCTGATTCTGCCGCTGTCGTTCTCCTACGATCACCGCGTGATCGACGGGGCCAAGGCGGCACGGATTACCGGCTTTATCAGCGAGAAACTCTCTGATCTTCGTACGTTGCTTCTATAGGAGGCCGCGGCCATGAGACTGCAATACGGCGTTGCCGCTCGCTTATGTAGCGTTGCTACACAGCGCTCCCGGTGCCTTGTCTTGCAGCCTCATGACTCGCGCCGGGCGGTTCCTGGCGATGTCGCTTCGTTCCGCCCGCTTCTTGAACGCACAATCCGGCCCGCGGGCCGGTCAAGGTAGTTAAACCATGGCGCAGGAAATCAAGGTTCCGGACATCGGCGATTTCGACTCCGTCGAGATCATCGAAGTGCTCGTCGCCGAGGGCGACACGGTCGAGGAAGAACAGCCGCTCATCACGCTGGAATCCGACAAGGCCACCCTCGAAGTGCCGTCCACGGTCGCCGGCAAGATCACCGAACTGAAAGTCTCGGAAGGCGATACCGTCTCC
>DJIE01000056.1:1933-19471 GCA_002433465.1 Salinisphaera sp. UBA6602
TCCGAAGGCGACGTGATCGCGCTCATCGAAGCCGCCGATGAAGACGGCGGTGAGGATGAAGGCGACGACGATCCGGACGACGCCAGCTCAAATGAAGGCGATGACGGCGAAACCGAAAGCGACGAGCAGAAGGACAAAGACGACAAGGCCGCGAAATCGGACAAGTCCGGCAAGTCGGACAAGTCGAACGAGAAGAAATCCGAGTCCAAGGACAAATCGGCCGACAAGAAACAGTCGTCCGATTCGAAGCAGCCGAAAAAGAAGGCGGACAAGCCCGCGAGCGGCGATCACGACTACGATTGCGACGTGCTCGTTCTCGGCTCCGGCCCGGGCGGCTACAGCGCCGCCTTCCGTGCCGCCGACCTGGGTCTGAACGTCACCCTGGTCGAGCGCCACAGCGTGCTCGGCGGTGTATGCCTCAACGTCGGCTGTATTCCCTCCAAGGCCCTGCTGCATTCGGCCAAGGTGATTGAAGACGCGGCCAACATGGCCAATCACGGCGTCACTTTCGGCAAGCCCGAAATCGATCTGCCCAAGCTGCTCGACTACAAGCAGTCCGTCATCGACCAGCTCACCGGCGGCCTGAAATCCATGGCCTCCAAGCGCAAGGTCAATATCGTCAACGGCACGGGCACCTTTGCCGACGCCCACACGCTCAAGATCGAAGGCAGCGACGACACCGACCAGATCACCTTCAACAACGCGATTATTGCGGTCGGCTCCGAGCCGGTCATGCTGCCCGGCTGGCCCGAGGACGAGCGCATCTGGACCTCGGAGGAAGCCCTATCCCCTGACGAAATCCCAGGCTCGCTGCTCGTTGTCGGCGGCGGCATCATCGGCTGCGAAATCGCCAACGTCTATGCCGCCCACGGCACCGAAGTGGACGTGGTCGAAATGACCGACAGCCTCATTCCCGGCGCCGATAAGGACCTCATCAAACCGCTCACCAAGCGCATGAAGAAGCGCTGCGGCAATATCTGGGTGTCCACCAAGGTCACCGGCTTGGAAGCCGGCGACAAGCTCACGGCGAGCTTTGAAGGCGACGACGCGCCCAAGTCCAAGGACTACGACCGCGTGCTGGTCGCCATCGGCCGCAAGCCCAACGGCGCCAAGATTGGCGCCGACAAGGCCGGGGTCGAAGTCGACGAGCGTGGCTTCATCGGCATCGACAAACAGTGTCGTACCAACGTCGACAACATCTTCGCCATCGGCGACGTCTCCGGCGAACCCCAGCTCGCCCACCGGGCGACGCATCAGGGCAAGGTCGCCGCCGAATGCTGTGCCGGCGAAAAAGCCGCCTTCGATGCCAAGGTCATCCCCTCCGTCGTCTATACGGATCCGGAAGTCGCCTGGACCGGTGTGACCGAAACCCAGGCCAAGAAAGACGGCATCGAATACACCAAGGGCGCCTTCCCCTGGGCCGCCAACGGCCGTGCCATCGGCCTCGACGCCACCGACGGCAACACCAAGCTGCTGTTCGGCAGCGACGGCCGCATCATCGGTGCCGGCGCGGTCGGTAGCGGTGCCGGCGATCTCATCGCCGAAACCTGTCTCGCCATCGAAATGGGCGCGAACGCCGACGATATCGGCCTGACCATCCACCCGCACCCGACGCTGGCCGAAACGGTGGGTATGGCCGCCGAGGCAGAAGCCGGGACGCTCACGGATTTGTATATTCCGAAGAAGAAAAAATAGCGCGGCTCACACTCTGCTGCGATCAAAAGGCCGGCCGTTCGCCGGCCTTTTTTATGTTCGCCCGCGACAGTTGCTCAGGTTGCATGCTGGCGCTACTGTGGTGATGAACATTTGTGGGGATGCCACGTGAGCCGCTTGAGCATCGATATACCCGACGAACTGCACCGTGCAATCAAATCGGAAGCCTCGCTGAGGGGGCTGAGCTTACGAGACTACGTCTTGCGTCGGCTGGGGACGTCAGAACACCGCGAACCCAAAGCAGACGGACCGCGATTCAGCGACTCCGGGTTGAGCGGCCTTTGGGCCGATCGAAACGACATGGCGGACCCGGATGCCTGGGTGCGTGATCAGCGCAAGGGCCGTCGGTTTGAGCAATCGCCGGGCGATGATGCTGATTGATACCGATGTGGTGATCTGGGCGACGCGCGGTGATGCGTCCGCGGTGCAGACCGTCGATGCAATAGATCAGCCGGCTCTATCGATCGTCACGGTAATCGAGCTCATGCAAGGCGCACGGGATGCGCGGGAGCTTGAGAATATCGAACGTGGTCTCGACAACTGGGGCGTCAACGTCGTGCCAATCAATGCGGCAACTGGCAACATCGCCAGAGATTTGATTAGAGATCACGTGCTCTCCGACGGTCTATTCCTGGCGGACGCTCTCATCGCGGCTACAGCGATACATAATGAACTCACGCTGTTGAGCGGCAACCGAAAGCACTTCGAAAAGATTGAGCGCTTGGATTTCCGAGCGTTCATGCGATGAATGCTTGCTGTTTCCGCCGCCACCGGATGCGTAGACATCGGATCAGTGTCGAGATCGTCGACGACTACTAGCGGGTGCTCCGATGACCGAACTAACCAACATTCACCCGGGCAGAAATTCTGCTTGATGACTTTCTGAAGCCGATGGCACTGAGCCAAAACCGACTGGCCCGTGCAATCGACGTGCCGCCCGTCGTATTAACGAGATCGTGCTGGGAAAGCGGGCGATCAACGCGGATACCGCGGTACGGTTGGCCCGGTATTTTGGAACGAGCGAGCAATTCCGGATGGGATTGCAGGCCGATTACGATCTGGAAGAGGTGCATCGCGCCGAGGTCGCGTGAGCAACCTAGATAAGGATACTGTCCTCGGATATCCTTATACGCCTACGACTAAAAGCCGGCATTTTGCCGGCTTTTTTTATGGTTCTTGCGTTTACGCGAGTAGGCGGTTCGCCTATTGTTGATTTCCGTAGCTGCTCGCTAACGAAGGATCATGGCAGTGCTGCGAATGTTCAGCCGAGCGCCGTTATGCGCCAAGGTGTTCTCGGTCCGATGGGTTTAATCGTTCGCGACGTAGCGATCGAAAATACGCTTTCTTACGCGCTCTAACGTGATACATGCGCAACGAGATTGGCGGCTTTTAATAAACTTCGCTTAAATCTGAGTGCGAAAAGGGGAAATAGTGGCTTACGAATGGCTTCAAAATCGTTACCTACGATCAGTGGATCAGCTAAGACTCTGGCGCGAGAATCCGCGTTTAGACCCCGAAGAGACCCATTTAACTAATACCGACTACGCGGCCGATCTACTTAATCATTCTGGCGAACGCCAGTCGTTTATTGAATTAATAAAATCGATTGCGAAAAACGGTTTCATACCCGCAGACCCAATCGTCGTTTGGAAAAACGATAATAACGAACGGTTTTACGTTGCTGAGGGTAACAGGAGAGTTTTAGCGCTTAAGCTATTACGTCACCCGAGTAAAGCGCCTAAATCCATCCGAAGCATCGTTACAAAACAGGCTAGATTCATAAATCGCGATAATATCGCGAAGATAGAGGTTTCTATCGCCCCCAGCTTTGAGTCAGCCGAGTGGTATATCAATCAAAGACATGCAACAAGCGGGTTACAAAGGGGTTGGTCTCGACATCAGCAGCAACGTTGGATCGCAAAGCTTTACGATAAATATGAAGGCGACGTTTCTATAATCACGGAAATAACAGGGTTCACCAAACCGGAACTGGAGAGCACCCTTAGAATTCTCTATCTCAGAGACATCGCACTCAAACGTGAAGTTTTAGAACTTCTGGAGCCAGAAGAACGGGAAGCGGTTCGCTCTCATCGCTTGCCTATGACAATTCTTGAGCGTTGGTTCGATAACACAGTCGTTCGAGAAACGTGGGGTTTAGAGGCCAACGGAAGCAAAGCGAGCATAACATCTGACGAGTCGTCCTTTTACAGAGCTTATGCATTATGGATTTCTTTAGTTTTAAGACGGAACGAGCCCGATGTGCCTATCCAAATTAATACTCGAACTATTACGACAAATTTAGATCAGATTCTGGCGTATCTGCCTGCCGTAAAAAGCAGCATTTCTAACCGGAACGACGAAGAAGGCGAAGACAGTACTTCGGAAGAGGCAGCAGATGATGCGAGCAAAAACGACGCAGAGTCAGATGACGAAGTAAATTCTCCCAAGAAGACTCGAACGAACGTAAAAAACCCCAACAGGCCAAGGTTAGTACCGGAAGAGTGCGACCTCGATACTGGTAATCACAAACTTGAATCTCTTTTCGAAGAATTCAAAATTATTCCGTATCGCTACAAAAATTGCGTGGCGGCATCTTTGAGAGTATTCGTAGATCTCTCAGTGCTCGAACATATCAATTCCCAAAATCTAGTGGGCGCTATAGAGGCGCGCTATCATTGTGCTCTTAAGGATGTTCCGTTGAAAAAGCGATTGGAATATCTGAAGTCTAATACAGAGTTAAATAAGGACGCGGTGAAGGTGATTAGTAAGTTAGTAAACTCAGATAATGAATATAGCCTAGATACGCTGAACAATTACATTCATGGCACGAATAATCATCACACTAATAAAGCTTTTCTAAACGGATTTTGGGACTTTCTCTTTCCTCTCTTAGAGGTATTGCTGGATATCGAGTACCGCTGATGAGCTCAATGATTTCACCATTACGCTACCCAGGAGGGAAGGCGAGACTAGCGGTTTATATAGAAGAGCTTTTGACAAAAAATCGGCTGGACGGTGGCACGTATGTCGAGCCATTTGCCGGGGGCGCCGCTATTGCGTGGACGTTACTCGATCGAAAAATAGTGAGTAAAGTCTATTTAAATGATCTGAGCGAAAGTGTATACGCGTTTTGGTATTGCGTTTTTAATAGGACAGATGACCTTTGCAAAAAAATTAAGGCGGCGAAAGTAACCGTCGATGAATGGGATATACAAAAGAAAGTTTATCGCTCGGTTAACGCGAGCGTATTGGACAGAGCATTTGCGACGCTTTTTTTGAATCGTACGAACCGATCAGGAATCCTTTCTGCAGGCATGATCGGAGGACGGGAGCAGAAGGGGACATACAAGATCGATTGCCGGTTCAATAAAGATAGTTTGACGGACCGTATTAAACAGATCGCTGCACACGGGTCGAAAGTTATTCTATCTCGGATTGATGCGCGTGAATTTCTCATCGAAATTCAGGAAGGTTTAGGTGCGAAAAGTTTGATCAATATCGATCCTCCGTATTTCGACCAAGGGAGAAAGCTCTACTTGGATTTCCTACAACCGGATGATCACCGCGACCTCGGCGAAATAGTACGAAGTATTGGCAGCCCGTGGATTGTGACCTACGATAATACGCCGGAGATAAAGGAAATTTATGAAGGATGTGTGCAACGGTATTATGGGATTACATATACAGCGCAGACAAAAAGAAAAGGCAGAGAGATCCTTATATTGTCCCGCCTACTCAAAGACGTTGATATCCCGCCGGATATAAATAGGACTACGTTTGAAAGAATGCGGCGGGATGAAGCGCGAGCATTCTGTTGTGAAGTCGTAACTTAAGTGGGTGGGCTCGGCGGAATCGCGATATCGGTACTATGCGGAACAGTATGAGTTGCGGAATCAGGGGACAATATGAGATGGCCCGGCTATTTCGGACACCGAGATCAGGGGTTAGTGGCTAGCTTACGTTCGTAGTTTTCGGGTGTTTGATAACTCAGCGACTGGTGTAGTCGCTGGCGGTTATAGAAGACCTCGATGTAGTCGAAGATCGCAGACTTGGCCTGGGATGGCGACTCAGGATATCGGGGGACAGTATACTAATCTCTGATATTGGGCGGTGAACTCGACTGCCAAAAAGGTGTGGTGCGACTCGACCCAGGGCCATTCAGCCGCTTTATAGACAATAGCGTGCGGCCCTTGATGGCGGGTAATCGTTCAACGCTGTAGTTTCTTCATGATTTTTCCGAAGGGAAATTATGAAGTATCTCGCCCGTGCCACCACACTGATGGTGATCAGCTTCCTGACCGGGTGCGCCGGTATCGTCGGCGGCGAACTCGCCCGGGTCGATCAGACGGCGGTAGCTGTACCGGTGTGTGACGTGCACGACGGCCCGACGCCCTATTACTTCGAGGTGGATACCGGCTCCGGTAACGATTACATGGATGAGAATCCGGCTGGGTGGTTGTCCGGGTGGACGTTCGGGCTGTTGCCGACCTATTGGCTGTCGCCGGTGCATGCGCAGGCGCGTTTGTACCACCAGAATGTGCAGATCGCGCGCTATCAATATGGCGCGCGGGTTCACAAGTTCTATGGCCTGCTGTGGGCCTTGCCACTTGTCCCGATCAATGCCTTGGTGGCGGATTACAACGAAGTGCCGGCCAACGAAGGTCTTGGCCTGATGGTGGGCCCCATGATTGTTCGCAAGGCGAAGGCACAAGCCTATCTGGATGCGATCGAGAAGCGCGGCCTGGCGCCGGACGAGGTTTGTTACCAACAGGCGGACAGAAAGCGTTAGCCGGCCGCGGTACATGTGCCGCCGGTTTTCGGCGGGATATATACCGGGCTGCAGGCCTGAAGCGACGCCCTGACCCGCGTGCCTGGATCCGGGGAAAGCATTCTTATCTCAGTCCCGGCTCTTAGGCTTCGGCCCGGGCGCCTGTCTGTGAAGCGTTCGCCCGAGGCGCTTCTCGGCCCGGTTGATGAACACCTCATTGCCCAGCGGGCGGCCGGTACGTAGGTGTTGCTCGACCTGTTCGGCTTCATCGGCGGGCACGCCGGCAGCCAGATAATCGCTCCAGTCGTCAGCCAGGTTGGGTCGGCGCGATAGTTTGATATGGGGATCGCCCCGGTTCGATACATGGGTCTTGGCACTCGACCACGGCCATTCGGCGGGGTCGGTGACGATATCCGCCGCTACGGGATTGCGTTCCACATAGCGTATGGCAGCCCAGAGGTGGGCGTCGTCCATGGGGTAGGAATGAAATCGCTCTTGCCAGAGGTGGCCACGCCAGTTTTCGCGGAAGTTGATATGTCGCGTATAGCGCCGATGGGCTTCGCCCAGCGCCGCGCGCAGGCCGTCCGAGTGGCTTGGCGTCAGGATGAAGTGCACCTGGTCGGGCAGGAGGCAATAGGCGATCACCGTGGTATCCGCCTTCGCCGCGAACTCGTTGATCAGCGATAGATAGAACCGGTAGTCGTCGTCGTCGAAGAAGACGGGCTGGCGGCGATTGCCGCGCTGGGTGACGTGGTGCGGTGTGCCGGGTAGGACGACACGGGCGAGGCGGGCCATGCGGATGCTCTAGCGGGGTCGGGTGTGGGAGTTAAGTATACTGTCCCCGAATAGATGCTGCGTGATTTGCTTTTGCCGTTTTGTGATTGGCGCGGCTCTCACTTCGTTGCAGAGACTGTCGGCCTGCGGTGACGGCATGGGGCCGCGCCGATGCGTCTTTCGATGGAGAGCAGCGATGAGTGCAGTGTCTATCAAGCAGGAAGTGGTCGATGCGTTCGGTTGGCAGCAGGATGCCTGGCCGGATACGGCGGATGGCTGGATCGAGCGGGCCCGTAGCGTCGGCGATCTGCTGGCCGAGGATGCGGTGGTGCGCGATCGCGCCAATCGCAGCCCGCATGCCGAGGTGGAGCTGCTCAAGAACGCCGGGCTGGTCACGCTGCTGGCGCCGAAAGCCCTTGGCGGCGGTGGCCAGCGGTGGTCGACCGCCTATCGGGTGATTCGCGAGGTGGCCCGGGGCGATGGCTCGATCGGTCAGCTGCTGGGGTATCACTATCTGTGGGCCTGGGCGGCGCGTCTGGTGGGCACGCCGGATCAGATCGAGGCCATCGAGCGCCACTATGCCGCCGGGCAGCTGTTTTTCGGCGGCGCGGTGAACCCGCGCGATAACGATCTCAAGGTGACGGATACGGGCGATACGCTCGTGTTCAACGGCCGCAAGAGCTTTTCCACCGGCAGCGGGGTGGCGGATCTGACCGTACTGGAAGGCGTGCTGGAAAACAGCGGCGAGCATGTGTTCGCGGTGGTGGATTCGCGCCAGGACGGGCTGGAATTTCTGGGCGACTGGGACAACCTCGGCCAGCGTCTGACCGAATCCGGCGGCGTCGTTATCCGCGACGTGGAAGTGCTCTGGAGCGACGCCCTCGGCTTCGTGAACAAGCGCTATCAGCCCAGCGTGTATGCCACCCTGAACGTGCCGGCCATACAGCTGGTGTTCACCAGCTTTTATCTGGGCATTGCCGAAGGTGCGCTGGCGGCCGCGCTCGAATACAACCGCCGGCACACGCGCCCCTGGCCCTACGGCGGCGACAACAAGACCCGTGCGGCCGACGAGTTCTATGTGCTCGACGGCTTTGGCGATCTGCAGTCGCGGCTGTGGGCCAGCCAGGCATTTGTGGAACAGACCGTGGCCGTGGTCGATGCGCTGTTGCACCGGCCGCGCGAGGCGGTCAAAGCCCGCGAGCGCGGTGAAGCGGCCGTGAAGGTAGCCGCGGCGAAACAGCGCATCGTGGATACCGGGCTGGATATTGCGACCCGGCTGTATGAATTGACCGGCGCTCGGGCCAGCGCTAACAAGTACGGCTTCGATATCTACTGGCGCAACCTGCGTACCCACAGCCTGCACGATCCGATTGCCTACAAGCGGGTTGAGGTCGGCCGCTTCGCCCTGCTCGATGAGATCCCGGAGCCGACCTGGTACACCTGAGCGTTTGTCGAGCTGGGGATGCCGCGCAAGGGACGTCGCGAAGCGTTCCAATGCTGCGCAATCGTTGCCAGCCAGCTCGTCTTTCTGGGTCAGAGCCGTTGGTCAAAGGAGGGAACCGAACCGGCTCGAATACCAGGCGTCGTTAGCGTGCTGACCGGCGTGGAACGAGCCGTGGACTTGCGGCTAGCCGGCGAGCTGGCCCTGCACATAGGCGAACAGGCGCTGAAAGCTGGCGTTTTCGCCGGCGCTGAGAAAACCCTGCTCGGTAATCAGCGCCTGGGCGTCGCGCCAGACCGCCGCCAGGTCCCGGTCGAGCGCGGCGGCCTTATCCTTGGACAGCGCGCCGGTGCGGCGCGCGCTGGCGACTTGATGGCGCAGCGTATCCACGCGCTGCTTTACCGCCTCGCGGTCGGCACGATTGACGGCGTAGTGGCCCGGGTCGACATGCGCTTCCAGCCCGGTGCCCCGCACCAGACGGATAAGCGCGTTGGCCGCGGTGAATCGACCCTGTACCGGATTGACCTGCAGGGCCGCGTTTTCGCCCAGATCGGTTTCCACCAGGCAGCCGCTGGTATGCGCGAACTGCTGCAAGGCGCTATCCAGCCGGCCGGCATCAATCGCGTAATCGCGCGCGCCGGGCGAACAGGCCGCAAACGCGGGCGCGGCGGCGCTGGCCGCAAACAGGGCGAGTATCCAGAGGCCGAGTGATTGACGGGTCATGGCGATTGGGTCAAGAACATGGTCGTCTTGTGACCGCGAATGGCGCGCGAAATTGCTGATCAGCCTATCTCCGGTCGCGGCCACACGGCGGACAGGCAACTCAAGCCACAGTCACGGCTGCGTGACCTTGCGGCGTAATACCTCGGCCGGGCAACGGCCCACCCAATCCGCTACAAGGGCAGGAACTGGCATACCGCGTCGTGCCGCCGGCCATGCCCGGTTAAGGCATAGCCGGCAATCGGTCTCGGGCTGATTGTTTGCCTGGGCGCTCTAGCTGTACGCGGGGGCGCCCATGTCGACGGCCGGGTACGCCTGCGGCGACGTAACCGAGCGCTCCGGTTGCGCGTCGACGCCACGCGCCGGCTGGCTGGCCAGCTGGAACTGCTGTACCAGTTTCACCAGTTCGGCCGCCTGGCCGCGCAGGCTTTCGGCCGCCGCCGCGGATTCCTCCACGAGTGCGGCGTTCTGCTGGGTGGTTTCGTCGATCTGCGTTACGGCCTCGCTGGCCTGGCGTACGGCCTCGTTCTGTTCGCGGCTGGCGCTGCTCATTTCCTCGACGATGGTGCTGACGTTGGTAATCGCCGACACGACCTGCTGCATGGTGGCGCCGGCACGATCGGCAAGCGTGGTGCCCTGGCCAATACGCTCCACGCTCGTCTCGATGAGCACCTTGATTTCCTTGGCGGCGTCGGCGCTGCGCTGGGCAAGGTTGCGCACCTCGTTGGCCACCACGGCAAAGCCGCGGCCCTGCTCGCCGGCGCGCGCGGCTTCCACCGAGGCGTTGAGGGCAAGGATATTGGTCTGGAAGGCGATACCGTCGATCACGGCAACGATGTTGCTCACCTGAACGCTGCTGTCGTTTATCTCGCGCATGGTCGCCACCACCTGCTCGACGACGTCGCCGCCTTCTGCGGCCACTGAGTTCGCCTCGCCCGCCAGCCGGTTGGCGGTGGCCGCGTTTTCGGCGTTGTGGCTGGCGCTGGCGCCCATTTCCTCCATCGAGGCAGAGGTCTGTTCCAGAGCCGCGGCCTGTTCTTCGGTGCGCTGGCTCAAATCGCTATTGCCCTGCGCGATCTGGCCGCTGGCGGTGGATACACTCTCGGCATTGCGCCGCACTTCGGCCACCACGGTGGTCAGGCTTTCCACCATGGCCTGCTGGGCGGCCAGCAGCTGGCCGATCTCGTTGGTCGAATGTACGTCGATGCGCTGGGTTAGGTCGCCCGCGGCCACTGCCTTGGCCTGGTCGACTGCGCGCCCGAGCGGCCGGGTTATGCCGCGAGCGATCACGATGGCCACGCCCAGGGATATCAGCACCGCGATCACGCCCAGGCCGATCGTCTTCATCATGGCGGCGTCGTATTCCGCCTGGCTGGTTTCCATGCCACGTGCGGCGACGGTGAGCTGGAGGTCGATGAGCTCGTTGATTTTGTGGCTGATCGGATCAATCGTGGCATAAAGTTCGCCGTCGTGATTTTCCAGCTGGTTGCTAACCAATCCGGAATAACCCTTCAGATCGCGCAGCAGGCTGTCGACGGCGGCGTTGGCGGGGCCAAACAGTTTTTCCGCCTGCTCAACCAGCGCGGTTTCGGTTGCGGTAAGCCGGGTGGATCGATACGCCTGCCAGTCGCTGTTGATCGTGGTTCGAGCGGACTGGATCGCCTGGGTGGCCTCTTCGGCAGTCAAGAGCCCGGCGTTCGCCTTGTTGAGCGCATCGATCACATCCACCGCATAGGCGTCGGAGATTTTTTTCAGCCCCTTGAGCGGCACCACGCGGTCGTTGTACAGCGAGCGCATCTCGGCGTTGACGGTGCTCAAGCTGTAGGAATTAAGCGCGCCGCTTATCACCAGGAAAAATACCGCTACCAGAATGCTCAGGCCCAGTTGTTTGCTAATTGATAGGTTGCTGATTTTCAAAAATGTTCTCCGATATTTGGAGCCGGGATTAGGGGCCGGTTAAATGATGAAGCGGGCGAAATGGGTCGGGCGCGCAAGCTGTGGCCGGCCGAGTGCAGCGGTTAAAAGCGCGGCTGGGCGTCATAGCGCTACCGGGCCGGGCCAACGCCGCAGCCGTATGCGGTGATGCAATACGTGCGTTGCGATTCGTATGGCGCGCTGTCCTTGAATGTCGTGGGTGCCCGGCAGAGCCGACAGCAAAAGCGGCGCTTGGCATGACCGGCGTTTGGTTTGCGAGCGGCTGACTTGCCTTAATTTCTCGGCGATTCGAGGGATAACTTTAGAGAGATGAAACGAAATTTCGTTATCGTTGGATGGTGCGCTTACGCGACAGCATGGCGGCGAAGCCGAGGCCCGGCGACGACAATGCGGCTGGCCGTGCTGGTGCGGTTCAATGCCGGGGCGTGGATCGTTTGATCGGTGGCGCAGTGGGGAGCGCGGGACTTTATCATCGAGCAATGATACGTATGATGGCGTTCTAACCGATTGCAGTCTTACTGGCAGGAGCCACCCTATGTCCGACTACACCCAAGGCCTTGTGAATGCATGCCGGTTCGAGCGCGGGATCACCACTGCCGGCCAGCCCACGGCTGCACAGCTCGAAGCGGCCCAGGCCCAGGGGGTGAAGACGGTCATCAACCTGCGCCCCGACGGCGAGATGACCGACTTCGACGAGGCCGCACTCGTTCGCAAAACCGGCATGAACTATGTGCATATCCCGGTAGCCGGCGCGGACGACATCAACGACAAGAACGCGCGCCTGCTCGACGAAGCCCTGGTGCCCGGTGCCCTGCCGGCGCTGGTGCATTGCGGCAGCGCCAATCGTGTGGGTGCTCTGATTGCCTACCGGGCCCGCTTCATCCAGCACAAGAGCGATCACGAATCCATGGGCCTGGGCATTGCTGCCGGCCTCGACCCGGATGGGTCCCTGCTGGACGCGGTGGCGCGCAAGATCGGCTGATCGGTGACGACCGCGGGCATGTGCCCGCAGGTGAAGCGCCCGGGTCAGGCCACCGGGGTCAGCAAGGCGCGCCCGTCGAAGTGCGCCCGCAGATTATCCACCACGAGCTGGCCCATGGCGGTGCGCGTTTCCATGGTAGCGCTGGCGTAATGCGGCGCCAGCACGACGTTATCCAGGGCGTGCAGGGCGTCGGGCACCTGCGGCTCGTTGGCCAGCACGTCCAGGCCGGCGCCGCGGATATCGCCCTGCGTCAGGGCGGTTATCAGCGCCGGCTCATCCACGGTCGAGCCGCGGCCCACGTTGATTAGAATGCCTTCCGGCCCGAGCGCCTCCAGTACGACGGCGTCCACCATGCGGTCGGTCGCAGGCCCGCCCGGCACGACCACCACCAGAAAGTCGCTGTCCGCGGCGAGTGCGACGAGGCTGTCGTAGTAGCGATAGGCGACGTCTGCGTTGCGACGGCGCTGGTGATAGCCGATGGTCATATCGAAAGCGGCCGCACGCTGCGCGATCGCCTGCCCGATACGTCCGAGGCCAAGAATGCCCAGCCGCTTGCCGCTGACACGATGCGCCAGCGACAGGCCGTCCAGCCAGCGCCCGGCGCGGACATTGCGATCGGCGCGCAGCAGCTGGCGGGACGTGGCCAGCATGAGCAAGAGCGCGAAGTCGGCCACGTCGTCGGTGAGCACATCGGGCGTATGCGTAACGCGAATGCCGCGTTGGCGGGCGTAGTCGAGGTTGAGCGCGTCCGTACCGATGCCCGAAGACGCCATGATTTCGAGCACGGGCAGCCGCTCCAGCCGGTCGATCGGCGGTGCCTGAACGGCGTTGGTGGCCATGCCGCGAATAAGCGGGCCGACCGCGTCGATCATTCTATCGGCCTCGTCTGCGCTGTCGGGCAGGCTATATACGATGAACGAGGCCTCGAGCTGGTCGAGTACGTTCGGCGGCATGCGACCGGCAACGAGTACCGCCGGGCGGCTCATCGCACGGCCTCGGCCAGCGCGCTCAGGTGGGACATGGCTACGGCTTGTGCTCATGAATACCGCCATGCTGACGCGTTATCGCTCGTTTGGCGAGCGAATGGTGGGTACGCGCCGCCGTGGTCGCGCAGTGCTGGTTCAGTCGCTGAGCAGGTCCGCCAGTTCGCCGGGCAGGTCGAGCTCGGTGTTTTTCGCTTCGCCTTCGCTCAGCGCGTGGTCGAGCGTACGGGCCACGCTGCGGGCCAGCATTCTGGCGTCGGCCTCTTCCAGTTCGGTCCGAAACATCAGCTTGTAGTAGAACTCCTCCAGGCTGACGGGCACGTCGGTCGTCTCGGCGCGATTGCCGCCGGCGATGACCGCGTCCGCGATTTCGTCCGGTAGTTGCGCTGCCATGTCCTGAGTCTGACCCTTGGGCAGATGTTCGCATAGCGCATCGAGGGCGATCAGCGTGCTCTGGTGGGCCACATCCGGATCGAGCTGCGGACAGCCCTCGTAGACACGGGCGATGAAACGATCGGTTTGCATAGGGATATCCTGATGCGTGTCGCGTGCTTGCGGCACTTTTCAAATACCCGCTCAGCTTGGACCCGGCCGCTGCCCACTGAAATACCGATAAACCCGTAGGTACAGGCCGCCGCGACCCGCCTGCGCGCAGCCGGTTATTAATCCGGCCCAAAAACAGGCTATTCAATAGCTGATTTTTCGCGTTGACGCCGCGCGCATGCGAGAGCATTGCTGCCACGGCCAACGGTCGTGAAGCGTTGGGAAGAAACGACGCATGAGTGCCGCCGTTTCGTCCAACGGCATTGAAAACGGCCGACGTCGTCAGCTGTTTTGGTGCCGGATTAATAGGGCGCGCCAGATAACGTCGGCGGCTGCGGCGAGCCGTACCGCGATTCGCCGACGCGATTCTGCCGTTGGCCCGCCACCGGGTAGGCGCCAACAAACGCGGTCGCACCCCGGGACGAGCACGCGCATGCGTGCGGCTATACAACTTGTGCCGCCATTTAATTCGACCGCGCTGCCAGGCACGGCATGGCGAGCAAGCGAGCGCCGGGCGCAGCTAGGCTGGCGTAGGGGCGTCGCTTTCAAGCAGTTCGAGGGCCATGCGTACATAGTCCATATGCGACACGATACCGACCAGCGTGGCGTTATCGACTACGGGCAACGTGCCCTGGCGACCGCCGAGCAATAGCTTTCCGGCCTCGATCAGCGAGGTTTCGCTGCTCACGGTGTCAAAATTGTGCTGAAGCACCTCGACCAGCGGAATCTGCGCCATGCGCGGGCCAAGCTGATCGGAGCCGTGGGTTTCGGCAATCTTGAGCGCTTCGCGCAGTACGATCTTCTGGGTCACCAGCCCGACCAGCTGCTCGCTTTCGTCGAGTATCGGCACGTGGCGGATCTGATGTACGCCCATCAGTTCGCGGGCGTCGTAGAGCGTCTGGTCGTGTTTGAGCGTGAAAACGTCGGGGGTCATGATGTCGGCTACGCAGGCACGGGTGGCGGTGCTCATGAGTGTTGTCTACTCCAATGGCGCATATACGCGGGCGATCTCGAAGCGCGCTTGTCCGCCTGGGCACGCGGGCTGCCGTAGCGGTGGTGGTGAACGCGGTTTGTCGGTTTATAGCAGCCATCGATGTGGCCGGCTTATCAGGGGACTATCGGCCGAAACATCGCGGGCGTGAATCGAGCAGCCGCCAACCCGGGTCGTCGTGGCCGTCGCGCCCCTTTCTCATAGTCTGCCAGCGTGCCTGTCACGGCAGGCGGTCGCCGCGCCGGGCAACGGTCTTCGCCTGTTTTTTGCCGTAACATGGCCCGCCTGTTCCATCCATTAAAGCAGGATCACACCATGGCCAAAGCCAGTGCCCGTCATATTCTTGTCGACAGCGAAGACAAGTGCCTCGAACTCAAGAAAGACATCGAAAACGGCAGCGACTTCGCCGAAATCGCCCGCGAGCATTCGTCCTGCCCCTCGGGCCGCAAGGGCGGCGAGCTGGGTACCTTCGGGCGTGGCCAGATGGTGCCGGAGTTCGACGAAGTGGTATTCAGCGCCCCGCTCAACGAAGTGCAGGGCCCGGTGAAGACCCAGTTCGGCTATCACCTGCTGGAAGTCACCGAACGCGGCTGAACGTCGCAGGCGATCAGCCAGACTGAAACGCAACCCCAACGCCCGGTTTCGACAGCGCGCCCGAGGCGTGAGGTCGAGCCGGGCGGGTTGCGGGTCGCGAGCGCTACGCGGGCGCTCGCGACCAGGATAAACGCCCGTTAAGCCGTGCATCGAGTTCGGTTAATGTCGAACGGGCGTCCAACGGCCAGGCCACGGCCAGCCTTACGCCTTCGGCGTGATAGGCCGCATCGACGACGTCGCCCTCGTGTTCGGCCAGCCAAGCCCGTACTGGCTGCTCGTCGGCGAACGCCAGTTCGAGGGCCAGGCGGCACCGAGGCACGTATTCCCGTGTCGGCAGATCGGCCAGCAACGCGCTTACCGTTTGTGAATAGGCCCGAGCGAGGCCGCCGGTGCCCAATTTGATGCCGCCGAAATAGCGAATGACCACGCAGGCGATCCGGCCCAGGCCACTGCCTTCGAGCACCTGATACATCGGTCGGCCCGCCGTGCCGCCCGGTTCGCCATCGTCGGCAAAGCCGATAGCGTGATCTTCGCCCGGCGCACCTGCGATATAGGCCGAGCAATGATGCGAAGCGTCGGGGTAGTGCTCGCGTGCGCGCGAGATCAGTCGCGGTACGTCGTCGGGCTCGGCAACCGCCGCACACCAGCCGATGAACTGGCTTTTGCGTATTTCGAGCGTGACGCTGTAGGGGGCGTCGAGCGGTGCGCTCGGCATGCGAAAGCGCATGAACATTCCTCGTCAGGCGTGGCTTGTCGGCCACGGTGGTGACCCATACGCGTATTGCACCACAGCGAGGTGTGCGACACAGGCCTGCGGTTATTTGCCAGGCCGCCGAGCCGGGCTCGGCGTTCAGGGCGACGAGCGCGGCGGGTTGCGAACGGCAATCGATTCGTCGTCTTCGCGTACTTCCGTAGCCACGGCATGCGCATCCGCACCTTCCTGGCGACGCTGCCGTGCGTATTCGATTTCGCTGTCGATGGGGTCGCGCTTGAGCGCGACGCCCAGCTCGCGTACGAACGTGTTGTCCGCATCCAGGTCAATGACCTGGGATACGATCTGGGCGATGTAGTGGGGGTGCCAGTCGGCCTCGCACAGTGTTTCGGTGACCGCGCGGGCGGTGTCGTTATCGACCCGCGAATTCAGCGCGCTGTTCACGCGGGCGAAACAGGCGTCGGTATCGGAGTTGTTGGCCATGCGTGGCCTCCTTGATTAGCGTTCCATATTAGTTGCGCGCAATAGTATGTCGCATTTCCTATTCCGGCAGCGTCCGAACGAACGCAGCGGCGCCGCCGTTGGCTTGTTGGGTACGCACAGGCCCTAGAATGCGTGGCATGTTTCATCGGTTTTCGAAAAGTCATGATCGATCCTGTCCCTGATCGGACGCTGGCGGACTGCGCCGAGCGCTTCGGTTTCAGCCGCTCGGCCATGCAGCAACTCTGGGCCGCCGTGGTCGAGGGCGGCGGCGATATGGCGATGTTCGACCATCCCGAGTTCGCCGGGCCGGGGCAGTGGATGCGCGGCGGCCTGATCCTGATCACCGAGCCGGGCAACCAGGTACTCAAAAACCGTATCGATGCGGCATGCAACACGTTGTCGCGGGTAATGCGGGAGAGCTGGGACGTGAATACGTCGGATCATCGAAGAATCCATGCCGGTGCCCGCGGCTGGGATACCGTGCGCGTCGAACGTGAGGTCTGGTGGCCCCACCATCTCGGCGAGCCGGACGCCACGGGCGAACAGAACGCGATGGCCTACGCTTATTTCGCGGCACCCCGCCGGCTAGCGGTTCGCCGCGCCGAGCGGGTTTCGCTCTACGATACCGGCGACCATCACATTACGGGCCTGGCGCAGTCGCAGCAGCAACAGGCCGGGGAGATGGTCTTTACCAGCCAGCTCGGCGAAGTCGCACTCGCGGACATGGTCGCGGTGGCGACGCCTGCCGCCTCGGATCCGGAGCCAGCGACTGAACCGACGCCCGGCGCCGGCTCATCGAGCGCCGAAATCCTCGACGCGCTGGAGCGGCTGGGTCAGCTCCAGCGCCAGGGCGTGCTCACCGAGGCCGAATTTGCGGCCAAGAAACAGGAACTCCTGGC
>DJIE01000106.1:0-3485 GCA_002433465.1 Salinisphaera sp. UBA6602
ACGTTCTTGCCGGTCGGATCGCCGATGCGGCCGGTGAAGTCGCCGATCAGAAAGACCACATCGTGGCCGAGATCCTGAAAGGTACGCATCTTGTTGAGCAAGACCGTATGCCCCAGATGCAGGTCCGGCGCGGTCGGGTCGAAGCCCGCCTTGACGACTAGCCGCTCGCCGTCACGCCCGGCCTGCTCGAGGCGCGACTGAAATGCCTCTTCGGGAATGATCTCGTCACAACCCCGGCGAATTTCGCCCCATATATCCTGCATCGGCGAACGACTCCCTGACTCTGTTCGAGTTGGTTCAAACGCGCAGTCTAGCGGTTTCGCACTTGGCAAGCACCCAGCTTTATGCTTTTCTATCCGGATAAATGCGGGCCGGATAAAGGGGCTACCCGCAAAAAATTCCCTGCTTTACAAGCACTGCTCGGCGTCTATTTTATGGGCAAGATCGATACCGATTATCTCTGGCTGCACGATGAGCCACCGCAGCCGAGCTCACGCCTACGCCGGCTCGCACTCATCTTAGTGATACCGCTGATCGGCGGCGCCGCCTGGCTTACGGCAAGCCCGCAGACCACGCTATTGGATGAGCGCGACCCGCAAAACGTCTCTTCATCAGACGCTTCTGCCGACGACCTCGACTCCGAGCAGGTCGATGCCTCGGTTGGCCCCGGCAGCGCGAACGTCGCCGCGGCCAGCGAATACGCAGCGGCGAGCGAGCTGTCCGAAGAAGAACTTGCTGCGAGCGACGGCGACGCCAACGCTCTCGATGTGCCGATTGCGCCGACCACCGCCGACCAGGCCAGCAGCGAATCGGGCAAGATTGAGCGTAGCGACTCTGCCCAGCAGCTGAGCTCGGTCGTCGATGCCAGCACCGGCATCGATACCGGCGCGGCCTCGGCACAAATACCCGTTGCGCGCCCGGCGCCGTCGGGCCCGCGTTGGCACGACGTCACCATCCGCAAGGGCGACACCCTGTCGATCGCATTCAGCCGTAACGACCTGTCCTACGCCGATTCGCTCAAGATCGCGCATATGAAAGAGCACGGCAAGCGCTTTACCCGCGGCTTGCGAGCCGGCGACACGATGAAGGTCAAGGCAGACGCCGATGGCCACGTACTTGCCATCGACTTCCCGATCGACCCGCTGCACACCCTGCAGGTGCGCCCGCACAAGAAAGGCTATCAGGGCGACATGGTGCTCACCGACGTCGAGCATCGCAGCGCCTACGCCAGTGGCACGATCAATACCAGCTTTTACGTGGACGCCCTGGAAGCCGGGCTGTCCGACCGACAGATCATGAAGCTGATCGAGATTTTCGGCTGGGATATCGATTTCGCTTTCGATACCCGCCCCGGCGACCGTTTCGTGGTGGTCTACGACGAGCTCTATAAGGACGGCGACAAGATCGCCAACGGCGACATACTGGCCGCCGCGTTCGTCAATCGTGGCCGAGATGTGCGCGCGGTGCGCTACGACGAGGCTGGCGACGAACAAGGCACGGTGTATTACTCGCCGGATGGCCGGGCGATGAAGAAAGCCTTCATTCGCACGCCGGTGGACTACACGCGCATCAGCTCGGGCTTCAACCTGTCGCGCAGCCATCCGATCCTGAATCGGATCCGCCGCCACGAAGGCACCGACTACGCCGCGCCCACCGGCACACCGATCAAGGCCACCGGCAACGGCCGTATCGTCTTCCGCGGACGCCGCGGCGGCTACGGCAACATGATCGTGGTACGACACGACTCGCACCTGTCGACCCGTTACGGCCACATGTCGCGGTTTGCCAGTGGCCAGGGCGTGGGCAGCAAGGTCAAGCAAGGCGAGATCATCGGCTATGTGGGTATGAGCGGCCTGGCCACCGGGCCCCATCTGCACTACGAATTCCGCGTTGACGGCAACCCGAAGGATCCGGAGCGCGTGGACCTGCCCAAGGCCCTGCCGCTGCCCAATGAGTACATGGCTGATTTCCGCAAGCACTCGGCGCCGCTGCTCTCGCAACTGGACTCCTTGACCCATACCGAAGTCGCCAGCGCCGACCGCTCATCCAACGCCGAGGCCAGCGCCGCCAACTGATCGGCGTGCCGCCTCGACGTTCGCAATTCACAGGCGCCGCCAGACCTTCTCGAGGAGACGCCCGGTGACGGCAGCAACCGCAATCCGTTCGCGACGCATTCCGAATGAGTGAGTCGCGCTATTACGTCGGCCTGATGTCGGGTACCAGCGTGGACGCCGCCGATGCGGCCGTGGTGCGCTTCGATGCCGATGGCAACCACCCCCGGATTCTTGCCACCCATGCCGAGGCACCCGACGCCGGTCTGCGCGACGACCTGCTGCATCTTTCGCAGCAGGTTGCCGGCGTATCGCTGGCCAAGTTCGGTGAACTCGACCAGCGCGTGGGCGAGTGGTTCGCGCGCGCCGCGATCGCCGTCATGGACAAGGCGCAGGTGAGCACGACCGACGTCGACGCCATCGGCAGCCACGGCCAGACCGTGCGCCACGAGCCCGATGCCCGCTATCCGTTCAGCCTTCAGCTTGGCTCGCCCAGCCGCATCGCGGCCCGAACGGGCTGTCGCGTGGTCGGTGATTTTCGCAATAGCGATATCGCCGTCGGCGGCCAGGGCGCACCGCTGGTGCCGGCGTTCCATCGCAGCGTCTTCGCCAACGCCCAGCGCCATCGCGTGGTGGTCAATATCGGCGGCATCGCCAATCTCACGGTATTGCCCACCGGCGCGGTGGACGATCCGCACGCGGTGACCGGCCTCGATACGGGCCCCGGCAACGCGCTAATGGATGCCTGGATCGCGGCGCACCTCAAGCGCCATTACGATGCGGATGGACAGTGGGCGGCCAGCGGCCATGTAGACGACGGCCTGCTAGCCCACATGATGGCGGATCGTTATTTCGCCCGGCCGGCACCAAAGAGTACCGGGCGTGAATACTTCAACCTCGACTGGCTGCGTGCCCAGATCGACAGCCTCGCCGCGCGGCCCAGACCCGCCGATGTCCAGGCCACCCTGTGCGAGTTCACCGCCCGCACTATCGCCCAGGCCATTGACGACTATGGCCCGGGCGACGAGCAGGTGCTTATCTGTGGTGGCGGCGTACGTAATGCCGAACTGCGGCGGCGCCTCGAACAGCTGCTTGCGCCCCGCCCGCTCGCCCCGACCGACGAGTACAACGTCGATTCGGACTGGGTCGAAGCCGTGGCCTTCGCATGGCTGGCCATGCGTACGGTCAAAGGCCTGAGCGGCAACGTACCGGGCGTGACCGGCGCTCGCGCGCCCGTGGCCCTGGGTGGCATCTACCAGGCAGCCCAGCTGGACAACTGACCAACCCGTTCAGCCTGCCCGCGCAGGCCGCCGGCGAGCCTCCGACGCAACAGTGAATTGCCCCTCATGAGGAGCAAAGCGCGCTGAGGCTCAAGCAGCGAAGGCGTTACCGCAGCCGCAGGTGATCGTTGCATTCGGATTGCGGATCACGAAC
>DJIE01000106.1:3811-3986 GCA_002433465.1 Salinisphaera sp. UBA6602
GCCGCGCTGCGCGCGGGTTTTGCTTACGCAAAACGTTGGCATCCTTGTGCACCCCGTTCGCCTGCGGCGACACCCCTCACGAGGGGCAAGGCGCGCTGAGGTTCAAACAGCAAAGGCGTTGCCGCAGCCGCAGGTGGTCGTTGCATTGGGGTTGCGGATCACGAACTGCGCCGCG
>DJIE01000106.1:4305-4478 GCA_002433465.1 Salinisphaera sp. UBA6602
GCCGCGCTGCGCGCGGGTTTTGCTCGCGCAAAACGTTGGCATCTTTGTGCACCCCATTCGCCTGCGGCGAATAGCCCCTCACGAGGGGCAAGGCGCGCTGAGGCTCAAACAGCGAAGGAGTTGCCGCAGCCGCAGGTGGTGGTCGCATTCGGATTGCGGATCACGAACTGCGC
>DJIE01000246.1:0-1910 GCA_002433465.1 Salinisphaera sp. UBA6602
CAGCGTATGCAGCGGCACGCGGCCGTCGCGATACCATTCCGTACGCGCGATTTCGGCACCGTTGAGACGGCCGGCGACGTTAACGCGGATACCGCCCGCACCCAGGCGCATGGCGTTGCCCACCGCGCGCTTCATGGCGCGACGGAACATGATGCGGCGCTCGAGCTGCTGGGCGATATTCTGGGCCACGAGCAGGGCGTCGAGCTCCGGACGGCGAATCTCTTCGACCGACAGATGCACGGGCACGCCCATGCGCTCGGACAC
The DNA here is from genome assembly GCA_002433465.1 of Salinisphaera sp. UBA6602. Taxonomy (GTDB): domain Bacteria; phylum Pseudomonadota; class Gammaproteobacteria; order Nevskiales; family Salinisphaeraceae; genus Salinisphaera. The sequence goes on from DJIE01000246.1 coordinate 265, forward strand.
TTCCGAACGCAGCTTGTCGATATCCTCGCCCTTCTTGCCGATGACGATGCCCGGACGCGCCGTGTGGATCGTGATCCGCGCGCTACGCGCAGGACGATCGATCTGAATGCGGCTGACCGAGGCATGCGCCAGCTTTTCGCGAATGAAATCACGAATCTCCAGATCCGTGTTCAGCGCGTCGCGATAGCCGGCGTTCTCTGCATACCAGCGCGAGCTCCACTCGGAGGTAATACCGAGACGGAAACCGACAGGATGTACTTTATGACCCATATCTTTATCCGTTTACTTGTCTGCGACGCGAATCGTCACGTGACTCGTACGCTTGAAAATCCGATCGGCGCGACCGCGGGCTCGAGGCTTCATCCGTTTCATGGTCGGACCTTCGTCAACCATGATGGTGGATACCTTGAGCTCGTCGATATCGGCGCCTTCATTGTGCTCGGCGTTGGCAACTGCCGACTCGAGCACCTTGCGCACGATATGCGCCGCTTTCTTGCTCGAAAACTGCAGCGTTTCCAACGCACGCTCGACCGGCATGCCCCGCACCTCATCGGCAACAAGACGAACCTTCTGCGGCGAGATACGCGCGAAACGAAGTTTGGCGAACGATTCCATATTAATAAGTCCTCGCCTTAACCCTTGCGGTCGCCCAGGTGACCCTTGAAGGTCCGCGTCGGGGAAAACTCGCCAAGCTTGTGGCCGACCATGTTTTCCGACACGAACACCGGCACGTGCTGACGACCGTTGTGCACGGCAATCGTCAGGCCGATCATGTCGGGCGTCACCATCGAGCGACGCGACCAGGTTTTGATCGGCCGCTTGGTGCTGCTGTTCGCGGCTGCTTCCACCTTGGCGGCGAGATGCAGGTCGACGAACGGGCCTTTCTTGATTGAACGGGGCATAGCTATTCCTGTGCCTTTATAAAACGCGGCTTACCGCTTCTTACGCTTGACGCTGCGACGAACGATCATGCCGTCGGTGCGCTTGTTAGCACGCGTCTTGAAACCCTTGGTCTTCCAACCCCAGGGGCTGGTCGGATGACGACCGCCACTGGTCCGGCCTTCACCACCACCATGCGGGTGATCCACCGGGTTCATCGCCACGCCACGGACGGTCGGGCGACGACCACGCCAGCGCGTCGCGCCGGCCTTGCCGAGCTGACGCAGGCTGTGCTCGTAGTTGCCAACTTCGCCAACCGTGGCCCGGCAGTTGATGTGTACACGTCGCGTCTCGCCGGACTTCAAGCGAAGAACGGCATACTCACCGGCACGCGCAGCGACCTGCACGGCAGCGCCGGCGCTGCGGCCGAGCTGCGCACCCTTGCCGGGGCGCATTTCAACGCAGTGCACCGTCGTGCCCACCGGAATGCTTGCCAGCGGCAGAGCATTGCCCGGGCGGATCGGCGACTGCGGACCCGACATGATCTTGGTGTCCACCGTCACGCCGCGCGGCGCGATGATGTAGCGACGCTCGCCATCCGCGTAGCACAGCAGCGCGATATTCGCGCTACGGTTCGGGTCGTATTCCAGACGCTCGACCTTGGCCGGCACGCCGTCCTTGTCGCGTTTGAAGTCGACCAGACGATAATGCTGACGATGACCGCCACCACGATGCCGAACGGTGATGCGGCCGTTGTTGTTACGACC
>DJIE01000246.1:2205-7790 GCA_002433465.1 Salinisphaera sp. UBA6602
GAACGGTGATGCGGCCGTTGTTGTTACGACCGCCCTGCTTATGCTTCTTGACGACAAGCGACGACTCGGGCTTGCCGGTATGCAGCGTCGCATCCTTGACGCTGACGACAAAGCGACGACCCGCGGATGTCGGCTTGGCTTTCTTGAGTGCCATAGTTTCTTACCTTTTGGCGCTTGCTATGAGCGCTTACTGGGTGGCGCCGTCGAGGAAATCGATTTCCTCGCCCTGAGCCAACGTGACATAGGCCTTCTTCCAGCCACTGCGCACGCCGGGCCGACCGCGAAACCGTTTCAGCTTCGGCTTGGCATTAACCGTCGTAACGCCTTCGACCTTGACGTCGAACAGCGCAGCGACCGCCGCCTTGATCTCGGGCTTCGTCGCCGTCTTTGCGACTTCGAAGACCACCTGATTATGTGCGTCCGCGACCACCGTGCTCTTTTCAGAGATATGGGGCGCGCGCAGAATCTGGAAAATGCGTTCCTGGTTCATTGCAGCCAACCTTCAAGGGCGCGCAGCGCCTCTTCCGTGATGAGCACTTTCTCGGCACCGACCAGAACCACCGGATCCAGCGCATTGACCGCGACTACATCCAGCCCGACGACGTTGTTGGCCGAATAGCCCAGCTTGTCGTCGACTTCCGAGACGACGATGAGACCGCGCGGCTCGCAATCCTGATCCGCAAGAGCCTTGATCAGACCCTTGGTGCTACGAGCCTCCAGCGCCGGCGCCTCGATGACCGCGAGACGATCCTGGCGCAGCAGCTCGGAGACGATCGCGCTCATGCCGGCGCGATACATCTTGCGGTTGACCTTCTGCGCATAATCACGCGGAGTCGCCGCAAAGGTCACGCCGCCGCCGGTCCAGATCGGACTACGAATGGTGCCGGCACGGGCACGACCGGTGCCTTTCTGGCGCCAGGGCTTCTTGCCGCCACCGCTGACCGCGGCACGGTTTTTCTGCGCCTTGGTGCCCGCACGCGAGCCGGCGAGGTAGGCCGTGACGATCTGATGAACCAGATCCTTGTTAAACGGGCGCGCGAAGATAGCGTCGGAAACCGATACCGTCTTGCCGCCTGCTGCCAAATTAAGTTCCATGACTTATGCCTGTCGTAAAAGTCGGGCCTAGCCGGCCTTCTTGACCGCGGGACTGATGACCACGTCACCGCCCTTCGCGCCCGGAACGCCGCCCTCGATCAGAATCAGGTTGCGCTCGGCATCCACGCGGACAACCCGAAGGTTCTGTACCGTGGTGCGCGCATTACCCAGCTGACCGGCCATTTTCTTGCCCTTGAACACGTGACCGGGCGACTGGTTCTGACCGATGGAACCCGGCGCACGATGCGCCTTGGAGTTACCATGCGACATGCGCTGCGAACGGAAGTTATGACGCTTGATAACGCCGCCATAACCCTTACCGATCGAACGGCCAACCACGTCTACGATCTGACCTTCCGCGAACAGCGAAACCGTCAGCTCGCCACCCACGGCCAGCTCAACCTGCTCCGCCTCGGCCGGCTCTTCGCCTTCTGCGGCCGGCTGCGGCGCTGCAACCGGCACAGTCGGCCAGTCACCCTCAACGCGGAATTCCCACAGGCCGCGCCCTGCTTCGACGCCGGCCTTCTTGAAGTGACCTGCCGCCGCCTTGGTTACGCGACTTGCACGCCGCGTGCCCGTGGTGACCTGCACCGCGCGATAGCCGTCACTGTCGCCGTCCTTCATCTGGACAACGCGATTCGGCTCGACCTCGACGACCGTTACCGGAACGGACACGCCGTTTTCGTCGAAAACGCGAGACATGCCGCGCTTGCGACCTACCAATCCAATAGCCATGTGTTAAGTACCTTCTCGCTTATCGCCACTCGCTAGAGGGGGCGACAGTTCAAGTTTGGTTGCATCCAGTAAACGAAGCCCGCGTGATGCGGGCTTCGTTCGCCAGGGCCGCGGACTATACCAGACCGCAACCGATTTGTCTCGGTCTTACTGCAATTTAATTTGGACGTCGACGCCCGCAGCAAGATCCAGCTTCATAAGTGCGTCCACGGTCTTCTCCGTGGGCTCCACGATATCCATCATGCGCTTGTGCGTACGGATCTCGTACTGGTCCCGCGCGTCCTTGTTGACGTGCGGCGAGATCAGGATCGTGTAGCGCTCCTTGCGGGTCGGCAGCGGGATCGGGCCATGCACCTGCGCACCGGTGCGCTTGGCGGTTTCCACGATCTCACGGGCCGACTTGTCGATCAGACGATGATCGAAGGCCTTGAGACGGATACGAATGTTCTGACTTGCGGCCATGTTTATTCCGTAATCTTGGTCACGACGCCGGCACCCACGGTGCGGCCGCCTTCACGAATGGCGAAGCGCAGGCCTTCTTCCATCGCGATCGGGTGGATCAGTTCGACGTTCATCGTGACGTTGTCGCCCGGCATCACCATCTCGGTGTCCGCCGGAAGCTCACAAGCGCCCGTGACGTCCGTCGTGCGGAAGTAGAACTGCGGGCGATAGCCCTTGAAGAACGGCGTATGACGGCCGCCTTCTTCTTTCTTCAGCACGTACACTTCGCATTCGAACTTGGTGTGCGGGGTGATGCTGCCCGGCTTGGCCAGCACCTGACCGCGTTCGATGTCTTCACGCTTGGTGCCACGCAGCAGCACGCCCACGTTGTCGCCAGCCTGACCCTGGTCGAGCAGACGACGGAACATTTCCACACCGGTGACCGTGGTCTTGGTGGTGGGGTTGATGCCGACAATCTCGATGTCGTCGCCGACGTTGATCACGCCACGCTCGACACGACCGGTGGCCACCGTGCCACGACCGGAGATCGAGAACACGTCTTCAACCGGCATCAGGAAGGCGCCGTCCACGGCACGTTCCGGCTCGGGAATGAAGTCGTCCATGGCGCGCACGAGCTTGGCGATCGCTTCGGTGCCGAACTCGCCTTCGTCGCCTTCCAGCGCCTTGAGCGCGGAACCCACGATGACCGGGGTGTCGTCACCCGGGAAGTCGTAGGCGTCGAGCAGCTCGCGCACTTCCATTTCGACGAGCTCGAGCAGCTCTTCGTCGTCGACCATGTCGGCCTTGTTGAGGAACACGACGATATGCGGCACGCCAACCTGACGCGACAGCAGGATGTGCTCACGCGTCTGCGGCATCGGGCCGTCAGCAGCCGATACCACCAGGATCGCGCCGTCCATCTGCGCCGCACCGGTGATCATGTTCTTGACGTAGTCGGCGTGACCCGGGCAGTCGACATGCGCATAGTGGCGCGCTTCCGATTCGTATTCGACGTGCGAGGTCGAGATCGTGATGCCACGCGCCTTCTCTTCCGGCGCCTTGTCGATCATGTCAAACGCCGATAGCTCGGAGCCGAACAAACGGTTCGACACCACCGTCAGCGCCGCCGTCAACGTGGTCTTGCCATGGTCCACGTGACCAATCGTGCCGACGTTTACGTGCGGCTTGTTACGCTCGAATTTTGATTTGGACACGGCGACTACCTCTTATGCCTTTTGCGACTGGTTGCGGGTAAGACCTTCGATCACGTGCGAAGGCGCTTCCGAATATTTCTCGAACTGCATGGTGTAGGTGGCACGACCCTGGCTCATCGAGCGCAGATCGGTCGAGTACCCGAACATCTCCGACAGCGGCACTTCCGCGGACAGCTGCTTGCCGGTGGGGATGTCATCCATGCCCTTGACGGTACCGCGACGGCGATTCAGATCGCCCATCACGTCACCCATGTATTCTTCCGGGGTCACGACTTCGACGTCCATCATCGGCTCAAGCAGAACCGGGGATGCCTTGCGCGCACCGTCCTTGAACGCCATCGAGCCGGCTATTTTAAACGCCGACTCACTCGAGTCAACGTCATGATAGGAGCCGTCATACAGCGTGACCTTGAGGTCGACCATCGGATAACCGGCGACCACACCATTGGTCATCGCTTCCTGGACACCCTTGTCCACGGAGTTGATGTATTCCTTGGGCACCACGCCACCGGTAATGGCGTTGATGAACTCGTAGCCGGCACCGGCTTCTTCCTGCGGCTCAAGGCGCAGATAGACGTGGCCGTACTGGCCGCGGCCGCCCGACTGGCGAACGAACTTGCCTTCCTGCTCGACTTCCTTGCGGATCGTCTCGCGGTACGCCACCTGCGGCGCACCCACGTTGGCCTCGACACCGAACTCGCGCTTCATGCGGTCGACGATGATTTCGAGGTGCAGCTCGCCCATGCCGGAAATGATGGTCTGCGCGGTTTCCTCGTCGGTGCGCACCTGGAAGGACGGATCCTCCTGGGCCAGCTTCGACAGGGCGACACCCATCTTCTCCTGATCGGCACGCGACTTCGGCTCCACCGCCACGGCGATAACCGGGTCCGGGAACTCCATGCGCTCGAGGATTACCTGGGAGTCCGGGGCACACAGCGTATAGCCGGTAGTCACGTTCTTCAGGCCGACCACGGCAGCGATGTCGCCTGCGCGCACTTCCTTGATTTCTTCACGCGTGTTGGAGTGCATCTGCAGGATACGACCCACGCGCTCTTTCTTGTTCTCGATCGAGTTGTAGACCGCGTCGCCCGAAGCCAGCACGCCGGAGTAGACGCGAATGAAGGCAAGCGAACCTACGAACGGATCGGTCGCGATCTTGAACACGAGCGCCGAGAACGGCTCTTCGTCGCTGGCACGGCGTTCGATCTTGGTTTCCGGATCGTTGGCGTCCTGACCCTTGATCGGCGGCACTTCGGTCGGCGCCGGCAGGTAGTCCACCACCGCGTCGAGCATGGCCTGTACGCCCTTGTTCTTGAAGGCGGTGCCACACAGGCACAGGCAGATCTCGTTATTGATGGTACGAGCACGCAGCCCGGCCTTGATGTCCTCGTTGGACAGCTCGCCGTTCTCCAGGTACTTGTCCATCAGCTCTTCGTTGGCTTCGGCGGCCGCCTCGACCATCTCTTCACGATACTTGTCCGCATCGGCCTTGAGATGATCGGGGATGTCGCGCGCCTCGAAGGTACGGCCGGCATCTTCCTGGTTCCAGTAGATGGCCTGCATGCGCAGAAGGTCGACCACGCCTTCGAAATCGTCTTCGGCGCCGATCGGCAGCTGGATGGAAACCGGATGGGTCGCCAGACGATCGCGCATCATCTGAACGCAGCGATAGTAGTCGGCGCCCAGCTTGTCCATCTTGTTGACGAACACCAGCCGCGGCACGTGGTACTTGTTGGCCTGGCGCCAGACCGTTTCCGTCTGCGGCTCGACGCCGGCATTGGCGTCGAGTACGCACACCGCACCGTCAAGCACACGCAGCGAACGCTCGACTTCAATCGTGAAGTCCACGTGGCCCGGGGTGTCGATGATGTTGATGCGGTACTGTTCCGGGTACTGCTGCTCCATGCCCTGCCAGAAACAGGTGGTGGCAGCCGACGTGATCGTGATGCCGCGCTCCTGCTCCTGCGCCATCCAGTCCATCACGGCCGCGCCGTCATGCACTTCGCCCATCTTGTGGGAGATACCGGTGTAATAGAGCACGCGCTCGGTCGTCGTGGTCTTGCCGGCATCGATATGCGCCATGATGCCGATGTTGCGATA
>DJIE01000049.1 GCA_002433465.1 Salinisphaera sp. UBA6602
GGCTCCTGACTCATGTTGCTGATCAGGCAAACCGAGTCGATCTGCTGGCCCCAGCCCTGATTGATCAGAATCCGGGCCTTGCGCTGGCGGCGAAAGCCGGCATAGAGCAGATGGGCATAGAATAGCCATACGGCGAGCGTGCCGAGGCTGGCAAAGAATGACAGTGCCTGAGCGTTGTCGTTGATCCACTGCCACATGTCAGGTGAGCGGCCTTGTCGGTGAGGGGCGCGTCAGTCTGTGTGAGTGGCCGCCGCCGGGCTATGCGTAGAATCCCCTAAGGCAGACGCGATGCCGCCGCCAAAGTCTTGGCTTTGGGGCAGCAGCTATGCCTGGCGCAGCGTATCGGCCAGCACCATGATGCGCTTGCGCAGCTGCATGGCTTCGGGCCGCGTCAGTTCGACCTGGCAGAGCATGGCTTCGTGTATTTCTCTGGACTTGTGCTTGAGTGCCAGGCCCTGGTCGGTCAGGGAAATCAGCACTCGGCGCTCGTCCTCGCTGTCGCGTTCGCGCACGACAAGTGCGGCTTTTTCCATGCGCTTGAGCAACGGGGTCAGAGTACCGCTGTCCAGATGCAGTTCACTGCCCAGCTCGCCGACCGAGCGCGGCGCTTTTTCCCACAGTACGAGCATGACGAGGTACTGGACGTAGGTCAGACCCAACGGTTCCAGTAGAGGTCGGTACGCGCGGATGATCCGATGAGTCGCCGTATACAGCGAAAAACAAAGCTGCTCGTCCAGAAAGCGAAAATCCAGATCGTCGTCGTCTTGTTCGTGGGAAGCGCCCATAGGATTGGGGTCCATTTAACCGTACATGACGTATTGTGACGCGTTTGAACTCGAATCGCTAACTTAGTGGAAAGTTGGGGAAATAATCCCGGACGGCACGGTTGTTCGAGGTTTGTCTTCGCGGCGCGGCGCGTTTACCGCGCCATGGCTTGTGCCACGAGCTCGTAGCTGCGCAGGCGCTTGGCCGGATCATGAATATTCGATACCACCATGATTTCGTCCGGTTCACCATCGGCGCAGAGCGCGTCGAGTTGCTCGCGCACGGTGTCAGGACTGCCGATTACGTGCCGGTGGCGGTTCTCCAGAATGGCGTTGCGTTCCATCTCTGAGTAGTCGTAGGCCAGCGCTTCTTCAGGCGAGGGCAGCGGCAGAAACTCGCCCTTGCGCAATCGCAGCCACATCAGATCGACGGTCGCCGCAAGATGCTCCGCTTCTTCATCCGTCGGCGCGCAGATGACGGAAACGCCGAGTATGGCATGGGGCTCGGGAAAGGCGGGCGACGGAGTGAACGCGCCCCGGTAACGTCGCAGCGCCGGTTCGGCAGGCACCGGGCTGAAATGACTCGCAAAGCTGTAACCCATGCCGGCAGAGCCGGCGACGTGTGCGCTTGCACCGCTGGAGCCCAGGATCCAGATGGGTGGCAGGGACACGTCACTGGGGCTGACCGTCACGCCCTCGTAGGGGTGGCCACGCCGCAGCGTGCCGCGCGAAAGCGCGAGCATTTCGTTGAGCAGGTCGGCGAACTGCTCTCCCGACGCGGCACGCAGCGCGCGACTGGCACGGGCATCGGAACCGGGAGCACGCCCCAGCCCCAGGTCGATACGGCCCGGATAGAGCGCTTCCAGCGTCTGAAACGTTTCTGCCACTCGCAGCGGTACATGGTTGGGCAGCATGATGCCGCCCGAGCCGACCCGAATTCGCTCGGTGAGCGCCGCCGCCCGCGACAGCAGTACTTCGGGCGCTGAACTGGCGATACTCGGCATGCTGTGGTGTTCCGAGATCCAGTAACGGGTATAGCCACAACGCTCGGCCAGACGCGCCAGATCGATACTCGCCCGCACCGCCGTCGAGGCGGCTATGCCGCTGGGTACGGGCACGAGATCGAGAACGGAGAGATCGGTTTTCATAGCATCAGCGCTCATGCCGGCAGGAAAGCTCTGGGTGGATACATGCATCGCGATACACGCTCACCCTGTTCACAGCGGGGCAACGGGTTGCTTTGCTGCATCGCGGGGCGCAGTGGCGGCCGGGAACCCGGCCACCATGCCCCTATGCCCAACAGTGGGCATCAATACGGTTTTTTACAGCCTTCGGACTAACGTTTGAGGATGATATAGACCGCATGGATGATGCCGGGCACGTAGCCGCACAGCGTGAGTATGACGTTGAGCCAGAAATGCAGACCAATACCGACCTGAAGAAACACGCCAAGCGGCGGCAGCAGGATGGACAGCAGGATACGAATGAGATCCATAGTTACGTTGGTTCGAATAATAGCCCTGCATGGTAAGGCATTTGTCGAACTGGGCCTGAACGGCAAGAAAAAGCCGGCCCAGGCGGTTTGCCTGGGCCGGCGTATCGATAAAACCCGTCTCGGACAGCCGTCGGCCTGACGGAGCGGTTAGTCGTTGTCGCCGTCGAATTCCTTGAAATCGGCCTTGCGGATGAGCGCGTGAATGCCCTTGGTCTTGTCCACGACCTGCGAGACTTCGAAGTCGGTTGCCGCACTCAGATAGGCCAGGGCCAGCGCCTCGTCGATATCGTAATGCTGGTGCAGAAAACGAATCGACTCGCGTACGGCATCCTTCATGGCCAGATCGAGATCCTCATCCAGGCCCACGGTAATCCAGTAATCGTTGGTTTCACCGAGCAGCTTGTCCACCTGTTTGCCCGGAAGCTCGGCCTTGCCGCTTTTGAGCACCGTAAGCTTCAGCGTAGCCCGCATCGAGCCTTCCAGCGCGGTCAGCGCCACTTCGCCGTCACCCTGCGTGAAGTGGCTGTCGCCGGTATAGAACAGGCCACCGTCGACTTCGATCGGGTAGTAGACGGTGCTGCCCACGCCCAGGTCGTTGATGTCGGCATTGCCGCCGATACGTGACGGCGGCACCGAGTTGACCGGTTCGCTGGTGGCCGGGGCGACGCCCATGATGCCCATGAACGGGTGCAGCGGGAAGCGAATGGTGCGCTCGTTACCCGCGTCAAGGGTGCCGTACCAGCGATCGCCGTCCTTGACGATCGGAGCGAACGTGGACACGTTGGCATAGCGTTCCGGGTGCTCGCTGCTGGGGTTGGGCTCAGGTTCGGTTTTCGGATATTCGCCGGGCAGGGCGCCCTTGCCATGTCGGTTCGAGATCACGCCGTAGGGCACGCGCGGCTCGAGCTTGATGACCTCGACCTTGAGCACGTCGCCCGGCTCGGCGCCTTCGACGGCCACCGGGCCGGTGACGATATGCGGGCCGTCGTTGTAGAAATCATGCTCGAAATCGGACGCCGTGATCGCGATCGCATCGTCGAGCACCTGGTCCTCGGCTACGCCTTTGGTCGCAAAATAGGCGACCGGATCGCGGCCCTGATCCTCGAGAATGCCTTCATGGGAAATGGTATCGAACGTCACTGCACTACCCGAGGGCACGGTCAGCACCGGCTTTGCACTTTGGTTGGGCAAATAGCCCCAGTTGACGGTCTGCGTCGTGGACGGCACATAGTAATTGCCGGCATAGGTGCCGGCGGTCATTTTCTGCGGCTTGTCGGCCAGCGGCTGCAGTACGTCGAAATCATCGGCTGCGGCCTGCACGCTTATCACGCTGCAGCACAGCGCCACCGCGCCTGCGATTCCATAATTCATTCGCTATCTCTATAAAATGAAACAAGCCGGCTCTCATGCAAGACATGGGCCAGGCTGGGATGATCGCGCCGACCGCGTCGCGCCGGCTTGCGCGCCTGGCGCCAAAACGCCTTCCGAAAGCGATTCGGGGCGTTTGCGAGGCTTCGGCCGAAGTGCTAGTAATGGAAGACAACTAGTGCACAATATGATCAAGACCACGGCCGGAACGCAGCGCTGCAGGTGTTCGACGTGGCGTCATTACACCGATCTTCTGGGGGTCACTTGAGTAAATTGCTATCGCGCAGCCAGCGTGTATATACCGGTTCGGCGCTTATAATCCTCGCGCTAGTAATCGTCGGCGCAAGTTTTCCCAAGGCTTTCGGCAACTTTGCCAGCAGCGCTCTCGACGCGATCTCGCACGTCTTCGGCTGGCTTTATCTGCTGTCGGTGTTCGGTTTTGTCATCTTTCTGGTGGGGCTTGCCCTGAGCCGGTACGGCAAAATCCGTCTCGGTGAGCCTTACAGCCAGCCCGAATACAGTTTCTTTTCCTGGGTGAGCATGCTGCTCGCTGCCGGGTTCGGCGTGGGCCTTGTGTTCTACGGCCTGGCCGAGCCGATACTGCATTATCTGAATCCGCCGTATAACGACATGCCGGGGTCGAGCCCGCAGTCGGCACGCTATGCGATTCAGTACAGCTTCTTTCACTGGGGCGTGAGCCAGTGGGCCGGTTTTTCGATCGTCGGCCTGATCATCGCTTATTTTCAGTTTCGCAAGAACGAATCCGGTCTGGTTTCGACCGTGCTTGCGCCGCTGACCAACAAGCTGCCCAAGCCGGCACGCCAGCCCACCAGCGATGGCCTCAACATTCTGGCGGTGGTGGCCACCGTCATGGGCGTGGCCACGTCGCTCGGACTGGGCGTGCTGCAGATCAATGGCGGCCTCAACCAGATGTTCGGCGTACCCGACACCACGCTCTGGAAGTTCATCATTCTGGGGGTCATGTGTGCCTGCTACACGCTGTCCAGCTATTCCGGTTTGGACAAGGGCATCCAGTGGCTGTCGAACATCAATCTGGCCCTGTGTCTGGGGCTGATGGGCTGGGTTCTGTTCACCGGCCCCACGCTGTTCATTCTCAACACCATCGTCGTGGGCGTGGGCGACTACATCTCCAACTTCGTCACCATGAGCCTGCGCATGGATCCGTTCGAGGATACTGGCGAGGCCTGGATTTCGAGCTGGACGGTCTTTTATTGGGCCTGGGTGATTGCCTGGTCGCCGTTCGTGGGCACCTTCGTTGCCCGTATTTCGAAAGGTCGCACTATTCGTGAGTACGTCATGGGCGTGCTGATCGTGCCGCCGCTGCTGGCCTGTGGTTTCATCGGCGTGTTCGGCGGCGCCGGCTTGCATATGGAGCTGTTCGGCGACGCGGCCGGAAGCTTGACGGCCGCGGCGGATAAGGACATCACCTCGGCGCTGTTCAGCTTCTTCGACATGATGCCGTTCAGTACGGCGCTGTCCATTCTGGCGATGTGCCTGATCTTCGTGTTTCTGGTCACCTCGGCGGATTCGGCCTCCTATATCGTGGCGCAGATGACCGACGAGGGCTCGCTCGAGCCGCCGCTCTACAAGCGCCTTTCCTGGGGGCTGCTGATCTCGGCGATCTGTCTGACGCTGATTTCGGCTGGCGGCGAGAACGGCCTCAAGGGTCTTCAGACCGGCTCGCTGCTGGCGGCGCTGCCGTTCGTGTTCATTCTCTACATGATGGTATTCGTGCTTGCCCGCGAGCTGCGCGACGATCGTCGTCGCATGCTGCTCGACCTGTATGAAAAGCACGAATCCATGCCGGTGGGCGCAGACGCTTTCGAAGCCCGCGATATCCTCAACGATGTCTGGGAAGACGAGGACCTGGAAGACGCGGACGACGAGGGCAAGCGTTCGCAGCCCGACCGTTAGCCGAGTTCGATAATTCCGGCACAAGAGCCGCGCCGATCATCGTGATCGGCGCGGCTTTTTTCTTTCTGTCGCTCGATGCGCCTTTGCACGCGATCTGCGGGCCGCTCGATTCGAGCGGCCGGGTAGGCAGCATCGGCGCGTACGGCGGTGCCCCACGCAGCTCGCGCGGCGGCCCCGGCCGTGCCGTGGGGGCACAGCGCGCATCGATTACGGCCGGTCGTATTACAAGCCGAATGTGAGCCATGGGCGGCTCGTAGGCGGGCGTGGCGGCGATGCGTACACCGGGCGACCGGCGCTCGGTGGGCCGCGCCCCGCCTGGTTACATCGGCATCGGGACCGGCCCGGGCAGGGCCCCGTTTGCGACCTCGCAGGCCGTATTGGATCGGGGTCGGGACGGCAGGCGCCATGCACCCTGCCGGCCGCGGGCAGGGACCTGGCAAGTAGTGTGTGTCGTGACCCGGGCAGTGGCCGGTTGCTGTCTTGTCTAGGCGTTGCTGTCGCTCGAGACCACGCAGAATAGATCTGCCAGCGAATGGCTGCGCTGCAGGTTGTGCGGGGTCAGGGCGAACGTCGCATTCACCGTGCTGGCCTGCGTACAGCCGTGACGAGCGCCCGCGCTTGACGCCACCAGCGTCTGGCTCATGTTCGGCACGTCGTCGAGCGCTGCGATCAGCGGCTGAATACGGCTGGTATAGGCCGCGAGGCGGGATTTCGGCAGCGGGTGACCGTCCGGCAGCTTCATGGTCAACGGATTATGCGGACGGCCGTTCAGGCGAACTTCATAATGCAGGTGTGGGCCGGTGGCTTCGCCGGTGGCGCCGACATAGCCGATGACCTGGCCTTTCTTGACGTGATCGCCGCGCTTTAGGCCGTCGGCGAACTGGTACATATGGCCGTAGCGGGTGGAATAACCGTCGAAATGGCTCAGCTGCACGATACGTCCATAGCCGTGCCGGCGGCCGACGAATTTCACTACGCCATCGCCGGCGGCATGGATCGGCGTACCGCGCGGGGCGGCCATATCAACGCCCCAGTGCGGGCGACGGATATGCAGAATCGGATGCAGGCGATCCGGATTATAGGGCGAGCTTATCCGACTGTAGTTGACGGGGTGGCGCGACAGCGACGGCTCGTACGCCCGGCCCTCGGCGTCGTAATAGCGCGTTTCGCCGTCTTCGTTGACGGCACGAAACGCTTTCAGGTTGCGACCATCCGTCGTGATGCTGGCCGCGACGACCGGGCCCGTTGCCACGCGCTCGCCGTTTGCGTATTCGGCTTCGTAAACGATGCTGAAGCGATCGCCCGCATGCATTTGCCGCGAGAGGTTGGCGCGGTAGCGGTAGATGTGGGCGAGCTGGGCGGACACCGCCGCAGGTACGCCGGCCTTCGCCAGCGAACGCGAAAGCGAGCCCTCGACCGTGCCACGCGCGGTGAGTTGGCGAGTCTGGGTTTGTAGGCGCACGATCTGGGCGTTTAGCGCGCCCGCGCCAGCTTCGCTCTCGACGCCGGAGCGGGTTATCGAAAGCGTCTTGATCGCGTCGAGTTCGAAGCGAAGTTCGGCGAGACGGCCATCGGTGGTCTTGCGCAGTTCCAGCGTATCGCCGGGACGCAGTCGCTTGAGTGGGGCCACGGTGTCGCCGAGTGCGAGAAGCGCCATCAGCTCGCGGGCCGGCAGCCCAACGCGCTCGAACACGCGCGAGAGCGAATCGCCCGATTTGACCGTGACTTCCAGCCAGGGCGTGATCTCCGGGGCGCTCTTCGCCAGCAGCGCCTGCCGTTCGTCCGGCCCGAGCTTGCTGGTCACTGCGGCGCTGGACTCGTCGGCATCGAACCCGCTGCCACTTTCGAACGCAGCGGCATGCAGACTCGCCTGAGCGCCCTGCGAGAAGGGGTTCGCATGGACGCTGCCCCCCATGCATACGAACAAACTCATACCCAGCGCGCCGTGCGTACCGGCACGCAAAAATTTCGACCAACGCATTCAATACCCTCGGTCTCTCGCGCTTTGCACGATGAAATCATCGCCCGACAGTCGTCTTCGACCTGTCATAAAGACGAAAAGTTTCGTCGCAGTTGCATCACTCTGTCCCGGTCCCCACCGAGGCGTTGTGCAAAACCGCTTTTCCCCACGGGGTTATACAGTAACATCGCGCGAAAAACGAGCCCGAGCGCGATTGTTGTATCGTGGTGGATCTGCTTTTCAACGCGGCATTCTCGCTTTTTCGCTTTTATCGCAACGGCTAACGCGCTTTTTCGCAGGCGGTGCACGAAATCCCCCGGGTTGGGCGCGCGGCTAATACTGGCGCGGCCTCGCGCATCAGGGGGCTGCTTTTTCCGGCCTATTTTGTCGTTGGGAATGATTGCGGGTGCGGTCGTGCGCGGCCACGCGCTCATGCCCAGACGCCCCCGAGCCCACCTCCCAAGCAACCCTTACTCCGGCACCACGACAACTGAATGCGTCAGCCGTTTTAACGTCGTCGGGAAATAAACGCCGGCACCCGTTGGTCTTTTGTTTTCAAAGGGTCACGGCCGTCGGCCGAGGCGCACTTGCTTTGGCAAACGCGCGTTATCAACTCGACCGGTCAGCTGTTGCAGGATCTGTTTTGGGCCGGGCCAGGGCCTGTTAACGCTAATGAAAGCGTCGCGCCGTGCGTTGTGTAGCGAATCGACGCGGGCGCGCTGAAACGCCAGATCGCGAAAAAATAGAGCGCGCCCGTGCACGTTGCGCCCAAAATCCTGCCATGCGGCGTTGCGCGGCGTGTCTGGCACGATTGTGGACAGCAACGTGGCGATTGGCATTCGTGTTAACAGACCGTAACAAGATCATGTCTGTTATCCGCGCGGGTGCTAACCTGCATCCAGGGAGTCAGGGTGCGATCGGACGGCCCTCGGGCCAGGGGGAATGATGACTACAAGCGGCGATTCACCTCGCTTCGTGCGGGTATTGGCGAGCAAGGACGTATTGGCCCTGGCATTCGGGGCGATGATCGGCTGGGGCTGGATCGTCATGACCGGCAACTGGATCGTGTCGGCGGGCAGTCTCGGTGCCGTTACGGCATTTCTGCTCGGTGGCGTGGCGATCGTGCTGGTCGGTCTGACCTATGCCGAGCTTGCCGCTGCCATGCCGCAGGCTGGCGGCGAACACGTCTACAGCTATCGCGGCCTCGGGCATATGCCGTCGTTCATATGCACATGGGCGATTGTGCTGGGCTATATGACGGTCGTGTCCTTCGAAGCGGTCGCGCTGCCGACCGTGGTCGAGAACATCGTGCCGGGCTACAGCGTGGGCTATCTGTGGACCGTGGCCGGCTGGGAGGTCGAGGCTACCTGGGCGCTGGTCGGCGTGGTCGGTTCGCTGCTGATGATGTGGGTCAACTACATTGGTATTCGTACGGCAGCCCTGTTGCAAAAACTGGTTACGCTGCTGATCGTGGCAGTCGGGCTGTTGTTTCTCACCGGTGCGCTTTTCAGCGGCGAGAGCGGCAATCTAACGCCTTTCTTCACGGGTGAATCGAGCGTGGCCGGCGGCATCATGAGCGTGCTCGTGATGGTGCCATTCATGTTCGTCGGTTTCGACGTGATTCCGCAGGCGGCAGAGGAAATCGACATGCCGCACCGGGATATCGGCCGCCTGCTGGTGTTTTCGGTTCTGCTTGCCGTGTTTTGGTATGCGGCGATCATTTTCTTCACTGCCTACGTGCTTTCGCCGCAGGGTATCGACCTCGACGCGCTGGCCGTGCCGGACGCCATGGCAGCTGCGTTTTCCAGCGCCTGGGCTGGCAAGCTGATGGTGCTGGCCGGTATTGCCGGCATCATCACCAGCTGGAATGCGTTTTATATCGGCGGCTCGCGCGCCATTTATGCGCTCGCCAAGGCCGATATGCTGCCGCGCGCGTTCGCTAAGCTGCATCCGCGCTACAACACGCCCACCAACGCCATCCTGCTGATCGGTATCGTGACATCGCTGGCGCCGTTGCTCGGACGCAGTGCGATGGTCTGGCTGGTCAATGCCGGCGGTCTGGGCATCGTGCTTGCCTATCTTTTTGTAGCCGCATCGTTTCTGGTTCTGCGCTATCGTGAACCGCATATGGACAGGCCGTTCGTCGTGCCGGCGGGCAAACTCGTCGGAATAGTCGCGTTTGTGCTTTCGATCGCGCTGATCATGCTTTATATGCCGACCAGCCCCTCGGCGCTGGCGCCGGTAGAATGGGCGATATTCGGCGCGTGGATGCTGGGCGGGGCGGCGATGTATGGCTGGGCTCGTGTACGCTACGGCTTACATGCACCGGATTCGTCGGTGCAAACTTAGTACCGGGGGAAGGCCGGCCGGTCGCGCGCTATTTGATCGCGCATTCGGGTCTGGTAAAAAGCGTTTCTGAATGAGGGGTAAGCGGTCGACTGTCTGGCCGCGATGCAAGGATTGAGCATGAAGCACAAAGCGATTTCACGGCTTGCCGTTATAGCGATCAGCGCTCTGGTCTGTGCCACGGGCGCGCTAGCCCAACAGGGCCCGAGCGAAGCGCAAGCAGCCGAGGTTCTCAAAAGCGCACGGCCGCTGGCGGAGAACGGCAATGCCACGGCCCAGTACAACATGGGCGTGCTTTACGACGAGGGCTACGGCGTCGAGCAGGATTATGCCCAGGCGCGGGACTGGTATGAGAAGGCTGCGGCCCAGAATTATTCCAAGGCCGAACACAACCTCGGCATCATGTATCAGGAAGGCCACGGCGTACCGCAGAGCGACGCCAAGGCGGCCGAGTGGTTCAAACGCGCGGCCGAGCACGGTGAGCCGGCTGCGCAGAATAATCTGGCGGTGCTCTACGTGCGCGGCAACGGCGTGCCCCAGGATCTCGCCGAGGCGACGCGCTGGGCGGCCAAGGCAGCCGAAGCAGGCAATGAATCGGCGCGCAACAATCTCCCGCAGATCATCGACAGCCTGCCGCAGTCGCGTATCGACGGTAACAACGTCAACATTCGTAGCCAGCCGAGCACGCGCGGGCGCGTGATTCGTCAGGCCGATCGCAGCACGCCTGTGGCCGTGCTGGATAGCGACGGCGATTGGCGGCAGGTGGTTTTCGCCGACGATTATGCGATTGGCTGGGTGGCGGACTTCCTGCTGGCCGGCAGTACCGAGCCCCTGGCTAGTGATGATGAGGAGGCGCCCGCGGCCGACATGGGCCAGGTAAGCGAAGCACCGCCGCAGAGCGACGACGCCCAGGCGGATCTGCCCCAAGGTGTGTCGGAAACCGGGCCGATTCGCTATATCGGTGGCGATGTCGTCAACGTGCGTTCGGGTCCGTCTACCGGCAACCGGGTCAAGTTCCAGGCCAAGCGCAACGAGCGCGTGATGGTGACCGGCCGTGAAGAAGACTGGCGTCGGATTCGGTTCGACGACGGCCGCACCGGCTGGATCGCCGGTTTTCTGCTGGTCGAATAGACCGGGGCGCTATGAGTTCGGCACTAGAACAGCTGACCGCGTCGGCTGTTTTCAACGCCATCGAAGAATAAACGCCGGCACGTGGCCGTCGTTTATTTACAAGGCGCTACGGTTGTTGGACGTGGTGTGCCTGCACTCGCACCCGCGCTATCACGCGAGAAATCATCTATTTTGATGCCGGGTCAATGACGCAAAAAAACCGGCAGCCGTGCGGCGCCGGTTTTTTTGTGTCCGTGCTTACTACGCGCAGATCAATCGTCGATTTGTGGCGTTGGACGTACGAGGATCTCGTTGACGTCGACGCTGGCCGGGCGCGTAAGCGAGAACAGGACCGCTTCGGCGATATCCTGATCGGTCAGCGCATGGTCGGGCTGTTCGTCGAAGAACGGCGTATCGACCATGCCCGGCTCGATCAGCGTCACGCGGATACCGGTACCTCGCAGCTCCTCGCGTACGCCGTAGCCAATGGCGGAGACAGCCCACTTGGTGGCGCTGTACATGGAGCCCGGAATCGTGGTGCGGCCGGCGGCCGATCCGGTGATTAGCAGATGGCCTCTGCTTCCTTTGAGGGCCTCTGCGCACACTTGAATGGTCAGCCCGACGCCGTAGACGTTGGTCAGGATCATATCCTTCCATACGTCGCTGTCCGCGCCGCAGAAGCCACCCGGCCTGCCGCCGATACCGGCATTGGCAAACACTGCATCGATGCGCCCGAAATGGCTCAGCGTCTGATCGACCATGGCCTGCTGCGAGGCCTTGTCGGTCACGTCGCAGGTCAGGGCGAGCGACGATTCGCTGCCCAGTTCGGCGACCAGCGTTTCGAGCTTGTCAGCCGAACGGGCCGCTAGCGCCACTCGGTAGCCGTTGGCGACAGCGTGCCGTGCCGTGGCGGCGCCAATGCCGCTTGAAGCGCCGGTTATCAGAAGTACGGGGGCGTCCATAACAGATCACCTTTCAATGTTTGAACGGGCATCGCCAAGGGGCGAACGGCCAGTTGCCATGCGCTTCAAGCCCTGGCGGTCTATACCCGTAGTACGCTTGCGGTTGCATGCGTAGATCATCGACCCGGTGGTTTGATAGCCCAAAATGCCGGGTCGATCCACGACGAACCCGGGCGCAGCCCCCGTAGAGGCTGCGCACGCAGGTTCAAGCCGGACGGCTATCAGCCGTGGGTCGAGCCATCGTGCACGTGACCGTGCTCGATCTCTTCGCTGCTGGCTTCACGGACATCTTCGATGTTGACGGTGAAGTTCAGCGTCTGCCCGGCCAGGACATGGTTGCCATCGACCGTGACTTCTTCGCCTTCGACTTCCTTGACCGTGACGATCATGGGGCCGGCATCGGATTCGGCACGAAAGCTCATGCCCGGCGCCAGTTCGTCAACGCCCTGGAATGCGTCGCGGCTGACTTTCTGTACCAGCTCTTCGCGGTAGGGGCCGTAGCCTTCCTCGGGTTCGACGGTCGCCTTGACCTCTTCACCCTGGCCATGACCCTCGATCGCCTTTTCCAGGCCCGGCACGATGTTGCCATGGCCATGAAGATAGGCCAGCGGCTGGCCTTCGCTCGACTGATCGATGATTTCGCCGTCCGTATCACGCAGCACGTAATGGATGCTTACGACACTGTCCTGCTTGACTTCCATGTTGGCTTGCTCTGCTGTTTTTCGCGTATGAACAACGAGACGTTGCGACGATCTCGCAAAAAACAATGGCTAGCGCGATAAATTTGCCGATTGAGCGACGATTAACGCCAACACCGGCGCTGCAACGCCGGTCGATGCCGCTGCATCTGCGCGCTACGCGATAGGCCTTGGCCACAAAAAAAGCCGGGCAGGGCCCGGCTTTCATGCACGTGCTGAGGTCAGGCGTTTAAGTGTCCAGCTCGGCATCCAGGCTGATTTCGGCGCCCTTGTACAGACGCGATACCGGGCAGGCTTCCTTGGCCTTGGCTGCCACGTCCTTGAACTCGCTGGCGTCCATGCCGGGCACCTTGCCCCGGGTGATCAGTTCGATGCGTTCGATGGTAGGCGTGCCGCTCACCGAGAAATGCACCTTCGCCTCGGTCTGGATCGAATCCGGCGTATGGCCTTCTTCGGCAAGCATTGCCGAGAACTGCATCGAAAAACAGCCCGCGTGCGCGGCGCCGATCAGTTCTTCGGGGTTCGTGCCCGTGCCTTCTTCGAACCGGGTCTTGAAAGAGAACTGGCCTTCATAGGCGCCGCTTTCGAGCGACATGTTGCCCTTGCCGGATTTCAGATCACCTTGCCACTGCGCGTTAGCTTTGCGAACGGGCATACGGAACTCCTTTTGTTGTAGGTACGTCCTGAACGTTACGGGCGATGATCGTCGAACACAAGCATTGCGCACAATCGATTGCGCGACCGCAAGGTGGCCGCTCGCAGCTGTTCAGCAAGATGGTATCTAGTGCGCATAAATCATCTTACGGGTCATGCCGCCATCGGCCACGAGCGTCTGGCCGGTGATGAATCCCGACTCCGGGCCGGCGAGGAAAGCGACCAGCGCGGCGATGTCGTGGCCACGGCCGACGCGCCCGACCGGATGCTGTTCATGATCGATATCGCGTAGGGCCGGCGGGCTGTCGCTTTCGCCTTGTTCATCACGAACATCGATCCATCCGGGGGCGACGGCATTGACGCGAATGGCCGGGCCCAGGCTGACCGACAACGCATGGGTGAGTGCGACGATGCCGCCCTTGCTCGCGGCATAGGCCTCGGTCTCGGCTTCGGATTGATACGCACGGCTCGACGCCATGTTGACGATCGCGCCCCGCGCATCACGCAGCCACGGCGTGCAGTGTTTGCTGCAAAGAAAGTAGCCGGTGAGGTTGACGCCGATCACGCGATTCCAGTCTTCAAGCGAGAGCGATTCGATGGGGCCGTTGAAGGGATCGGCGATTCCGGCGTTGTTCACGAGTAGGTCGAGTCGCCCCCATTTGTCGGTGAGGCGGGCCACGGCGTCGGCAACCGACGATTCGTTGGCGACATCGGCGACGAGGGTTTCCAGACGGTTCGCATCTGACGAGGTCGTGGCATTGAGTTCTTGCTCGAGCTCGGCGAGCGCATCGGCGTCGTGGTCGAGTGCGCCGACATGAAAACCGTCGGCCAGCAACCGTCGCGTGATCGCGCGGCCAATACCGCGTGCGCCACCGGTCACCAGGGCAACGCGCGCGTCGCGGCGTTCGTGTTCATAAGACATGGGCGTATCCGGCTGAAAAATACAGGTGTGATTCATCGGGCTGGGCACCCCTGAGGCGCCGACGATAACGATAACGCGCGTCGTGGCACGAGATTGTGACGCCGTTGCCGAACGGTGCATCCGGTCGATAGCCACGAACCGGGATCGATCGCGCCCATAAAAAAAGCCCGCCGCATGTCGCGACGGGCTCTTACTCTGCAATCCGTGATTGCAGCGACAACCGTATTAGTTGTTGTCTTCGACAGCGTCTTCCATCGAGTCGCCGGCGTCATCCATGGAGTCCTGAATGTTATCGCCCGCGTCTTCCATGCTGTCCTGCGCATCGTCGGTCGCATTGTCGATGCTTTCACCGGCGTTTTCGGCCGGGCCGTCGTTGTCGCAGGCAGCCAGGCTCAGCGTGCCGAGACCCAGCATCATGGCCAGCAGCAGGGTGGTCAGTTTCTTTTGCATATTCGACTCCTTGAGTTCGGTAAGTAAAGCTCTGAGTTGTGTACGCGAAAACCGCGCCCCCGACAGAGCTTGGACCAAAGTATAAAGCACGCGTAGCTTTCCCGCATATGAATCGCGTCGAAGCGGAAATTATTTTTTTCCGAATTCGGCGGTCGCCGCGTCAATAATCGATATCGATACTGGCCGCGCTGTGCCGTGCTTTGTTCCGGGCCGCATCGACATCATCTGCGCGCGCCAGTGCCACGCCCAGGCGGCGGCTGCCGTCGATTTCGGGTTTGCCGAACAGGCGCAGTTCGGTGTCCGGCGCGGCCAGGGCATTCTCCAGGCCGCGATATTGCATCTGTCGACTCTGTCCTTCGCCGATGATCACGGCGGAAGCGCTGGGTCCGCGCTGTTCGATATGCGTGACCGGCAGGCCTAGGATCGCGCGGGCGTGCAATGCGAATTCCGACAGATTCTGGCCGATCAGCGTCACCAGTCCGGTGTCGTGTGGGCGCGGTGAAACTTCCGAGAACCAGACCTGTTCGCCGGCGACGAAGAACTCCACGCCGAACAGGCCATAGCCGCCCAGCGCCTCGGTGATGGCGCCGGCCTGGCGCTGTGCTTCGGCGAGCGCTGCATCGGCCATTGGCTGCGGCTGCCAGGACTCGTGGTAATCGCCGCCGACCTGGCGATGGCCGATCGGCGCACAGAAGCTCGTTCCGTCGACGTGGCGCACGGTAAGCAACGTGATTTCGTAGTCGAATTCGATGAAGCCTTCCACGATCACGCGCGAGTTGCCGCGCTTGCTGCGCCCTCCGGACTGGGAATATGCCCATGCCTTGTCGATATCGCTGTCGCTGTGCACCGTGCTCTGGCCCTTGCCCGAGGACGACATCACCGGCTTGACCACGCAGGGCAGGCCGATGGCCTCGATCGCCGCGCGATAGTCGGCTTCGGTTTCGGCAAAGCGGTATGGCGATGTCGGCAGGCCCAGTTCTTCAGCGGCCAAGCGGCGAATGCCTTCGCGATCCATGGTCAGCTGGGCAGCCCTGGCAGTGGGCACTACGTGATAGCCCTCGGCCTCGAGTTCGACCAGCGTCGCGGTGGCGATCGCTTCGATCTCGGGTACCACGAGCGCTGGCCGCTCCGATTCGATCAGGCGGCGCAATGCCTCGCCGTCGCCCATGTCGATTACGTGACAGCGGTGGGCGACCTGCATGGCCGGCGCGCGCTCATAGCGATCGACCGCGATCACTTCGCAGCCCAGGCGTTGGAGTTCGATGGCGACCTCCTTGCCGAGTTCGCCGCTGCCTAGAAGCATGACGCGTGTGGCGGTATCTGAGCCGGGGGTGCCGATCGTACGCATGGAGGAGTTCCTGGCCGGTAGAAGAAATCGATAGCGCGCTATTGTCGCCAAGCACGGCGCGTGTTGAAAGCGTTGCGCGTTGGCGCACCGTGGTCGGGGTATTAGACTAGCGGGCATGAAACAGCCCCTGTCCGGTTATCGCGTCATCGACACCACGGCCATGGTGTCCGGCCCCCTGGCGACCATGCAGCTGGCCGATCAGGGCGCTGAAGTGCTCAAGATCGAACGCCCCGACGTGGGCGACTACACGCGCCTGGCGTCGAATCGGCGCAACGGTTTTTCGGCGAGCTATCTCAACAACAACCGCAACAAGCGTTCGGTCGCCCTGAACCTCAAGGCGTCGGCCGGACGCGATGCGCTGCTGCGCCTGTGCGCGAATGCCGATGTCTTCGTACAGAATTTTCGCCCCGGGGTGGCCGAGCGCATGGGCATCGGCGAAGCCGATATTCGTGCGGTAGCCCCCGATATCGTCTACTGCTCGATCAGCGGTTTTGGCGACGCCGGGCCTTATGCCGGCTATCCGGTCTACGATCCGCTCGTGCAGGCGTTGTCGAGCCTGGCCAGTATTCAGGGTGGCGCCGACGAGGCCCGCCCGCGTCTGGTTCGCACCATCGTACCCGACAAGCTCACCGGCTATATCGCCGCGCAGGCGATCACCGCCGCGCTGCTGGCCCGCGCCAACGGCGCGCCCGGCCAGCACGTACGCGTATCCATGCTGGATGCGGTCATCGACTTTCTCTGGCATTCGGACATGAACAGCCAGACGTTCGTGGGCGACGAGTTCGATCAGGCCCGGGCTGCCAGTTTCATCGACCTCATCTACGAAACGACCACCGGCTATATCAGCGTGGCCGTACAGACGGACAAGGAATGGCAGGCGCTCATCGCCGCTCTCGACGCGCCCGAGTGGAACGACGACCCGCGTTTTGCCACCCCCGCCAAGCGCCAGGACAACATCGATGCGCGCCTGCAGCTTACCCAGGAAAAACTGGCCGGGAACACGGCCGAGCACTGGCTGGCCCGTCTAAGCGAGTACGGCGTACCCTGTGCGCCCGTGCTGACGCGGACCGATCTGCTCAGCCACGACCAGATCGCGGCCAACGCCATCCTTATCGAAACCGAACATGCTGAAGCCGGACGGCTGCGTCAGACCCGGCCCGCGGCGCGCTTTTCGCGGATGCCGGTCGAAGACTATCGCGGCGCGCCGGCACTGGGCGCGGATACGCGGGCAGTGCTGGCCGAGAACGGTTTTTGTGACGCCGATATCGCCGCGCTTGCCCGTTCAGGCGCGATCGACGCCACCGGAGAGCCGTCATGATCGATTTCTATTACTGGCCCACGCCCAACGGCTGGAAAATATCCATTCTGCTCGAAGAGCTGGGGCTGGACTACAACCTGATTCCGGTCGATATCAACGCCGGCGATCAGTTCGAGCCGGCGTTTCTGGCCATCTCGCCGAACAACCGCATGCCGGCCATCGTGGATCATTCACCCGCGCCGGGCTACGGCAGCGAGCCGCTGCCGATTTTCGAATCGGGCGCGATCGCGCGTTATCTGGCCGACAAGAGCGGTCAGCTCATGCCGGACGATGTTCGGCTGCGCAAGGAAGTCGACGAATGGCTGTTCTGGCAGGTGGGCAATCTCGGGCCCATGGGTGGGCAGATGAGTCATTTCGTCAACTATGCGCCCGGCGATCATCCGTACTCTTATAAGCGCTATACCGGCGAATATCACCGCTGTCTGGGCGTACTCGAACGCCGCCTGGCCGAACGCGATTACCTGGTCGGCGAAACCTATACCATCGCCGATATCGTCAACTGGCCCTGGGTGCTCATTGCCAAGGCCATGGGGCAACATCTCGACGAGTTTCCGCGGGTTGCGGCCTGGCGCCAGCGCATCAAGACACGCGAAGCGGTGCAGCGCGGCGTCGATCTGGGCAAGCAATGGCGCGGGGGCCAGCCCAAGACCGAGGCAGCGCGCCAGCGCCTGTTCAACCAGACCGCAGATACCGTACGCAGCCGGTAGGCAGCAAGCACGCGATTACAGCATACCCAAGGGAGAACCATGTTCGCTTTCATCAAGGCCTTTATCGCCGGTTTCGTATCCACGCTGACCTTCCATCAGGGCCTGCTGTGGGTGTTCATCACGGCCGGGGTCGTTCCCGGGGGCACACCCTGGAACATGACTGCCGTACCGCCGTTCGATGTGCCTTCGGTCATATCGCTGGCGTTCTGGGGCGGCCTTTGGGGCATGCTGCTGTGGCTGCTGATCCGGCGTGCGCTGGCGGCCGGCTACTACGTCGGTGCGATCATTCTCGGCGCGATCGGTCCGACGCTGGTGTATCTGTTTATCGTCCAGTGGCTCAAGGGCCAGACCATGACCGAGATTTTCGACGGCCTGAGCATGGCGCGCGTGGGCGTGGGTCTGGCGCTCAACGGTTGCTGGGGCCTTGGCGTGGCGGTGATCATGCGCATCATGCACCCGCCGCGCTAGGACCTTTTCACACGCATGCCAATCGCCGCGCCGCGGCCCACGCTCGTGAAGCCGTCGCAAGAAACGCCGCAGACGCGGCGGCGTTTCTTTCTCGATGGCGTTGAAAACAGCTGACGCAGTCAGCTGTTCGGGTGCGGGATTAACCGTGCCGCGGCAGGCGCAACGTAAATACGGTATGCGGCCCGTTGTCGTCGCCGTTGGCCGCGCCACCCCCGCGCGAGGCAAGCACGAGATCGCCGCCGTGGCTTCGCGCCAGCGTGCGGCTGACCGCCAGGCCCAGGCCGACGCCTTCGGATTTGGTGGTCTTGAAGGGTTCGAATACTTCGATCGAATCGTCAACGCCCGGCCCGTTGTCGCTGATCTGGATATCGACATACTCGTCGTTGTTGCTCACAACGTCGATGCTCAGAGTCTTGGTCTTTTCCGATGCCTCGTCGAACGCATCGATCGAGTTGCTGAGCAGGTTGCGTAATATCTGCTGGACGAACACGGCATCCACCGGCAGCTCCAGATCGCGCAGCGAATCGGAGCATGGCCCTTCGTAGCGAATGTCGTTCGCCCGCAGCGCCGGATCGAGGATCTGGTGCACGTCGTCGATGATCGGCCCCAGGGTCTGATAGACGCGCGTCGGCCGGCCCTGGCGGGCGAAGTCGCGAAGGTGATGGATGATGGCCACTGCACGCGAGATTTCGGCGTCGGCGCGTTCGAGCGTCTGGCGCGTGTCGTCTGCGTTCGAGGTAAAGCCCATGCGTGCCCGGGCGATGAAGTTGCGTGCCGCGGTCAGTGGCTGGCTCAGGTCGTGGGCCAGGCCGGTGCCCAGCGTGGCGAACACGCTCATGCGATCCTGGCTGTTGATGTCGTACTGAAGGTTGGAAATACGGTCGTTGAACTCGATGCGGTCGGTGATATCGAGTGCCAGCCCGGCGAGTCGATAAACCTGGCCGTCTTTGTTTTCCACCGGAAACGCCCGATCTCGGATCCAGCGCAGTTCGCCGTCGGGCCGTTCGATGCGATAGATCTCGTCGTAGTCGCCGGTATGGGCCTGGCGTTCGAATGCCTCGAGGACGCGCGCTTTATCTTCTTCGTGTACACGCGCCAGACGTTTGCTCGGGTCGTCGTAGAGGTCTTGGCAGTTCTGGCCCCAGATCTTTTCGTAGGCCGGGCAGACATAGACCAGCTGCTCGCCGGTTTCGTCGGTCATCCAGATGACTTCCCGGATGTGCTCGGCGAGTTCGCGAAAGCAGCGCTCGTTGGCTTCGATCTCCGAGTGCCGGTTCTGCTGGTCTTGAAGCTGTCGCTCGAGCTCGGCAATGCGAGCCTGTGCAGCCGCCAGCGTTTGTGGCTGCCCGGGGTCAAGAGTTTCCGACTCATCTTCGTTCATGGCGTCATTCCGTTAAAGCGGGGGAATAGCTGGTCTGAATGCTTATCGGCTGCTTTATCTTGTCAAAATAGGCTCAATACATTAAAAAGATCGTCGCCGACAGAAGTCGCAACGTTTACCGAAAATGGGGGCAAGGTGCCGTTTGTCATACATATCGTGGACGATGATCCAGCGATCCGTGAATCGCTGAAAGGTCTTCTGGGCGATGCCGGTTACCAGGTCGAGTGCTATTCCAGCGCCGAAGCCTTTCTTAACGTGCGCGCGCCCGATCGCGGCTGCGCGCTCATCGATCTGCGCCTCAAGGATATGGACGGTCTCGCTCTGCAAAAAGAGCTGGTGGCAAAGAACGCGGCCGTGAGCGTGATCATGATGAGCGCCTACGGCGATATCGAGCATGCGGTTGCGGCGATGCGTCTCGGCGCAGTGGATTTCGTGGAGAAGCCGTTTTCGCCGGAGGCAATGCTCAAGCGCGTTCAGCAGCTTGCCAAAGCCACCGACGCCGACGATCTTGCGCTGCGCGAAGCCCGCCAGCATGCGGCCCTCATCGAACTGCTCACGCCGCGAGAAAAACAGGTGATGGCCATGATCGTCGATGGTCTGGCCAATAAGCAGGTTGCGGGCCAGCTGGGCATCAGCGCGCGCACGGTGGAAACGCATCGCGTACACATAATGCAAAAGCTCAATGCCGAATCCCTGCCGCATCTGGTGCGCATCTGGCTTTCGGCCGGGCATCTCGTGGAGATTCCCGAAAGCTGAACACCGCCTGATTCGGCGCCGTCAGAACCTGACGGCGCCCCAACCTTGGGTTCGCCTGGTGGCGACAGGCGCTATATCTTCGGCCCGCGTCCGCGCACCGCGTTGGATACCAGTGCGATCACGAACAGCACCAGGAAGATGAAGAAAAGGATCTTGGCGATGCCGGCCGCACCCGAGGCGATGCCGCCAAAGCCGAACAGCGCCGCCACGATTGCGACGATGAAAAAAGTAATTGCCCAACCCAGCATGGTTTTCTCCTTGATTTTTGAAGCATCCGCGTGACTCGAACGACGTTGCCAGAGTCGCCCTGCGCTTTTTAATACGCTGATACATACCGGCGCCACGCGTGTACGCCAGTATGCCGGAAAAATGTATTCAGCAATTAAATATTGTTGATCGCCCGCTACAGCTTTCGTGCCAGCTGTTTTTCGATCTGATCGGCATCGTGCTGGGCCCAGTTCTTGTCGATGGTTTCGGCTACCGCTTTTTCCAGCGGGCCATCCATCTTGTCGCGCAGGCGGCCTAAAAACGATGGATCGGCGACCACGATCAGTTGTTCGTACTTACTGTCGTTGAGCCCGCTCTTGAGGTGCTCGACCACCTCCTTGGCAAAGATGTCGGCATGCTTTTCGGAGGTCGTGGTCTGAGGGTCGGGCTGATGTACGCTCGAGCCGCCGCTGTCGTGCACGTCGCCCTTGCCGCCGGTGCGCAGGTCGCCCTCGTGGGCCTCGCTTTCGCTGTGGGTCAGGGTATCGAGCAGCGTCAGGCCGCTGCCGGCACCGTCGCGGGCGAAGACTCGGGCACGTGCCGCGTCGCTGACGACGATCCATTGTTTAGCCATGTTGATCTCCTTGGCTGGGTTACCTCAACGAAAAAGCGCGGTGATTCACTCACCGCGCTGTTCGTACACTTGCATAGGTCAGGCCGACTTGGCGAATCGAACATCCCGATAGGGATCGTGCATATCCAGCGCTCGGGGTTGGTCGCGGTTCGCCAGGAACGATGGTCGTGGCTTGTCGGCCGCGAACGGCTGCTCGAGCGCGTTTTCCACGCTGTTGTAAACGAAGAACAGGTTCGAGCGTGGCCAGGGCGACATATTCGAGTTCGAGGCATGCAGCACGTTGCATTCGAACAGCAGCAACGAGCCGGCCGGCCCCTTGGGCGCCTGGATGCCGCCCCGGTTAACCAGCGCCTGCAGGTTTTGCTGGCTGGGCACGCCGGCTTCCTGTGCCTTGAGCGAGCTCTTCCAGTTGTCGTCCGGGGTTTGGCCCACGCACGGCACGAACTGGTGATGCGAGCCCGGAATGAGCATCAGCGGGCCGTTGAACTCGTTATTGTCGGTGAGCATGATCGATGCGCTGATTGCGCGCATGCGCGGCATACCGTCTTCGGCGTGCCAGGTTTCGAAATCGGAATGCCAGTCGAACCCGGCGCCCTGAAAGCCGTATTTGTCGTTGATACGTGACTGGTGGATATACACATCGCCGCCCAGCAGCTGGCGCACCATGCCCAGAATGCGCGGATCGCGCGTGAGCTCGGCGAAACGCTCGGAAATGCGATGCATGTCGAAAACCGAGCGAATGGCGCCGGACTTGGGATCGCGAATCACGCCGTCCTGCTTGAGCAGCTGGTCGTCGTTGCTCATCTGTTCGAGCTCGTCGAAAAACGGCGTCATGCGCTCCTGGGAGAAAAAGCCTTTGAACCAGAGAAACCCATCGCGTTCAAAGTTCGACAGCGCCACCTCGTCCAGCGGACCCTGCCACCGGTTTTCGGTATCGGCATGCACAACCGGATCCCGACGCAGAAAGCGCGGTTCGGGGCGGCTCGTGCGCGTTATGTAATCGTCGTGTCGCATCGTTGCCTCCGGATTGAGTAAAGGACCCGGCGCCCGTGCGGGCGCCGGTAGTGAACTAGAACTTGCGTTCGAACTCGGCGAGCTTTTCTTCGGCGGCTTCCTTGGTATCGCCGTATTTCTCCTGGATCTTGGCAAGCATGTTCTGGCGCTTGCCCTGAACCTCTTCGACATCGTCGTCGGTGAGGCGGCCCCAGTGCTCACGCACCTTGCCTTTCATGCGATCCCATTTGCCTTCGAATTGATCTTCGTTCATTGCGTGGTCCTTGCGGATGACCTTGAAAACAGTCTGGCCAAGTTAAGCGCCCGGCCGAGCCCGCTCAATACGGGCTTATACCTAAGAAACACCTGCAAAACCTGTCGCGCTCGGGCCGACGGCCCGCAAGGGGGGCGGCCGCACAGACGCCGCGTCCGCGTTGCCAGGCGGCTGACCCGACCGCAAAGCCTGGACGCCTTGCCGTACCGTGCGCGAGCACTCGAACGCGACCCGCGAGAGGTTGCCCAGAGCTGCCCAAGGTCAATCGCTCGCCCGGAACGGCTTTAGCGCGTAAGCTCGCGGCACCACTCAATCGTTTCATTGACGCATGACACAGTCGCAAAAGATGAATTCGGCCGGCGAGGCGATCTTCGAAGCCCATGTGGCGTTCGAACTCGAGCAATGGCGCGGCAAGGGCGCTACCCAGCGCCTGCAGGACGAGGTCGACGCGGTCTGGAAATGGGCCGACCAGACGACGCTGGAAACGCTGGTATCGGTGGATACCGTGCGCGGCGCGGCCGAGCGGCTGGCCCTGGATATGTCGCTGCCCGACGATCTGGCCGGCGTGATCGGCGGCATTGCCAACGATCTGATCTGCCACGACGTCAACAAGAACACGCGGGTGCAGGACGTCATCGACGAGTCCCTGTTCGACGACGGGGTGTCGCTGTTCGTCGAACTGGAAGCGCTGCGTGCGCGCCTGATCACGCGGCTTCTAGACAGTCCGGTCTATACCGCGCTGGCTTCGGATGTGCTCTATCAGGGCATCAAGGACTACATCTTTTCGGATACCGGCGCGATCAATTCGATCCCGGGCGTTTCGTCGCTGCTCAAGGGCTCCAGCAGCGCCCTGAGCAAGCGCATGCCGGGGCTCGAAGCCCAGGTCGAAAAACGGGTACGGGCCTATATCGAGAACAATACCGCGAAGACGCTGGCACGCAGCCAGGAAATGCTGATCGAATCCCTGGACGAAGAACGGATTCGTGCGATCGCCTCCGAAATCTGGGCCGAGATCCACGACAAGAAGCTGTCGATCGAAGAAGTGGTCGACAGCGACGAACTCCAGAAGCTGGTCGATTACGGCCTGCGCATCTGGCAGGAACTGCGCGAGACCCAGTATGTCGGCGAGCTGGTCGACGCGGCCGTGGTGTCGTATTTCGAACGCAACGGCAAGCGCAAGCTCACCGATGTGCTTGGCGATGTCGGCGTCGATCGCGATCTGCTGCGACAGGAAGCCGAAACGCTGGCGCCACTGGTGATCGAGGGGCTGGCCGAAAGCGGCCTGCTCGAGGATCTGGTACGCCGTCGCCTGGCGGCGTTCTATGCTTCGGACGCGTTCGAAAAGGCGCTCAACAGCGCCTCCGACTGATGTGTCCGGCGCGTGGCGCCGGTGTGATCACCGGCGCCACGG
Source organism: Salinisphaera sp. UBA6602 (assembly GCA_002433465.1). GTDB lineage: Bacteria > Pseudomonadota > Gammaproteobacteria > Nevskiales > Salinisphaeraceae > Salinisphaera. The sequence goes on from DJIE01000049.1 coordinate 24,162, forward strand.
CGGTGGTCAGTCGGCCAGGATACGGGCCATGAAGGCGGGTTGTGCGAACGCGGCATTGTGCATGGCGGGCGTGTAGTAGAACGTCTGAAAATCGAGCCCGCCCTGCGGCGCATACAGGCTGCGCGTATCACGCACCGCCAGCGTGGCCGACCACCAGCCGGTGGGGTAGCTCGGCTGCGGAAAACTCAGCAGATGGGTATCGGCAAAGCCGGCCGCCCGCAGGCCGCCGTGCATCTCGCCGATGAGTTCGCTGTGCACCAGCGGCGATTCGCTCTGCTGTACCAGCAGGCCGCCGTTGCCGAGTACGCGATGGCATTGCTTGTAGAAGGCTTCGTTGAACAGCCCCTCGGCCGGGCCGATCGGGTCGGTGCTGTCGATGATGATCAGGTCGACGCTGGCATCCGGCGCGTTTTTCATCCAGGCCACGCCGTCCACGAAGGCCAGGGTCGCGCGTGGATCCTCGTTCGAATCGCACAGCGCCGGGAAGTATTCCTCGGCGATGCGGGTGACCCGTTCATCGATCTCGATCTGGGTGGCGGACTCGACGCTATCGTGCTTGAGCACTTCGCGCAGGGTGCCGCAATCGCCGCCGCCGA
>DJIE01000022.1 GCA_002433465.1 Salinisphaera sp. UBA6602
CGATGATCGGCGGCAGGCCGCTTGAGCCCATAGCCGCGGCTGGCGACGATGGCACGCTTAGCAGCCGCGGCGAGCGGATTCGAGCCGAAGCACATAGGCGCGACGTGCCTCGGCGGCGCGTCGACCCGATGCGATCCTGGATGACTCGGACATGCAGCAAGGCAACGCAGGCGCACGGATGAAAGACGACACCAAGGCTCGCCCCGTGAATACGCTGCTGGCCGGCGTACGCGTACTCGATCTGACCCGCCTGTTGCCCGGCCCGTATGCCACCCAGCTGCTGGCCCAGCTCGGCGCCGAAGTCATCAAGATCGAAGAGCCGGGCGGCGGCGACTATGCGCGCACGCTCTCGCCGGCGTTGTTCGAGCAGGTCAACCGCGGCAAGGCATCGGTAACGCTGGATCTGCGCAACGCAGACGATGTGGCGGCGTTCAAGCGCCTGGTCGCCGACGCCGACGTGGTCATCGAATCCTTTCGTCCCGGCGTGATGGAGCGGCTTGGCTGCGGCTATGAAACGCTCAAGGCGATCAACCCGAGGCTGGTCTATGCCGCGCTTACCGGCTACGGCCAGAACGGGCCGCTGGCGCGGGCGGCCGGGCATGATCTGAACTATCTGTCGCTTTCGGGCGTGCTCGATCAGATCGGCCATGCCGGCGGACCGCCCGCGATTTCCAATGTGCAGATTGCGGATCTGGCCGGGGGCGCGCTCACCTGTGCGGTCGGGGTGCTGTCCGCCGTGATTGGTGCGCGCGCCAGCGGGCAGGGCACGTTCGTGGATGCGGCCATGCTCGACGGTTCGCTGGCCTTGCAATCGGTCGCCATGGCGACGCGCAACCAGTTCGGCCAGACCCAGCCACGCGGGGCCGATACGCTCACCGGCGCGCTGCCCAATTATCGGGTCTACAAGTGTCGCGACGGGCGCTATCTCGCGGTGGGCGCGCTGGAGCCCAAATTCTTTGCGCGGCTGCTCGACCGGCTTAACCCGGTCGGGGGCAGGCAGGCACGCAGGTCCGACTCGAAACCGGATAGCTCGGCCAAGCCGAAAAACAAGCGCGCCCCGCGGATGGCCGGCTGGGCCGAGCGCGTGAATGCGGCCCTGGCCGATCCGCGCCGGGCGCGCCATCTCAGCAAGCCGGTGCACTGGGGTCTGGCCGCGCTGTTTCGTACCCGCACACGCGACGCCTGGGTCGAACTGCTCGCCGGTGCCGATGCCTGTACCACGCCGGTGCTTACGCTCGAAGAAGCGCTGGCCCACCCGCAGGTGCAGGCTCGCGACATGCAGCAGGGCGATGCGTTGGGGTGCCCGTTGCGTTTCGACGGCACGGCTCGGGATGCGCTTGCACCGAGTCCGGCGCTCGGCGCGGACAACGAGCGGCTGCTCTAGGTTTGGGTTGGCTGGACACAGTGGCTAAACTGCCGGCCAGCACTTATTCAACAAGGATCGCTCATGTCGCTTACTGATTCGACGATGATGCCGCTGGGCAAGAAGGCCCCGGATTTCTCGCTGCCGGATACCGTCTCCGGGCAGACGGTTTCGTTCAGGGACGTCGCCGGCGAGAAAGGCACGGTGGTGATGTTCATCTGCAATCACTGCCCCTACGTGCTGCATATCATCGATGAGATCGTGGCGGTGGCCAACCACTACCAGCCGCAGGGCATTGGTTTTGTCGCGATCTCCTCCAACGATATCGCCGAGCGCCCCGAGGACGGCCCGGAACAGATGCAGGTGTTCGCCGAAAGCCGCGAGTTCGCCTTTCCCTATCTCTATGACGAAAGCCAGGCCGTGGCCAAGGCCTACGACGCCGTCTGCACGCCCGACTTCTTCGTCTTCGACGGCGATGGCAAGTGTGCCTATCGTGGCCAGTTCGACGAGTCGCGGCCGAAGAACGGGGTGGCGGTCACGGGCGCAGAACTGCGTGCGTCGCTCGATGCGCTGCTCGAAGGCGACATGATCCCCGAAGACGTCCAGGTGCCCAGCCAGGGCTGCAGCATCAAGTGGAAGGCCGCCTGATCCTCTGAAAGGAACGGCCATCCGTGAACGGGTCTTGTCGCGGGTGGCGCCTGGTCGCAGGCGAAAACGCCGGTACGCTTGATGCGACCGGCGTTTTTTATCGGCTTACGACGGGCGTCGAGGCATGCGCCTGCTCGACGCGGGCCGGCGCTTGAGTCTCCGGCGGTATCAGCCGGGCATCAGCCGATTCATCACCCGCCAGTAGTTGACCGGCATGAGTCGGGAGATCGCCGAGATAATCTGGGCATCGATCCCGATCAGGCAACGGCCCTTGCCCTTGGCCAAATCATCGAGAATCTTGCGCGCGGCCTGGTCAGGGGTCGTACGGGCGAGCTTGTTGACGAAGTCGCCGGCGGCCTTTTCCTGATCATCGCTGCCGTCGGGGCCGACATAAAAACGCGCTGAATGCGCGATGCCGGTTTTTATGCCGCCCGGATGAACGCACATCACGTGCAGGCCGCTGCCGGCGGTTTCGTGGCGCAATGCCTCGGTAAAACCGCGAACCGCGAACTTGGTGGCGTTGTATGTGCCTTGCGTGGGCAGGCTGATCAGGCCGAACACGCTGGAGACGTTGACCAGCGCGCTGCCCCGGTTTTTCTTTAGCGCCGGCAGAAAAGCCTTGGTGCCATGGACCACGCCCCAGAAATTGATGCCCATGATCCACTCGAAGTCTTCGTAAGTGGCGTCTTCGATCGTCTGGGAGTGGGCGACGCCGGCGTTGTTGATGACGAGATCCACCTGACCATATTCGGCGATCACTTCGTCGCGAAAGGCCTCGACCGCGGCGCGATCGGATACATCCACCGAGGCGGTCAGCACTGCGGCGTTGGCACATTTGCTGCGCGTTTGCTCCAGGCCGCTCATGTCGACGTCGCACAGCGCCAGTCGGGCGCCGCGCTGCGCGCAGGCGGTGGCCAGACTGCGACCGATGCCGGAGCCGGCGCCGGTGATCACCACGACCTTGTTATTCAAATCCTTCATGCCTGTTCCTTGTCTTGAGCCGTCGGCGATGGCCGTTATGCCTTTGTGCGCGCGTCGTGCAGGTATGGCGCTCACGATGGGCATGCGCCACCGGAGAACTGACAACGGTCGATGTCAAATTACGTTTGACAACAAATAATGTCAATATGAAGCAATGAGCAATGCATCTTCATCGTCGCCTGCCGACGGCAACGGACGTGCCTACGGGGGCCGCAGTCTCGACGAGCGTCGCAGCCGGCGACGTGCGCAATTCATCGATGCCGGTATCGCCGTTTACGGTCGCGACGGGTTTCGCGGGGCCACGGTCAAGTCGCTCTGCCGTGCGGCCGGGCTCACGGAGCGGTATTTCTACGAGTCGTTCGCCAACAGCGAAGCGCTTTTCGCCGAGGTTTATCGCACGCTTGTGCAGCGCCTGGAAGAGAACGTCGTTGCGGCCATCGATAATGCGCCCAGCGATGCCGAGGCGACCGCGCGGGCCGGCCTCCGGGTGTTTTTCGAAACCATGTATCACCAGCCCGGCACGGCGCGAATTCTGCTGATCGAGATTTTCGGTATCAGCGGCGAGATCGACCGCCTGTATCGGGAAACCACGCAGAACTTCACGCGTACGCTACAAGCCCTGGTCAGCAATATCTTCGTGCTCGGCGAAGACAGCGGCACCGATGCCGGCGTGCTGTCGACGGGCCTCGTGGGCTCGACCATTCATATCGCCATGTACTGGACGCTCAATCGCTATAGCGAACCGTTGGACGTGATCGTGGAATCGGCTCTGGCGTTGTATGTCGCCATGGCGCGTCAGGCCGATCAGGGCAGCGACAGGCCCTAATCGCTTCGCCGCCGCGGACCGCGGTGCTTGTTGCGTTCGCGCAGGCGCTTCATCAAGCCATCACTCATCGATCTCGTGGCGGACTGGTAGTAAGCAAAAAAACGGCGCGGTTATGACCGCGCCGCTGTGTCTCGATACCGGTATTGCGACCGGTCGTGCAATCAGTGGTGGGTGGCGTAGGCCGCCTCGGCGTCATCCACCAGTCCGTCCAGTTCGGCGAGCAGATGCGCGTTGTTCTGCTGCCAGGGGTGGAAGCTGTACTGGAAATAGCTCAGCCATTCCGGAACCATCCGGCGAATGAAGCCCTGCTTGCCCAGGGTGAAGTTGAGCATCTTCAGGTGGCCGCGCCAGCCTTCCTTGCGACACTTCTCGTCGGCCTGGGTCATCTGCCAGTAGAAGCTGAGCAGCACCGGCCAGAACAGGGCGGTGGCCAGGGTCATGGCGAAGGTACGTTCTGCCCAGTTGCGCGGGCCGCGGCCGATGCATTTTTCGTAGACGTCGTAGGCCACGGCCTTGTGTTCGACTTCCTCGAGCGCATGCCAGCGCCACATGCGTTCGTAGTCCGGCTGCGAGCCGGCCATCTGTTCGGGGTGGCGCAGCAGGGTATCGCCCATGAGCGCAGTAAAATGCTCGAGCGCGATGGTCATCAGCAGCGGCGTGACCTTCGCGCTGTTGTTCTTCACGTACTCGGTATGCGCCCAGACCTGTGCATCCAGCTCGCTGGCCGGCAGCCCGGCAGCGTCCATGAGCCGGTTGTATTCGATATGCTCGCGCGAGTGCATGGCTTCCTGGCCAATGAATGCGGTCGCGGCCTTGCGCAGATCGGGATCCGGAATCTCGTCGCGATAGGCACGCACGGCATCGATGAACATGCGTTCGCCGGCAGGAAAGAACAGGCTCAGCGCGTTCATGAACTGGGTCACGTTCGGACCGGCCTGATGCCAGTCGCAGATCCGATCGCCCGGGGGTAGAAAATGCAGGTCGCGCCGTTCCGGCATGACCGGGCCGCTATAGCCGGTAAATTCCTGCTGCAGATCGATTGTAGTGTGGCTCATGAGAACCTCCTCAAGCGCGGGCGCGCGCTGCTTCGGTGGGCGAGTGGCTATTGCCGCGAGCGGCCGTCGGCAGCGAGGCGTGATTGGCCTCGACAAATGCGCGGCAGTGCGCGGCAATCGTTTCGGCTTCGCTCTGAATGGCCCAGTGCGCTGCATCGATGGTTTTGACGGTGAGCGCGTCAACCCAGCGTTCGAGCCCGGCCACGAAGCCGGGGCCGACAAAGGGGTCGCGCTCGGGCACGATCACCTGGACCGGCATCTGGGCATGTCGAGCTCGCGGGGCGCGCAGCCGGGCAACGACGTTGGCCCGATACAGTGCGATGCCACGGGCGCCGTCGTTCGCCTGGCTGGGGTTGCGTGGCAGCTGAGAGCCTTCCATGCGTTCGACGATGGAATGCCAGCGCCGCCCCAGACCGGCACGCCAGAGCAGCGAGGGCAGGCCAGGCAGATGAAACGCGAACACGTACCAGGATTTGCCGAGCTGCTTGAACAGGCCGGCGCGATCACGCTGCCACTGCTGACGCAGCCAGTGCCCGACGTGGTCCAGGCAGGGCCCGGAAATTGAAGTGAAGCTGGCGATACGCGCGGCCAATGCGGGATTGGTTGCCGCATCCCAGCTCTGGATCGAGCCCCAGTCGTGGCCGATAACGTGGACGGGCGCGTTCGGGCTGGCCCATTCGATCACGGCTGCGAGATCGGCAGACAGGTGGTCGAGCCTGTAGGCACGGGTCGCCGCCGGCGCACTCGAGGCCCCGGCGCCGCGCACGTCGTAGCGGATACAGCGGTAATCCCCGGCGAGGTGGGCAACAACGCGGTCCCAGACGGCGTGGTTGTCGGGGTAGCCGTGCACGAACACGAGTACGAGCGCATCCGCTGGGCCTGCGACATGGCAGGCCAGGTCCACGCCGTCACCTCGAACCCAGACGGGTTCGTCGGCGTTGTTCGCGATGCTGTCATGATGCGGCATTGGCCACGTCCGATGTAATAGTTACATCAAACGGTGTCACAAAGGCGGGGTGAAAGCAACTACGCCTGCGAAACAGCCAGAG
>DJIE01000119.1:0-7544 GCA_002433465.1 Salinisphaera sp. UBA6602
CAGCAGGTCATGCCGCATGCGCTGAACAAGCTCAAGCATTACACCGACGAGACGCCTCTCTTCTCCCGCTTCCAGGTCGAGTCGCAGATCGAGAGCGCATTCGAGCGGGAAGTCACCCTGCCCTCCGGCGGCTCGATCGTGATCGACCACACCGAAGCCATGACCTCGGTCGATATCAACTCCGCACGTGCGACCAAGGGCGGCGGCATCGAGGAAACGGCCTTCAACACCAACCTGGAAGCCGCCGAGGAAGTGGCCCGCCAGCTGCGTATCCGCGATCTGGGCGGCCTGGTGGTGATCGACTTCATCGACATGGAAAGCAACAAGAACCAGCGCGAGGTGGAGAACCGCCTCAAGCAGGCAGCCAAGGCTGACCGCGCGCGGGTTCAGATCGGGCGCATCTCGCGCTTTGGCCTGCTCGAAATGTCGCGCCAGCGGCTCAAGCCGTCACTGTCGGAATACTCCTCCCAGGCCTGCCCGCGCTGCCTCGGCCGTGGCTCGATTCGCAGCGTGGAATCGCTGTCGCTGTCGATTCTGCGCCTGCTCGAGGAAGAAGCCATGAAACCCTCCACCGGGCGGGTGATCGTGCAGCTGCCGATCGCCGTGGCCAGCTTCCTGCTCAACGAAAAACGCGACGATATCGCAGGCGTGGAAAAACGCTCCAGCACCCAGGTCACGCTGGTGCCGAACCACACGCTGGAAACCCCGCACTACGAAATCAAGCGCGTGCGTGGCGACCAGCTTTCCGAAGACGCCAACGACGCGACCAGCTACCGCCTCGATACCCACGTGGAGATCGAAAAACCGGTGGAGCCGAACCATGGCGCCGCCACCACCACCCGGGAAGAGCCAGCGGTCAAGCGCGTGGCGCGGCCGGATGCACCAGTGATCGAGCGCAAGAGCGCGCCGGCCGAGGCCCCCGCGGCCGCGCCGACCGTCAGCATGACGCCCTGGCAGCAGCTCTGGGATGCCCTGCGACGTATATTCGCCGGCGATGCCAGCCCCCAGACCACGGCTGCGGCCACCGCCGCTGCCAGCACCGCCAAGGCAAAAACGAGCGAAACCGCGGATACCTCCGGCGATAACAACGACAGCAGCGAAGGCGCGCGCAAGACCAAGCCCCGTCGCGGCAACCGCTCGAACGACGATGGGCAGAGCGATAGCGACAGCGGCAAGGACAACCAGAGCAGCGGCAACAAGCGCTCGCGCCGCGGTGGCCGCAATCGGCGCAACAACCGCAGCGACAACGACAGCGGTGATAAGGACAATTCCGCGTCCAAAACCAACAACGCCGGCAAGAAAGACGACAGCGACAACAAGCGCGGCGACGGCGATCGCAACAAGCCGAAGGACAAGAAGCAGGCGGCGTCGCAGGACAATGCGAATGCCCGTAACGACGGCACGAAGAACGACGACGCGTCCAGGAAGGACAAGTCCTCGTCAACCCAGGACAGCAGCCAACAAAGCAAGGGCCAAAGCAACCGCCACAGTAACGGCCAGAACAAGGACGACAACGACGCCGATAGCAAGTCGCCGGCAGCGCAGACGTCGAACGAGTCGAACGCCGACGATACGACCAAGCCCGCGCAAGCCGCTCAGGCCACAGACGGTAACGGCAGCGACAGCGGCGACAGCTCGAACAGCGACGCCAATAACGAAGGCGGCGGTGCACGTCGGCGGCGGCGGCGTGGCGGTCGCGGGCGTCGCGGCGGGCGCAATCGCAACAAGACGGCCAACGACGGCCAGAACGAGTCGGAATCCTCGGGCGACGCCCAGGCCGATTCGGATAGCGCCGCGCAGTCAGACGCCGGCTCGAACGAAGCGCAGTCGGTCGCAGCGCAAGACGAAAACAAGCCGGCGACCCCCGTGCCGGCGGACGACGCATCCCTGAACGCCGACAAGCCGGATAGCGGCGACGCCGACAAGGCCGGCCAGCCGGACACGAATGCGGCCGACGCGGAATCGGGCCAGGCCACCGACGCCGAGCGCGCGCATGCGCCGGCTGCCGAACCCAGCGCCGAGAAACAGACCGAGGCCTCGAAGCCACTGAAGGCCCCGGCGCCGGAAGACGACCAGCCGTGGTCTGCGGTAACGGCCAGCGATAATGCCAAGGCGGCATCGCAGCACAAGCCGGCCCAGGCCGAATCCGAACTGAGCTCGGTGGAAATCCGCGAACAGGCTGCCAGCGATCGCGCAGACGAAGCATCGACGGCCGACGCCAAGGGCGACACGCATACGGACAAGTCCGACGCGACAGAACAGCCCGCCGCCGCGCAAACGCCGGTCGCCTCATCAGAACCGGCAAACGCAAAAGAGCCCGAAGCTGAAAGCAGCGACGAGACCGTTGGCAACCCGGCTACACCGACTGCGGACGCCGAAAAGCCGGCTCAAACCGCGAGCGACAACGAAGAACCCGCGCCCAAGCCGAAGCGCAAACGAAGCCGCAAACCGGCCAAGAAAGCCGCGCCCAGCGAGGGCGAAGCAAGCGCGAACGCCGAGCCGGAAGCCAAGACGAAGACTGCGGCCGAAACCGAAACCGAAACCGACGATAGCGAAAGCTCGGCCGGCAAACTCGAGCAAGTCGAGACGCAAACCGGTGACGCGAAGCGTCAGGCCGATATCGAGGACACGTCGGTAGCGGCGAGCGAAACGACTGCCGAAGCCGTTTCCGAATCGGCAGAACCTTCCGAAGCAGCCGAGCCGGCGGACTCAGCCGAGACAGACGACATCCCCGTCGCCCAGGCGCGGGCCAGCGTCGAGGAGGTGGTTGCCGACAGCGACGAAACCCCGTCCGAATCGGAGAAAGCCCTCGATCAGGTCGAGACCCGGGCCGATACGTCGGACAGCTCGGAAACCTCGGACGAGGACAAACCGCAAAGCAAGTCGTCGGCGTCCTGATCGACTGACGCAGGCGCAAAAAAGGCCCGGCCCCGTGATGGGGTCGGGCCTTTTTTGTGTACAGCGCCCTGCGGCGTATGGGTATTCGGACCGCGTGCGAACGGACCAGCCGGGATGGCTACTCGAGGTCTGGCCAGCGTTGGCGGATATCTTCAAGCAGGCCGGTCGAGGCGTCTTCGATCATATCCAGCACCAGCTCGAAGCCACGCTCGCCGCCGAAATACGGGTCCGGCACGCTCTGGTCCCGGTAGGCGCTGCTGTAGCGCATGAACAGCGACGGCTCGGCGCGCGCGCCTTCCGTGGTCTGATACAGCGCCTGCAGCGAGGCCAGGTTATCCGCGTCCATGGCCAGAACATAGTCGAAATACCGCAAATCCTCGGCGGTGACCTGCTGGGCCCGCAGGTCGTCGATATCGATCTGGCGGCCACGTGCCGCATGGGCCGCGCGCCGATCCGGCGGTTTGCCGATATGCCAGTCGCCGGTGCCCGACGAAGCAATCTCGATACGATCGGCCAGGCCGGCCTCGTTCACCCTGTGCCGAAACAAGCCATGCGCGGTGGGCGAACGACAGATATTGCCCAGGCACACGAACATCACGCGAACAGTCGCTTCAGTCATTATCTCTCTCCGCAGAATGCCCGCCCGCCATCAGCGCCTCGACCAGCGCGATGTCGTCGGGCGTATCGACGCCCGGCCCCGGCACGGTACGCGCCTCGACCAGAGCGATCGGCAGGTTCAATTCGAAGGCACGCAGCTGCTCCAGCGACTCGATCCGCTCCAGGGCGCCGGGCGGCGCGGCCGAAAACCGTTTCAGCGCGCCGGCGTGATAGGCATAGATGCCGAGATGGCGAAATGCGCACGCTTCGAACTCGGTATTGCTGCTGTCGCGATGAAAGGGGATCGGCGCCCGGCTGAAATACAATGCCCGCCCCGCAGGCGTTGCGACTACCTTGACGATATTGGGGTTGTTGAAGGCGTCGGCATCGCGAATCGGCGTGCAGGCCGTGGCCATGGCGGCCTCGGTATCGCTGTCCAGGGCTGTGGCGACCTGGTCGATCAGCGCCGGCGGCATAAGCGGCTCGTCGGCCTGTACATTGACCACGATCGTATCGTCTGCCCAGCCGCGCTGGGCGGCCACTTCGGCAATACGGTCGGTGCCACAACTATGATCTGCACGCGTCATGCACGCAGTCACGCCGGCCACGCGCGCAGCTTCGGCCACAGCCTCGCTGTCGGTAGCCACGATCACCTCTGTCGCACCGCTGGCACGCGCCGCGCGGCAGACATGCGCCAGCATCGGCTCGCCCGCGATGGCGTGCAGCACTTTGTTGGGCAGACGCGTGCTGGCCAACCGTGCAGGGATGATAACGACGAAGTCCATGGCGCTCCTTTTTGCGTTGCGATTGGCTCAGGCGGCCCGGCAGGTGCCCAGCAGGCGGTCGAGCAAGGCGTCGATACGGGCGTCGCAACCCGCGCTGAACGCCACGCGTACCGGCACCTGCCAGCAGCGCGCGGTGTTTGCAAAGCCGCGACACTTGACTGCGTCCTTGCCGGTCATCAGCAGTGGCCAGTCGTCCGTAAAGTCGAGATCCTGTGCCCGATAACGATAATGGTCCGGCATCGGGTGTTCGATCACGTCCAGCCCTAGCCCACGCAGCATGTCGAAAAAACGATGTGGATCGCCAATGCCGGCGATGGCATGAACGGGCATGCCGACAAACTGGGCCAGCTCACGGCTTCTGCCCTGCCCGTCGATCGACATCGCCGCACCGGGTACGAGCCAGAAATCCGCGTCCGCTCCATGCACGAGTGATAGATCCACCGTGTCCAAGCGTGACCGCGGCTCTCGCAGCGGGCCGGCAGGCAGTAAAGCCCCGTTGCCCAGGCCGCGGCGTGCGTCGGTCACGGCAATCTCGGCGTCGCGTCGCAGCGCGTAGTGCTGCAGGCCGTCGTCGGCGATCACCACATCCACGCCCAGCCCCACGAGCCGTCGGGCGCCGCGCGGACGGCGCGGGTCCACCACCACGCGGGCGCCGGATTGCAGCGCCATCATCAAGGGTTCGTCACCGACTTCACGCGCGTCACTCTCGGGCCCGACGTCGAGTGGATAAGCCTCAGCCTGACCGCGGTAACCCCGCGAGACGACCCCCACCCGCAGGCCGCGTTGCTGCAGCTTTTCAATCAGGGCCAGCGTGAGCGGTGTCTTGCCGCTGCCGCCGACGGTGATATTGCCGACCACCAGCACCGGCACGCCGACGGCCTCACTGCGCAGCCAGCCGAGGCGGTAGAGTCGCCGCCGTATCCAGACCACGCCGGCGAATAACGCGGCCAGCGGACGCAGAAGCATCCAGCCCCGCCCTTGGCCATACCAGCTGCGTTCCAACGCCGCGCGCATGAGATCGCGCTAGCTCCGGCGTGCCGGGCACGCAATCATGTGTCGCGAACCGCGCACAGGCTCAATCGGGCCGCGCGAACTGGATATCGTGCAGACCGCGATAATGCCCGCCGATCTGCATCAGTTCGCTATGGGTGCCCTTTTCTACCAGGGCGCCGTCATGCATCACCACGATCAGATCGGCATCCTGGATCGTCGACAGACGATGGGCGATGACCAGCGTCGTACGATCCCGCATGAGCACGTCCAGCCCTTTCTGGATGGCCTTTTCGGATTCGGTATCCAGCGCCGAGGTCGCTTCGTCCAGAATCAGGATCGGCGAGTCCTTGAGCAGTGCCCGCGCGATGGCGATACGCTGGCGCTGACCGCCCGAAAGCATGATGCCGTTCTGGCCCACGAGGGTGTCGTAGCCGTTGGGCAGCGACTGGATGAACTCGTCCGCATAGGCACGCCGGGCGGCATCCATCACCGCCTCGCGGTCGGCATTGCCGAGCACACCGTAGGCGATATTGCCGGCCACGGTATCGTTGAAAAGAATGACGTTCTGATCGACCAGGCTGATCTGCTGGCGCAGATCGCGCAGGCGATATTCGGTCAGATCGTGGCCGTCCAGCTTGATATGGCCCTGGCCGTATTCATAGAAGCGCGGCAGCAGCGACAACAGCGTGGACTTACCGCTGCCGGAACGACCCACGAACGCGACCGTCTGCCCCGGCTTCACCTCGAAGCTGATCTCTCGAAGCACATCGGTTTCGGTACGCGGATAGCGAAACCAGAGGTTGCTGACTTCGATATGCCCACTCGCCCGCTCGATCGTCAGGGTGCCCTGATCGTTCTCGCCCGGCTCATCGATAAGCTCGAAAATGGCGCCGGCCGCCGCCATGCCGGCCTGAATGGTGGCGTTGACGCTGGTGAGCCGTTTGATGGGGCCCATCATGGCCATCATCGCGCCGAAGAAAGCGGCCAGATCGCCCGGCGACATGATGCCACCACCGGTATCGCGTACCGCCACCGATACCACGAACGCCACCGCAAAGGCCGCGATCAGCTGGATCACCGGTACGCTGGCTGCGCTGGTCGTGGCCTTGCGCATCGACATGCGGCGGTTGCGCTCGTTAATACGGTCGAAGCTCCGGGTTTCGCGCTCTTCACCGCCGAAGACCTTGACCACGCGCTGGCCGGTCAGCACTTCTTCGCTGACGTGGGTGATGTCGCTCATCGACTGCTGGATACTGACGCTATAGCGGCGAAACCGCTTCGACACATGGCTGATGATGATGGCGATCAGCGGCCCGATGACCAACGTAATCAGCGCCAGCGACCAGTTGATCCAGAACATCAGGAAGGTGAAGCCCACGATCCGCAGCGTGTCCTGGATCATGATAGTGATCGCGCTGGTGGCAGCGCCCGAGATCTGGCCGGTGTAGAAGGTCAGTTTCGCGGTGGTCTTGCCAGTCGAGTTGGCGTCGAAGAAGCTGGACGGCAGGCGCAGAAACTGCGCGAAGATATCGCTGCGCACGTTGTAGATGACGCGGTTGGCCACCCAGGACATGCCATAGCTCGAACAAAAGCCGAAGGCCCCGCGAAACAGGAACAGCACCAGCATGAACGCCGGAATCCAGCGGATCATCCACGGATCGCGATCGACGATACTGCCGTCGAGCAGCGGCTTGAGGATATAGATCAACGCCGTATCCGCGGCCGCATAACCGGCCATGCCGACGGCGGCGATCCCGAGCCACTTCTTGTGCCGCCACGTATAGCGCAGCAAACGCGGGTAAATCTCGCCGATCGGCATGCTTGTTTCGAATTGCTGTCGCGCCAAGATGAGGGCCTATACGTGAAAGTGAAAAACCCGACGCCACCGGCGCCGGGCCATATTGTCATCGTTTATCGTTACGAGTCGCAATTTCGACGCGTTCGAATGCGGCCTGCGAGGCTGCGTCCATGGCGCGTACGACCGCCGCATGGCTGGCCGCGCCGTCCGCACGTACGCGCAGCGCTCGCTGCGGATATTGTGCATGCAGCGCAATCAGCGAAGCGACCAGCTCGCCGGCCTGAGTGTCCCGACCGTTGATGCGGTACGCGCCCTCGGCGTCGATATCGACGATCACGGCTTCGGTCGCGGCCAGTGCCTGCGCGCTCGCCGCCGCCGGCAGCTCGAGGGGCAAATCCTTTTCGTCGACGAAGCGGCTCGACACCATGAAAAAGATCAGCAGCAGAAACACCACGTCGATCAGCGGCGTGAGG
>DJIE01000119.1:7851-8323 GCA_002433465.1 Salinisphaera sp. UBA6602
ACCACGTCGATCAGCGGCGTGAGGTTCACCGACGGTTCCTGATCGCTCGCACGGCGCACGAACTTCATGACGAAGGCGCATCGCGCTGGTCTTCAATCAGGCACACCGCCCATTGTTCAAGCAACAGCCCGCGTTTCTCGACCAGGCCGTTGAAATAGCGATAGGCCACGAGCGCGGGAATCGCCACGCACAGCCCGGCCGCGGTGGTTACCAGCGCCTGGCCAATGCCGCCGGCCAGAGCCTGGGCGTCGCCCAGGCCGGCTTCGGTCATGGTGGCAAAGATCTGGATCATGCCCGCGACCGTGCCGAGCAGGCCGAGCAGCGGCGTGATCGCTGCGATGGTGCCCAGGGTGTTCAGGTAGCGCGCCATGTCGTGGCCGACCTGACGACCCGCTTCCTCGATGCGCTCGCGGCGGATATCGATACTCTCTCCGCGTGTTGCGACCACCGCGGCCCACACATGCCCCAGGGG
>DJIE01000119.1:8722-9005 GCA_002433465.1 Salinisphaera sp. UBA6602
AGCAGCTGGGGCGGCGCCACGCGCTGGGTACGCAGCGCCCAGGCCCGCTCGATCACGATGGCGAGGCCGAGCACCGAGCAGATCGCGATCGGCAGCATCAGCCAACCACCGGCCGCAAGCATTTCTGCCATGCCTTGTTCCTTCGATATCAGGCAAGGCGGCATGATAAGCGCCCCAGTCGTTGCGGGCCACCCATGTGCCGGCGGGCGGGCCTGGCGCGAGGGAAGCTCTACACACCCTCTCGCGGGTCGCGGTCGATTCCTCACAGACGGTGCGGCAAGGC
>DJIE01000119.1:9347-9495 GCA_002433465.1 Salinisphaera sp. UBA6602
TTATTGGCAGGTCAAGCGCGGCAACGCAGCCGCGGCCTCTGTGAGGCCGACTCCCTTCGGGGCCGCCGGCTTTGTGCGCGCCTGGTCTTCGTCAAGGCGCGCTGGCGTGCAACAACCACGCTACGCGCACCTTTCCTCGCCAGCCACG
>DJIE01000233.1 GCA_002433465.1 Salinisphaera sp. UBA6602
TAGATGTCCGGCAGAAAGTGCATTTCCACCTTGATCACGCCATCGCCCTGACAGGCTTCGCAGCGCCCGCCCTTGACGTTGAACGAAAAACGCCCTGGCTGGTAGCCACGGGCACGGGCTTCCGGCGTATTCGCGAACAGCTCGCGAATGGTGCCGAACAGGCCGGTATAGGTGGCCGGATTGGAGCGCGGCGTACGCCCGATCGGCGCCTGGCTGATATCGATGACCTTGTCGAGATGCTCCAGGCCCTCGATCGAGGTCATGGGCGCGGCCCGTGCCACCGCTCGGTTGACCTGGCGCGCGGCCGCCGGAAACAGGGTTTCGTTGATCAGCGTCGACTTGCCCGATCCGGACACGCCGGTAATACAGGTGAGCTGGCCCATGGACAGCTCGACCGAGACGTTCTTGAGGTTGTTGCCGCGTGCGCCGTTGATCTTGATCACGCGTTCTTTGTCGAAGGCGATGCGCTTGTCCGGAATCGGGATCGTCAGCCGGCCGGACAGATATTGCCCGGTGAGCGATTGCTCGTTGGCCGCGATCTGTTCGGCGCTGCCCTGGGCGATGACATGACCGCCGTGGTCGCCCGCGCCCAGGCCCATATCGACCACGTATTCGGCTTCGCGGATGGCGTCTTCGTCGTGCTCGACCACGATCACGGTATTGCCCAGATCGCGCAGGCGTTCGAGGGTGTTGAGCAGGCGCCGGTTGTCGCGCTGATGCAGGCCGATCGACGGCTCGTCGAGGACATACATCACGCCCACGAGCCCGGCACCGATCTGGCTGGCCAGACGAATACGCTGGGCTTCACCGCCGGACAGCGTTTCTGCGCTGCGTGACAGGGTCAGATAATTCAGGCCCACATCGAGCAGGAACTTCACCCGGGCCTTGATCTCCTTGAGAATCGGTTCGGCGATCTCGGCGCGATGGCCCGGAATATCCAGCGATTCGGCGATCTCATAGGCGCCGGCAATACTGGCCGCATTGATTTCGGGCAGGGTGCGGTCGGCAACGCGTACGTGCCGGGCGGCCTGGTTCAGGCGTGCGCCGCCACAGCTGGGGCAGGCCTTGTCCGACAGATACTTGGCCAATTCTTCGCGCACCGCCATGGAATCGGTTTCGGCATAGCGGCGCTGCATGTTGTCGAGCACGCCTTCGAAGGCATGTTTGCGCACGCGCGTACGCCCGCGGGCATTCACGTAACGGAACTCGATCTGCTCTCGGCCGGAGCCGTGCAGGATGATCTTGCGGGCTTTCTCCGGCAGGTCGCGCCAGGGCGTATCCACGTCGAAGCCGTATTTCTCGGCCAGCGATTGAATCAGGCCGAAGAAATAGGGGTTGCGCCGATCCCAGCCGCGCACCGCGCCGCCGGCCAGGCTCAGCGAATCGTCGGTGATCACGCGGTCGACATCGAACACCGCCAGCGAACCCAGGCCGTCGCAGGCGCTGCAGGCGCCGTGCGGCGAGTTGAAGGAGAACAGTCGCGGTTCCATGTCGTTGATGGAATAGCCGCAGACCGGGCAGGCGAACTGGGAGGAAAATACCTCCGGCTCGCCGTCGCCACGCCAGGGCAGGATCCAGGCAATGCCTTCGGACAGGCGCAGCGCGGTTTCGAAGGATTCGGCCAGACGCTGCTGGATGCCGTCGCGGATCTTGAAGCGGTCGACCACCACTTCGATATCGTGCTTCACCTTCGGGTTGAGTTCCGGCACCTCGTCGATTTCGACGATCTCGCCGTCCACGCGCATGCGCACGAAACCCTGGCCACGCATCTGCTCGAATACGTCGCGGTGCTCGCCCTTGCGCGAACGAATCACCGGCGCGAGCAGCATCCAGGCCGATTCCGCTTCCTTTTCCAGCGTCTGATCGACCATCTGCGACACGCTCTGTGCGGTCAGCGGTTCGTCGTGATCGGGGCAATAGGGCGTGCCCGCGCGGGCGAACAACAGGCGCAGATAATCGTGGATCTCGGTGACCGTGCCCACGGTCGAACGCGGGTTGTGCGAGGTCGATTTCTGTTCGATGGAAATCGCCGGCGACAGACCCTCGATGGAATCCAGGTCCGGCTTTTCCATCATCGACAGGAACTGGCGCGCATAGGCCGACAGCGATTCGACATAGCGACGCTGGCCTTCGGCATAGACCGTATCGAAGGCGAGGCTCGACTTACCCGAGCCGGACAGCCCGGTAATCACGATCAGCTGGTTACGCGGCAGATCGAGGTCGACGTTCTGAAGATTGTGCGTACGGGCACCGCGAATGCGGATACTGTCCATGAAGCGGGCGCGATGGGGAGGAATAGCCCACAAGTATACGCAGCGCCGCAAGTACGCCCCAAACAACGTTAGCCCCGGCGGGTACAGGCCGCTGTGGTAGAATTCGCGGCCTGATTGGCCCCGCCAATCGACGGCCCCGGCAGCCGTGCGTTCGCGTCGTGTGGCTTGTCGGCACGGCCCGCGAATGCCGCTCGATTACGTGCCTCAGCGGTGCGTGACGGGTGACAGGCACCGCATGCGTCGTGCTGCCGCCGGTATCGCACCCATACCTGGCAAGAGTTGCTCATGACCAGATTCGAAACCCGGGCGGCCTTCTCGCTGGCAGGCATTTTCTCCCTGCGCATGCTCGGGCTGTTCATGATCTACCCGGTGTTCACGTTCTATGCCAAGCATCTGGATGGTTCCACACCGTTCACGGTGGGCCTGGCATTGGGCGCATACGGGTTGACGCAGGCCCTGCTGCAAATTCCCTTCGGCATGCTTTCCGATCGCTTCGGGCGCAAGCGCATGATCTGTATCGGCCTGCTGATCTTTGCGTTGGGCAGCGTTGTAGCGGCACTGTCGGACAGTATTTATGGCGTGATCGCCGGGCGTATTCTGCAGGGCGCAGGCGCGGTCGGATCCGTGATTCTTGCCCTTGGCGCGGACCTCACCCGCGAAGAACAGCGCACCAAGACGATGGCGGTCATCGGCATGACCATCGGCCTGTCGTTCGCCCTGGCATTGGTGCTCGGGCCCTTGCTTAACGCCGTAATCGGCGTCTCCGGCATCTTCTGGACGACAGCGGTCATGGCGCTGGCCGGTATCGGCGTGCTCTATGCCGTTACGCCGCAGCCGGCCGCGCTGCAGTCGCACCGCGATACGGGCGCTGTGCCAGCGATGTTCAAGCGCGTGCTGACCGACCCGCAGTTGTTACGCCTGGATTTCGGCATTTTCGCCTTGCACGCCATGCTGACCGCGAGTTTCATTGCCGTGCCGGTACTGCTGCGCGACGTGGTGGGCGTGGCCGAAAACGAGCTGTGGATGGTCTATCTGCCCGTATTGGCGGTATCGGTCATGATCATGGTGCCAATGATCATCCTCGCCGAGGCCAAGCGGAAGATGAAGTCCGTCTTTGTGGGCGCGGTCGTGACCCTGGGTCTTAGCCAGCTCGCGCTGCTGGCCTGGCACAACAGCCTGGTCGAACTGGTGGTGGTGCTGACGCTGTTCTTCGCTGCCTTCAATACCATGGAGGCGAGTCTGCCGTCGCTGATCTCCAAGGCCGCGCCGGCCGATGCCAAGGGCACGGCCATGGGCGTTTATTCGAGTTCGCAGTTCTTCGGCATCTTCGTGGGTGGCACCATCGGCGGCTGGGCCTACGGTCTGGACGGGCCGGCCGGGGTCTTCATTTTTTCGGCGATCGTGGCGCTGCTATGGTTCGTGGTGGCGGTCACCATGAAGCCGCCACGCTTTACGCGTACGCGCATGATCAGCGTTGAGGTCGCGAACGCGGCCGAGGCACGGGCGCTGGAGGCCGAGCTGCTCGCGCAGGCGGGCGTGGTCGAAGCGACGGTTGCGCTCGACGAAGGCGTGGCCTATATAAAAGTCGACAGCGCGCAGGCAGACGATGTCGATCTCGACGCATTTTCACGGCGCTCCGCACAAACCAGTGCGAGCCAGCCGACCTAACATCGATGGAGTGTTGCAATGGCAAGTAGGGGCATCAACAAGGCGATCCTGATCGGCAATCTCGGCGCCGACCCGGAAACCCGCTATACCGCCGGCGGCACCGCGGTGACCAACGTCAATCTCGCCACGTCCGACACCTGGCGCGACAAGTCCAGCGGCGAAATGCAGGAACGCACCGAATGGCATCGCGTGGTGTTTTTTGCGCGCCTGGCCGAAGTGGCCGGTGAATATCTGCGCAAGGGCTCCAAGATCTATGTCGAGGGGCGCATCCAGACCCGCAAGTACCAGAACAAGGACGGCCAGGACGTCTACACCACCGAGATCGTTGGCAACGAAATGCAGATGCTCGATACCAAGGGCGGCAGCGGCGGCGGCAGTGCACCGTTCGGCGGCGGTGGCGGCCAGCAGCAGCGCCCGCCCCAGCAGGGCGGCGGCTACGGCGGTGGCCAGGGTGGTCAGGGCGGCGGCCGAGGCGGTCAGCAGTCCTATCAGCCGCCGCAGCGCGAGCCCGCCGGCGGCGATCCCGGCTTCGACGACGATCTGGACGACGATATCCCGTTCTAGCTTGTCCTGATCGGGCAGATCGTCTGATATCCATCCGCTGCCCGACCCGCTGACGGCCGCAGCAGTTTTCAACGGCGTCGAAACAAACGCGGGCACCTGCCCGTTGTTTCTTTGCAACGGCTTTTCGACCGTCGGCCGTGGCGCGCGTGCCTGCATGCACGCGCGTTGCCCACCCGATAAATCATCTGTTTCCGTGCCGGGTTAACAAGACCCGGTGCGAGGCAGGGCAGCCCGCCCTAAAAGGCCTCGCGGGCGTCGCCTTGACCCAGATCAATGTATGGGGGCCGGGCGCACGCGATCATCGCGTGATGAATCCAGTTTTCGTATCGGTACATGGCCGCACGGGGGCCCTTATCCGGGTCGCGCGAAGCGTGACACGGCTGACGGCGGGTCGTGGCGATGGCTGTTAACGATAGCGTTGCCGCACGCGAGATACGCACGGCCCTCGCGCCCCAGTATTTTCTCGAAGGCATGTCGGAGGTGCGCCGGGCGCGCCTGTTGAACAGTGCCAGTACCCATGTTTTTGCCGCCGGCCAGACGCTGTTTCATCGCGGCGATATGGCCGAAAGCTTCTTCGTCGTGCTCGAGGGCCGGGTCAAGCTCTATCGGCTATCCATCGACGGCGACGAAAAGATCATGGGCCTGGTCGGCGCCGGCGAGAGCTTTGGCGAGGGCATACTGTTCATGGACCCCGCGCGTTACCCGGTCAGCGCGCAGGCGCTGGAGAACAGCCGTGTGGTGGCGATCAATCGCGCCGATTATCTCGACGAAATCCAGCATTGCTCTACCACCTGCATGGCGGTGATGCACAAGCTTACCGCCCGTATCGAACGCCTGCTCGACGAGGTCGAGTCCCTCACGCTCAAGGACAGCCGCTATCGCGTGGTCAACTACCTGCTGGAGCTGATCCCCGAGCGGGCAACCGGGCCGGTACAGCTGTGTCTGCCCACCTCGAAGAGCGCGATCGCAGGGCGTTTGGCGATTCGCGCGGAAACGTTTTCGCGCACGCTGCGTCAACTCGCCGAGAACGGCACGATCGTGCTGTGCGGGGGTCGCATGATCGAGGTGCCCAACCCGAGAGTTCTGCGCCATGCCCTGCGCGCCAAATCAGCGAGCGTGGCTTCGTGAGCGTCTTTATTCGAGCAGCGTCGGGTCGATCGCGTCCCGCCGTTGCCGCATTCAACGGCCCGGCTGCGCGCATCGTCTAACCACGAGGGGCGCCAGCCGGTCATCTTGTTTATTCATGCGAGGTATGGCCAATGAATCCGCCCGATAGCGCAGATCCGGTCCGGGGGCTGATCGACTGGATCGCCGCGGCCGGTGTACGTGGCGAGCCCGATCCGCAAACCGCGACCCTGGCAACGGTGGACCCGGCATTTGCCCGGCCGAGCGTGCGCACGATCAACGTTCAGATCGACGCCGATTCGCTGGTGTTCTTCGTCAACGCCCATACCGGCAAGGGCCAGCAGCTGCAGTGGCATCCCTACGTTGCGCTTTGCTTTTTCTGGCACGGTCTACAGCAGCAAATCACCGTGGAAGGCGTGGTCGAGGCGCTCGAGGCAGGCGACGCGGACCGGCTTTGGGCACAGCGCTCGCGCGACAGCCAGCTCACCGCCCGCAGTTCGCAACAGCAGGCCGTGTTCGGCGATCCCGAGGCCTTTCGGCAGCGGCGCGAGCAGGAACGCCATAGCTACGACTTCGAGCAGGTGCCCCGTCCGCAGAACTGGGTCGGCTACCGGTTGCTTGCTACCCGCCTGGAGTTCTGGGCGGCAGGATGGCACCGCCAGCATCCGCGCTGGCTGTTCGAGCGTGCGCCGGAGGGCGGCTGGCAGTCCAGCGTGCAAGAGCCCTGAATAGACAACGCCCGGCCAAGCCGGGCGTTTTCGTGACAAGCTGGTCGTTCAGCTCCAGTCCCAGCAATCGCTGTGGTGTAGCACCAGCACGCTGGCGCGGGTGCGTCGCACCACCCGGTCTGCGGTGCCGCCGAGTACCAGGTCGCGCACCTTCGGATCGTGCGAGGCGATGGCGATCAGCCCGGCACCGAGATCCTGCGCACGTTTGACGATGGTCTGGGCGATGGGCCCGATCACCGCTTCGCTGGTCCAGTGGATGTCGTCGGCGTACTCGAGTCGAGCCAGCTCCTCGAGCTGCGATTCGGTCAGCTTCTGCGCTTCGCCCACGAAGTTGTGCGGCACATAGGGCCATACCGAAATTTCCGTCGGCACCACGCTAAGCAAATGAAGCTTGGCGTGGTGCCGACGGGCCAGCGTCGTCGTAGCCGAAAAGATCAAATCGAAATTCGCCTCGTGTGCGAGATCGATCGGTACGAGGATGCAGTTCTTCATATCGGCACTCGCGCAAAGGGTCGGTGGTGCTCCGGCCGGACTGGAATGCGATCAGTCCGCCAGCGGGTCGCGGCTTTCGTCGTGGATGTCGGCGGCATGGGGTTCGCGTTTCTGGCGTACCACCAGAACCGAGTGCTGCGAATGCTTGACCACCTGGCTGGCGATGCTGCCCA
>DJIE01000058.1:0-254 GCA_002433465.1 Salinisphaera sp. UBA6602
CCGAGAATCGAGGTCAGCCAGGTGAACGGGAACTGTTCGAGGAAGACGAACAGCGCGGTCGACGTGTTCTCGTCGACGGCGTCGAGGATGGTGCTCATGCCGTCGACCATGATCATGTGCAGCGCGCCGTTGCCGAAGGCGGTCAGCCACAGGAAGGTGGCACCGACCGGCACGATCAGTACGCCGAGCACGAACTCACGAATCGTGCGGCCACGCGAAACGCGCGCCACGAACATGCCCACGAACGGCGACCA
>DJIE01000058.1:582-2111 GCA_002433465.1 Salinisphaera sp. UBA6602
GGAAATCCACCAGGCCCAGTAGAACAGCGTCCAGCCGCTCATGAAGCTCTGGGTTCCTTCGTTGCCGGTATATACCCAGGAATTAAACGTCATGTCCACCACCGAGGACATGTAGTTGCCGATGTTCTGGATAAACGACTGGAAGATGAACAGCGTCGGCCCCATCACGATTACGAACAGCAGCAGGGCAGCCGCCAGCCACAGGTTGAGTTCGGACACGCGACGGATGCCGCCATCGAGGCCGAGCACGACCGACGTCGTGGCCAGGCCAGTGATGATGGAGATGAGAACGATCTGGGTGGTCAGACCTTCCGGCACGTCGAACAGGAAGTTCAGGCCGGAGTTGACCTGCTGGGCACCAAAACCCAGCGACGTGGCCACGCCGAAGAGCGTGCCGAAGACCGCCAGCACGTCGATCGTATGGCCGATGGGGCCATAGATACGCTTGCCGATGAGCGGATAGAGCGCCGAGCTCATGCGCAGCGGCAGATCGCGACGGAAGCTGAAGTAGGCCAGACACAGGCCCACGACCGCATAGATCGCCCAAGCGTGCACACCCCAGTGGAAGAAGGTGATGCGCATGGCCGAGCGCGCGGCCTCGGCGGTCTCGGCGGTACCTTGCGGCGGGTTCGTGTAGTGCATGACCGGTTCGGCCACGCCGTAGAACATCAGGCCGATGCCCATGCCCGCGGAGAACAGCATCGCGAACCAGGACACATAGCTGAAGTCCGGTTCACTATGGTCGGGGCCCAAGCGGAACTGGCCGAAGCGCGACAACGCCAGCACGATACAGAACACCAGGTATACGCCGACAGCGCCCAGATAAAGCCAGCCGAACGTATCGATCAGCCAGGTCTGCATCCCGCTAAAGAAGTCGTTGGCCTTGTCCGGAAAGACCGCGCCGAATACGACGAGTACGGCGATGACCGCCACCGATGGAAAAAATACAGGCGGATTGATGCCCGCCTTCGTAGGTTGATCGCTATCGCTCATGCGCTTCTATAATCGTGAATTCCCTCCCATATCTATAACACGACTGTCGTTCATTAACGACAGCTTAATCAGAACGAAAGCGTCGCAAGAATGGGCACAAATACTGATGGCGCCTACAATCCAGCGGGATTGCCGAAGCGTGCAGTAAACACGAATTCACGCAACGCCCGTCGCTCCCGAGGCTTGGTATCGCGCTCGATAAGCGCCTGATTCATGTGGCTCGAAGTCTCGCGGTAGCCGATGGCCAAAGCGGTGAAGGCCTCGGCATGGTCCGGGATGTCGAACGCGATCCGCGCCGCATCCGGATCGAGCCCGATCATCTGATGCACGAACAGCTTGCGCGTGGTGGCCTCGGTCGCGATATTGGCCGAAGCCAGGCCCAGGTCGTGCTCGGCAGCCTTGTTCGGCTCACCGGTGCGCGTAAACGTACGTACCACCAGGCCCAGCGCCAGAACCGGCGCATTCTGGGCCCAGGCGCGGTTGCCTTCGACCAGGCATTCGAGAATGCGTGCATGGGTGTCGTCCTGGCCTTTCAC
>DJIE01000058.1:2507-4232 GCA_002433465.1 Salinisphaera sp. UBA6602
ACGCTGGCCAGATCCTGCATGGGCACCGGTTTGTCGCTAAAGGCATAGGGGCTCCAGCGCACGGCAAGCGTGTTGTGGATGCTGTGATCGGTCGCTGCGTTCTTGGTCATGCCCCTATCCTTGCGATTGTGTCGGCGTATGTCGCGACTGTGTCAGAGGCTCAGCGCCGTGGCCAGTCGGGCTACCTTTTCGCCCTGATAGCGCGCGATCGAGAGTTCCTTGTCGCTGGGCTGGCGCGAGCCGTCACCACCGGCATAGGTCGACGCGCCGTAGGGCGAGCCACCGCGCAGTTCGGAAATATCGAACAGCTCCTGTGCACCCGCATAGTCGACGGGCACGATCAACATGCCGTGGTGTGCCAGCGTGTTCCAGAACGAGGTGATGGTGGTTTCGTTGCCGGCACCGGTGGCGCTCGATGTGAATACACTGCCGAACTTGTTCACCAGCTTGCCGTTGGCCCAAAGGCCGCCGGTCTGGTCCAGGAACGTGCGCATCTGGCCGGCCATGTTGCCAAAGCGCGTAGGCGTGCCGAACACGATGGCGTCGTAGTCGGCGATTTCGCCCGGTTCGGCCACCGGCGCCGATTGATCGATCTTGGCGCCGGCGGCTTCCAGCGCCTCGTCGCTCATGGTCTCGGGCACGCGCTTGAGCGTGACCTCGACGCCGTCGACGCTCTTGGCGCCCTCCACGACTGCGTTGGCCAGCGTCTCGATATGGCCATACATCGAGTAATAAAGCACCAGTACCTTTTTCATCACAAACTCCTTGTTAGGTCGTGTACGTGCGGCATCGCTTGCCGCTCACCGGCCTCGTCGCCGGGCGCGAGTCACGATTGACAACCACCCATATACGACTCGGCTTGACTGCAGCCAACATAAAGCCGTGCTGCGCGCGAAGAAAGCGAAGCCTTTTGGCATACTCATTCAAATTTTCTGACTGATATCGTCTTTCGTGAGCGCTCAAGGTTTGCCGGTTCGGCTCGAAGCACTGGAAACGCTGGATGCGATCGACCGCTACGGCAGCTTTGCGGCAGCGGCCGCATCGCTGTATCGGGTGCCGTCGGCCATCTCCTACACCATCAGCCAGCTTGAAACAGATCTCGGCCTCGCCGTGTTCGATAGAAGCGGGCATCGCGCCGTACTCACGCCGGCCGGACGGCTTCTGCTCGAGGAAGGCCGTCGTATCCTCACCGCCAGCCGCGAACTGGGCGCTGCCGCGCAGCGGCTGGCCGACAACTGGGAGCCGGAGCTGCGCATCGCTCTCAACGGCCTCATTGCCCCCGCTGAACTCTGGCCGGCGCTGGCCGACTTCCATCGCGCCCATCCGGCGATCGATGTTCGTATTCGCGAGGAAATCCTCGGCGGCACCTGGGAGGCGCTCATCGAAGACCGCGTCGATCTCGCCATTGGCGTGGCCGATCCGCCGACCAAGACCGGCATCCAGCGTGCGCCGTTCAAGGCTGTGGACTTCGTGTTCTGCTGTGCGCCCGATCATCCACTCGCCGGTCACACACAGCCACTCGCGGACGATGCGCTGCGTATTCACCGGGCCGTAGTGGTTGCGGACAGCGCTCGTACGCTCACGCCGCGCAGCGCCGGCCTGCTGGACGGCCAGCCGCGGCTGACCGTCGCCAGCATGCACAGCAAGATAGACGCGATCGAACAGGGACTCGGCGTGGGCCACTGCCCGAGCGGCTGGGTAAGCGAGCGGCTGCACGATGGCCGG
>DJIE01000058.1:4565-10446 GCA_002433465.1 Salinisphaera sp. UBA6602
CCCTGCGAACTGGCGATCCCGCGCGAGCCGCACCCGTCCTATCTGCTATGGAAAAGCACCGCCGGCGGGCGCGCGCTGAAGTGGTTCATCGATCGGCTTTCGATTGCGCGTTAGCCGCGACTGGCCGCCTGCCGCCGTCGATCAGTTGATGCCGCGCGCTTCGCAGATACGCTCGTAGGCCGCGCCGATCTCGCGCGTTTTCTCCTCGGCCATCTCGCGCATGCTCTCGGGCATGCCCTTGGCAGCGAGCTTGTCCGGATGGTTCTGGCTCATCTGGCGGCGATAGGCTTTCTTGACTTCGCTATCGCTGGCCGAGGAATCCACGCCGAGCACGGCATAGGCCTGTTCGATCTGCTCCTTCGGATCCACGCCCGCTTTCGAGCCCATGCCGTCGCCGGAGGCGCGACCGGGCCCGCCGCCGGAGAGCATCGCCTCGAGCTGGCGGATTTCCATTTCCGACAGGCCCAGTGCGCGGGCCACGCGCATGAGCATGTCGTGCTCGGCGTTGCTGACCTTGCCGTCGGCTGCGATCGCGGCAATCTGCACCTGCAGAAACATCTGGTGCAGCGCACGCTGGCCGCGCGCAACCTTGCGAAAGCGTGCGACCTCGCCGTCGAGATCGAAATCATCGGCCTTGCCGCGATTGAACGAGGCCCGTGCCTGCGCCTTCTGCTCGTCGTTGAGCCGCAGCTTGGCGAACAGATCCTCGGCCACGCGAATCTCGTCGCGGGTGACCTGGCCATCGGCCTTGCACAGCGCGCCCATGACCGCGAACGTGGAATCCAGAAACTGGGCGCGTATGGTGCCCAGCGCGCCCTTGAGCAGGGTCATGGCCAGCATCTGCGCGCCGGCAAAACCCAGAACGCCGCCCAGCAACACGCCAGGAAAACCCAGTATGGCGCCGCCGATGACGGCGCCGATGATCATTGCGATAAGCATGGGCGTAATTCTACCTGCAGCGCACGTAATGTGCTCAGGCGCACCGGCCGAACGCGGCGGCCCTTGTCGTCATGTATTTGTCATCGCAATGTCACATTGACGGCACAAGGTGTGCATCGGCCGCAGACTGCGGCATCGATCACCCATTGCATTCACGAGCGCCGGGGACCTGTCATGTCGCGTTTCGCTATTCGTTTCATTCTTGGCACCGGCCTGATGGTCGCGCTGATGGCAGTGGTCGGCTGTGCCGGCGTACGCCAGCTCGATACCGGCACGCAGGCGGGCGCGGCCAGCGCCGAACTGTTCGTCCCCTACCAGTTCCAGGTGCAGGCGATCGACGGCACCGTGCTTCGCGAAAATTTCTATACCTTCGACGGCCGCGATCAGACCCTGCGCCTTGCGCCCGGCGAGCACGAACTCGTTTTACGTTACTTCGATCTGATTCAGAACAACGAGGATCGCACCGACGACTACGCCCGCGTGCTCTCGGAGCCGATCACCGTCAGCTTTACCGCCCGCGCGAACAGCCAGTACGCGGTCACCGGCGACCGGCCGGCCACGCCCAGCGCCGGTGAAGCGTTTGCTGCCAATCCGACCCTGACCATCGAAAATCGCGCCAGCGGCGATACCGTCAGCGGCGACGTGGCCGTGGCCGAACCGGAAATCGAAACCATCCGCCGCGGCAATACCGTCTTCGCCCCCGTGGGCAAGACCCCGGCCGCCAGCGCGGACGCGCCGCAGCCGGCACCGGAGAACGCGCCGCCGCAGTCGCTGCAGATGCTCAAGTACTGGTGGAACACCGCCAGCCAGGCCGAGCGCGATCGCTTCGAGGCCTGGCGCAAGCAAAGCGCGCAGTGATGGGCCTGGGCAACTCGAACGGCGGCGATTATCCGATGGCTGCCTCGACCACCTCGCCATCGCCCAGCACGAACACGCGCTCGCCTGCGGCCGGCGAAATACGCTGGCCGCCGGCAAAGCTGCAGAACGCCGGCAGCATCAAGCCGTCGGCATGGCGCCAGAACACGGGCGCGCGCAGCCGTTCGCGGCCCGCGCCCAGATGAACCACCGGGTGCACGTGGCCGGCGAGCACCGGCCCGCGCCTGTCTGCCTCGGGTTCGTGGCGTAGCACGAAAGGCGACTCGAACAGGCTGCCGGCGTGCCAGCGCAGGTCGCAGTCGATAGGCAGGCACTCACCGCGGTCGTGGTTGCCGCGGGTCACGATCATCTCCACCTGCGCATGCTGCTCGCGCCAGGCGGCAAAACGGGCCAGCCACGGGGTATCCGCGGCAGGCGGCGCATGTACGAAATCGCCCAGCACGATCAGCCGCTTTGCCTGCGTTTCGGCAAGGGCCCTGCCCAGACGGGCCAGATCCGTATCGGTCGTGCCGCTGGGCACGCCCAGGCCCTGCTTGCGGAATACGCCGGCCTTGCCGAAATGGGTATCGGCCACGAACAGGGTCGAACGGGCCGGCCAGTACAGGCTGTGATCGCCGCGCAGACACAGCCGCTCCCTGGCCAGTTCCAGCTCGACCTGTTGGTTTGCGCGAGGGCGTTCAGCGCTTAGCGACATGGCGTTTCAACAGTCCGCAAATACCGGCGAAAGAAGCCATGATATCGGCTGCGCTCAAGCGAGCAGCATGTCTGCGAACGGCCCGCAGAAGTTGGGTCCGGCTTTCAGCGCTTTCCTATCCGTCTTCGCATTTGCGCGCCTTGCGTTCATTCGCGCACCGCTTTCGTCGGCTTATCCGCGGCTTTTTCCAGTTGCACGGTCATGCGCTCGACCCGGTCGCGCCAGGATTCGTTCGACACCTGGCTGGCCACCCGCTCGACCCAGAGCGGAAAACCCAGCGGCGTAAGCCGCGGCGGGTTGGCCACGCACAGCGACTGATCCGCGATGCGTTCAAGTGCGGCAGACACCCGATTGAACTCCAGCTCGCGTTCCAGCACTTCGCGCCGGGCCTGATCGAGCAGCAGATTGCCCGCGTCGTAGCGGGTGAGCACATCGAAGACCAGCCCGCTGGAGGCCTGTACCTGACGCGCGCTCTTGTGCGCGCCCGGGTAGCCGGAAAACACCAGGCCCGCGATACGGGCGATATCGCGAAACGCGCGCTTGGACAGCTCGGCCGCGTTCAGGCAGGCCAGCAGATCGTCGACGAGATTGTCGGGCGAGAGTGCCGCGCGCAGCTCGGCCTGGCTGAAATCGACCTTGTTGCGGGTGACGAGTTCGAAGCCGTAATCGTTGACCGAAAACCGGAACGAGGCCTTGTGAATACGCGCGAGTCGCCAGGCCACCAGCGCGGACAGACCTTCATGGGCCAGGCGGCCGGCAAACGGATAGAAGAACCAGTGCCGGCCTTCGCGGCTGGTGACATGCTCGATGAGCAGCTCGTCGGCGGCCGGCAACGCCGACCAGCGGCGCTGGATTTCCAGCAGATCGCGGATCGCGGCCAGCTCCGGCTCGCGATAATCGTTGTCGCGGGCGGCTTCCAGCAGGCTACGGATGGCATCGGCCAGGGTGCCGGAGATTGCCATGCGCCCGCCGGCCCAGCGCGGCACCTGCCGGTTCTTGCGCGTGGCCGCTTTCACGTAGGCGGTGAGTTCGCGTACGCGCACCAACTCCAGCAGGCGTCCGGAAAACAAAAACACGTCGCCCGGCTTGAGCTGGGCGATGAAGCGCTCTTCGACCGTGCCCAGACGCCCGCCTTTCATGAAGCGCACGCTCATGGCCGCATCCGAGGTGATCGTACCCATGGTCATGCGATGACGACGGGCGATACGCCGATCCGTTACCTGCAGTCGGCCGTCGATGCGCTCGACGCGCTGGAACTCGGGATAGGCCGACAGCGCCGCGCCGCCACGGGTGACGAAATCCAGCGTCCATTGCCATTCGATATCGGATAGATCGCGATAGGCCCGGCTGCTGCGTACTTCGGCGAGCAGCGCGTTTTCATCCACGCCGCCCTCGCGCGTGCTGCCCAGCGCGCGGGTCACGATATGCTGGGACAACACGTCGAGCGCGCCGGTCAGCGGCGTGCGCGCTTCAATATCGCCGGCCAGCGCCTTGCGTCTCGCGGCGGCGATCTCGACCAGTTCGAAGGCATGGGTGGGCACACAAAGAATACGGCTGGCCGCGCCCGGGCGATGGCCGGAACGCCCGGCCCGCTGCAGCAGTCGGGCCACGCCCTTGGGGCTGCCAATCTGGATGACCTGATCGACCGGCGAGAAATCCACCCCCAGATCGAGGCTTGAGGTGGCCACCACGCAGGCCAGGCGCCCGTCGGCGATCATCGCCTCGACCTGTTCTCGCAGGCCGCGATCGAGCGAGCCGTGATGCAGCGCGATGCGTTCCAGCCAGTCCGGGCGGGCACGCAGCAGCGCCTGGTGCCACAGCTCGGCCTGGGAGCGGGTATTGGTGAACAGCAGCGTGGTTTCGGCGGCTTCCAGGGCTTCGATCACCGGCTCGACCAGGCGTGTGCCCAGATGCCCGGCCCAGGGGAAACGTTCGATCGTGGCCGGAATGAGCGCGTCGATACGGGTTTCGGCCGGGACCAGGCCACGGATTTCGCGCGCGGCGCGGCCGCCGGTGAGCGCATCCGCGGCCTCGTCGATATTGGCCAGCGTCGCCGACAGCCCCCAGGTGCGCAGATTCGGACGCAGGCTGCGCAGCCGTGCCAGCGCCAGCTCGAGCTGTACGCCGCGTTTGGTGGACAACAGTTCGTGCCATTCGTCGACCACCACGCCGTCGAGCTGGCCGAACAGCGTTTCGTGGTCGGCATAGGAGAGCAGCAGCGCCAGACTCTCCGGCGTGGTGACCAGCGCACTCGGCAGCTTCTTGCGCTGGCGGGCCTTGATATGGCTTTTGGTATCGCCGGTGCGCTGCTCGACGGTCCAGTTCAGGCCCAGTTCCGTGGCGCTTGCGGCCAGATGCGCCGTGGTATCGGCCGCCAACGCGCGCAGCGGCGTAATCCATAGCAGGGTCAGGCCCGGCGTCGCGTTCGGATCGTCGCTTCGGGCCAGCCAGTCGCCGAGTGCGGCGAACCAGGCCGCCAGGGTCTTGCCGGTGCCGGTCGGTGCATGGATCAGGCCCGACTCGCCGGCAGCATAGGCTGCCCAGGCCTCGCGCTGGAAATCGAATATCTGCCAGTCGCGGGCGGCGAACCAGCCCTCGATGCGCGCCTCGGCCGGCCCCATTCAGCCGCGCTTGCCGGGGTTCCAGCGTGCGGCCACCGCCCGCGCCTGTTCGGCGACCCAGGGAAAGCGACGCTCGAAGCGACGCAGCTGTTTCTGCACCCAGATCGAATACGGCGCCAACAGAATCGCCGAGATAATCAGAAACAGCACGCCCTGCAGAATCGGCAGCACCAGCCCGGCGATCCCCAACAGAAAGAAGAACACGCCCAGACCGATACGCACATAGTCGCGCCAGGTCATGTCCGCGAAGCGAATTCGCGTGGGTTCGGGCTCGGGCGACTGATTCGACGATTGCGGTGCGGTCATGACACCCGCCACGGAGTTGCACAGCTCATTCGATACGTTCCTCGATGGGTAGCAGCGCCTTCACGCCGTCGAGCGTGTCGGCGTCTTCGATACGCTTGTCGTGTCGCCAGCGCGCGATACGCGGAAAGCGTACGGCAATGCCGGACTTGTGGCGGTTGGACGCCTGAATGCCCTCGAAGTGCAATTGGAATACGTGGGTGGGCTCGACCGAGCGTACCGGGCCGAAGCGCTCGCGCGTATTGCGGCGGATCCAGTGATCGACCTGGCCGATCTCTTCGTCGGTGAGCCCGGAATAGGCTTTTGCGAAGGGCACCAGATTGTCGCCGTCCCAGACCGCGAAGGTGTAGTCGGTGAGCAGGTTCGAGCGCCGACCGCTGCCGGGCTGGGCATAGAGCAGCACGGCATCGATGGAATACGGGTCGACCTTCCATTTCCACCAGTCGCC
>DJIE01000058.1:10752-10898 GCA_002433465.1 Salinisphaera sp. UBA6602
GACCTTCCATTTCCACCAGTCGCCGCGGGTGCGCCCCACCCGATACGGCGAGTGTGCGCGCTTGAGCACGAAGCCTTCAGTGGCGAATTCGCGGCTGCGCTCGCGCAGGGCGGCGAGTTCGTCCCAGCCGGTGGATTCGACGTTGG
>DJIE01000058.1:11201-25921 GCA_002433465.1 Salinisphaera sp. UBA6602
CCCAGCCGGTGGATTCGACGTTCGCGGACACCGCGATCCGGGCATCGGTATCGAGCCCCTCGATCAACGAGGCCAGCTTCGCGCGGCGCTCTTCGATCGGCGACTCGCGAATATCGGTGCCGTCGTATTCCATCAGGTCGTAGGCCAGAAAGCGCACCGGATGCTTGGCCTGCATCTTCGCCGACGGCTTGAGCCGGCCGATACGCCGCTGCAGGCGCGCAAACGGCAGCGGCCGCGGCTCGCCCTCGGCCCAGGCCAGAATCTCGCCGTCGAGCACACAGCCATCGGGCAGATCGGCCGCGGCCGCTTCGAGCTCGGGGAAACGGCCCTCCATGAGGTCTTCGCCGCGCGACCAGATATGACACTGGCCCTGGCGACGGATGAGCTGGGCGCGTATGCCGTCCCATTTCCATTCCGCATGCCAGTCGCTGCGCGCGCCCAGATCGGCCATCGCTTCGATCGGCGCCTGTTCGATCGGCGACGCCAGGAAGAACGGGTACGGCTGGGCAGCGTCCTCGCCCCGATCTTCCGGGTCGATCAGGCGTTCGAAGAACTGCGGCGTGGGCTGCCAGCGGCCCATCAGTCGATGGGCGATCCGTGCGGGCTCGATAGCGGCCGTCTCGGCCAGCGCCCGGGTGACCAGCCGCCGCGACACGCCCACGCGAAACGCGCCGGTGAGCAGCTTGTTGAGGGTGAAGCGCGCATCGGTGGGCAGCTCGCGCCAGAAGCCGATGATACGGGCCTTGCGCTCGTCGTCTTCCAGATCCCGCAGCGGCAGAATGCGTTGCTCTACCCAGTCGTGCAGGGCGATATCCAGGCCGGCATCGCCGGTTTCGATTTCATCGAGCAGCAGGGTGACGGTTTCGGCCAGATCGCCGACCGCCGAATAGCTTTCCTCGACCAGCCAGAGCGGCATGTCGATCGCCTCGGCCGTCCATTCGCGCAGCCGCGCGGAGGGAATCAGCCGCTTGATACGCCGGCCGCACAGAAACGACACCGCCCAGGCCGCATCCGCCGCAGGGGCGGACGCGAAATAGTCGCGCATGGCCGCAATCTTGTCGTTGGTCGCGGTACTGGCATCCAGACGCGTGTACAGCGCGGTGAATCGACGCACGGCTAGCGCCCGGCCGCGGCGCGCCGTGGCACGGTCCGGGTGCAACGCCAACCACTGACAGGGCGCGTCATCGGCCGGTCATCACGGGCGCAAGAACGTCTTTGCTGTCGCGTCAAAGACTTGGCCCTCAGCGGTTGAGGTCTGGCGCGCGGGTTGCATAACGTGGTCACTCCATTTGAAAAGATTGCGGCGAGACGCCGTATACCGGCGGCACCGTGACGGGGACTTTCGTGTATGAAAGAAGCCACTCGCGACAACCCTCTATTCCAGCGCACCCAGGATTTCGGCGCGGCGCCGACCGACGTACGCGAAACCGGCCACTATCAGTACGAATACGTCCACGATTTCGTGGAACGCTGGGACGATCTCATCGACTGGGATGGTCGTGCCGCCAGTGAACGCCATTTCTTCATCGATGTGCTCAAGCGGTACGGCTGCCAATCCGTGATCGATGCGGCCACCGGCACCGGTTTTCATTCCGTACAATTACTCAAGGCCGGTTTCGAGGTCGCCAGTATCGACGGCAGCCCGCAGATGCTCGCCAAGGCCTTCGAAAACGCACGCCAGCGCGGCATGATCCTGTCCACGGTGCACAGCGACTGGCGCTGGTTATCGCGCGACGTGGTGGGACGTTACGACGCGATCATCTGTCTGGGCAACTCCTTCACCCATATCTTCAACGAACACGACCGCCGACGTACCCTCGCCGAGTTCTACGCCATGCTCAAGCATGACGGCATCCTGATCCTTGACCAGCGCAACTACGACGCCCTGCTCGATGGCCAGGCCACGCCCGGTCACAAGTACTACTACTGCGGCGCCGATGTCTCGGCCGCGCCCGAGCATGTCGACGACGGCCTGGCGCGTTTTCGCTATACCTTTCCGGGCGACGAGGTCTATCACCTCAACATGTTCCCGTTGCGCAAGGCCTATGTACAAGCGCTGATGCGCGAAGTGGGCTTTCAATCGGTGACCACCTACGGCGACTTCCAGAGCAGCTACCGGGAAAACGAGCCGGACTTCTTCATCCATGTCGCCGAGAAATCCTATCGGGAAGCCGACCCGGATCGCGAAGCGTACAACTCGTAAGGAGCGCATATGAGCCCGTATTCCCAGGCCGTACGCACGGCCCAGGCCTACTACAACAGCGACGACGCCGAAAACTTCTACTCGCGCCTGTGGGGCGGCGAGGACATCCATATCGGCTTGTACCAGTCAAAGGCCGAAGCCGTGGTCGATGCCAGCCATCGCACGGTCGAACATATGTGCGCGCTGCTGGGCGACGCGCTCGATGGTGCAACCGTGCTGGATATCGGCGGCGGCTACGGTGGTTCGGCCCGCCATATCGCCCGCCGTCACGACGCCGAGGTGGTCTCGCTGAATCTATCCGAAGTCCAGAACGCGCGCGCACGGCGCAAGAACGCCGAACGCGGCCTGGACGATCGCGTAACCGTCGTCGACGGCGACTTTGAAAATATTCCCTTCGACGACGGCCATTTCGATATCGTCTGGTCGCAGGATGCGATGCTGCATTCCGGCAATCGGCAACGCGTGCTCGACGAAGTCGCCCGCGTGCTCAAACCGGGCGGCACGTTTATCTTCACCGACCCCATGCAGGCCGACGACTGCCCCGACGGCGTGCTGCAGCCGGTGCTCGACCGGATACAGCTGGATACCATGGGCTCGCCCGGTTTCTACACCCGAGCGCTGGAACAGCGCGGCTTCAGCCGCCGCGACTTCGAAGACCATACCCGCCAGATACCCCGCCACTACGCCCGAATTCACGAAACGCTGGTCGAGCGCGAGGACGAGCTGCGCGATTCGGCCATCTCCAGGGCCTATATCGACAACATGAAAAAAGGCCTGCAGCACTGGGTGGATGCCGGCGAGGCCGGCCGTCTGGCCTGGGGCATCATGGTTTTCGACAAGCGCTGATCTGGGCCAAGGGGCTTGATTCGGGGGCATTCATCGTCAGCTTTAACTGCATGAAGCAAGAGTCGCTGTGGGCGGCGCTTGTATTGAACTCGCACCTCCAAACACAGGAACCACCGCATGCAACGCTTTCAGGACAAGATCGCCCTGATCACCGGCGCCGGCTCGGGCATGGGCGCGGCCACCGCCAAGCGCCTTGTCGACGAGGGCGCCACGGTCGTGCTCGTCGGCCGTACCCGGGAAAAGCTCGACACCGTGGCCAAGGATCTGCCGGACGCCCAGGTGCATGTGCGCCCGGCCGACGTATCCGACGCCGATGCCGTGAACACGCTGATTGAAGAGGTCGTGGCGACCTGCGGCCGGCTCGATATCCTGGTCAACAACGCGGGTGTGGCCACCCAGAGCCGGATTACCGATACCGACGACGAGACCTGGCGCAAGATCATGTCGATTAACGTCGACGGCGTGTTCCACTGCTGCCGGGCCGCCCTGCCGCACCTGATCGAAAGCCGCGGCAATATCGTCAACACCTCTTCGGTTTCCGGTCTGGGCGGCGACTGGGCGATGAGCGTCTACAACGCCAGCAAGGGCGCGGTGAGCAACTTCACCCGGGCGCTGGCACTGGATCACGGCAGCGACGGGGTACGCGTGAACGCGGTCTGCCCGAGCCTGACCCGCACCGATATGGCCAGCGGCGTGTTCGAAAAGAGCGACCTGCTCGACAAGTTCGCCGAACGCATGCCGCTGGGCGCGGGTGCCGCGCCCGAAGACATCGCCGCCGCGATCGCCTTTCTGGCCAGCGACGACGCCCGTTTCATCAGCGGCGTGAACCTGCCGGTCGATGGCGGCCTGATGGCTTCCAACGGCCAGCCGCCCCAGGTCTGACCCGCGCCGCGCCAACCCACCCGGCCCGGGCCCACCCGGCCACGGGCCGCTACGCAGGCGATCGCGCCGACCAAGGCCGATCGCCTCTTTTTTGCCCGCACGGTACGAAAATATGGCTTTTCGTGCTTAGCTGGCAAAAAGACGCTGCCAATCCGCGTCGCCCGCCACGAGTCGAAGCTGCGCTGGCCGCGAACGCTGCGCTGACCGAGATCGATTTCCACCGAGTCCTGAATGGCCGAACCCGACACCCAATCCAGCGACAGCCACGATTCGACTTCGCTGGGCGCGAGCCCGTTGGTCAAGTGGATGCTGGTCGCATTGTTTGCCTACGCGTCGGTATTCGTGCTGAGCCAGGCCCGCAGCTTTTTCGTGCCCATCGTGCTGGCCTTTCTGCTGTCCATGGTATTCGCCCCGATTCGCCGCGTATTCGACCGGCGGCGGGTGCCGGCGGCGCTGTCGTCGCTGGTGATCGTGAGCGTACTGCTGGTGAGTTTTCTGTTCGCGGTCGCCGCGCTGGCCGTGCCGGCGACCGGCTGGATCGAGAACGCCCCGCGTATCGAACAACGCATCGAACAGCAGCTCGCCGACGTTGCCGGCCCGTTCAGCGCCATCTTCGAGGCCAACGAAAAGCTGCAGTCGATGACCCGCAGCAACACGCCGGACGTTCAAACGGTGGAAATCGAGGGCGAAAGCGCGGCCACCCAAGCCGCGCTGCTCGCGCCCAACATGCTCGCCCAGTTCGTGTTCACGATGGTGCTGCTGCTGTTTCTGCTCGCCTCGGGCGACATGTTCTACGAAAAGCTCGTGCACGTGATGCCGAGTTTCCGCGACAAGCGTCGGGCCGCCCAGATCGCCCACGATATCGAACGCAAACTCTCGCGCTATCTGCTGACCATCACCACCATCAACGCCGGTCTCGGGGTGGCGGTCGCGCTGACGATGTGGGCATTCGGCATGCCCTATCCCGCCGTGTTTGGCGTGATCGCCTTCCTGTTCAACTTCATCCCCTATCTCGGTGCGCTCGGCGGCATCGCGATCGCCGCGATGATTGCACTCATCACCTTCGACTGGGTGGGCTGGGCCTTGATCGTTCCGGGCGTCTATTTCGCGCTCACCACCCTCGAGGGCCAGATCGTGACCCCCTATTTCGTGGGTCGCAGGCTGCGCTTGAATACGGTCATCGTATTCATCACGGTCACGTTCTGGGCCTGGCTGTGGTCGGCCGTGGGGATGATCGTGGCGCTACCGCTGCTCGTGGCCGTCAAGACGCTTTGCGAGCACATCGAAGCGCTGCACAACCTCGGCGATTTCCTGTCCGAACGGCATGCCGAACTCGACGACGTGCGACAGACACCGCCCGAGCACTGACGCGCCGGGACATTCGATTCGGGCGTCGGCCCGTAGACCGCTACGCCGTCTGGTCGAGCCCGGCGTTGTTCTTGTCGAACACCCGATCGGCGCGATAGGAACTGCGCACCAGCGGCCCGGAAACGACTTCCAGGAAACCGCGCGCCAGGCCCCACTGCCGATACTTGGCAAAATCGGCCGGCGGAACATAGCGCTCGACCGGCAAGTGGTTCACGGTCGGCCGCAGATACTGGCCAAAGGTGACGATATCGACGCCGATCGCGGCCAGATCGTCCAGCGTCTGCGCGATTTCATCTTCCGTCTCACCCAGGCCCAGCATCACGCTGGTCTTGGTGAGCACGTCCGGATTGTGCTTCTTGGCGTGCTCGAGCACGTCCAGGGTCTGGCGATAGCCGGCACGGGCATCGCGTACCACGTGGGTCAGACGTTCGACCGTTTCCACGTTCTGGGCGAACACTTCCAGCCCGGAGTCCACCACCTTGTCGACATGTTCGGCCACGCCACGAAAATCGGGGGCCAGCGCTTCCACGCGCACGTTGGGCGTGCGTGCCTTGATCGCCTTCACGCAGTCGGCGTAGTGCTGGGCGCCGCCGTCGGGCAGGTCGTCGCGGTCCACCGAGGTGAGCACGATATAGTTCAGGCCCATGATCTCGACCGAATCGGCACAGTGCTCGGGCTCCTGTGCATCCAGCCAACCACGCGGGTTACCGGTATCCACCGCACAGAAGCGACAGGCGCGGGTACAGGTATCGCCCATGATCATGATGGTGGCGGTGCCATGACTCCAGCACTCGCCGATGTTCGGGCACATGGATTCTTCACAGACCGTGGCCAGCTTGTGCTCGCGCACGTTCTTCTTGACCGCCTGATAGGTATCGCCCGTGGGCAGGCGCGCGCGCAGCCAGTCCGGCTTGCGCCCGATCGGTACGGCCGCGGCGTTCTTGTTCGCCTTCATGCCGTTCTTGATCGCCCGGGTGCCGTTGGGCTTCTGGACCTTGCTGCCCGTAACCACGGGGATGCCTTTGAAATCGCTCATGCCGTCTTCGACCGTCGTTCGTACTGTGTCGCGGACCGATACCGATGATAACACCCGCACCGGCTACGCCTCGCCGGGCGCGCTCAATCCTACGTTGCGGGCGCCGATAACCGTTGCAAGGCCGCGAAGACACGATATTGATCGCGGCCGTTCGCCGGTCAGCCGCCGTACAGCCAGGCCGCTGCTATGATCGCGCCGCCGCGCCCGGCAGGCCGGGTCACGGCAATCTGTCTGTATTGATGCAAGCGAGCACCGTGGCCAGCGAAATCCAAGCCAGCGAAGGGTCGGTCGAAAGCCCGGCCGAAAGGTATTTCAACCGCCTGCTCAGCAGTCGCGCGGGCCGTATCGCCTACCGCTACCGCCGTTTGTTGCCGGTGGCCTCGTTTGCGATGGGCGCGGCCAGCTTCTTTCTGGTCGAACGCCAGGCCGCGCTGGCCCAGTGGGTGACCGCGCTGATGCTGCTGGGCTGGCTGGCGCTGCTGTTCGAAGGCCTGCTGTGCCGCCTGCTCGGCCGCTACTTCGGCGAACGCCTGCCCCAGGCAGCCGTACGCTTTGCCGCCCAGTGCCTGCACCAGGAAACGCTGTTCTTCGTGCTGCCGTTCTTTCTGGCCACCACCACCTGGCTGAGCGGCCAGGCGCTGTTTACCGGCCTGCTGATCGTCGCGGCCGCGGCCTCGACCGTGGACCCGATCTACCTGCACGGTATCGCCGAGCGCCGCTGGCTGTTCCTGGGTTTTCACGGCTTTACGCTGTTTGTCGCACTTCTGACCGCCGGCCCGATCATGCTGTCGCTGACCACCGGCGAAAGCGTTGCCATCGCCTCGGTCGCCATGGGGGTTTGTGCCTTGCCCAGCTTCAACGACGCCGTTCGTGCGCGCCAATGGTGGCGCTGGCTGCTGCTGGCCGCGCTTTCGATCGCGCTCGGCGGCCTCGCCTGGTTCGGCCGCTTCTGGATTCCCCCGGCCACCCTGCGCGCCACCGATATGGCCATCACCCTGCAAGTGGATGCCGATAAGCGCGAGCCCGGCCAAGACCGTACCCACTTCAGCGCCGCCGAACTTTCCGGCGACGGCCTTTATGCCTTCACCGCCATCGCGGCCCCGCGCGGGCTGCAGCAGCAGGTGCTGCATGTCTGGTGGCACGACGGCGAGGTGGTCGATCGTATTCCGCTGGAAATCACCGGCGGCGGCCCGGAAAACGGTTATCGCGCATGGAGCCACAAACTGGCCCTTGGCGACGACCCGACCGGCCACTGGCGCGTGACGGTCATCACCGACGACGGGCAGATGATTGGCGCCCGACGGTTTACGGTGGAGTGACGCGCGCACCGTGTGCCCGCCCGGCGGACCTGAGGCACGGGTTGGGCGCGCAGCAGCACGAAACGCGCCTGTGACGACAGCCACCCCGGGCGAACGGTCAACCGCTAAACAATCCGCGCCTGCGCCAAGCGCTCCACCAACGCCTCGAGCCCGGCCAGATTGCGCGCCGGCGCACACAGGTCGACATGCGGTGACTCGTGCTGCGCGCCCAGGGCGGTACTGAAAAATCGCGGATGACCCATCAGCGGATCGAGCCAGATCAGCGCCCGGCAACGCCCGCGCAGGCGCTTGAGCACGGCCTGCAGACGCTCCGGCTTATCGCTGTCCCAGCCGTCGGAGACGATCATCACCACCGTATTGCGATCGAGCTGATGATCGGCAAACCGATGCATGAAGGTTTCCAGCGCGCTGGCAATACGCGTTCCGCCGGCCCAGTCCTCGACGCTGTCGGGCAGACGCGACAGCCCGGCTTCTACCGAGGCCGAACGCGCCAGCGTATCGGTCACCCGCGACAGCTCGGTACTGAACACATAGCTTTCCACGCTGCGAAACACGCGTGCGAAGGCATGGATGAAGCATAGAAAGAAGCGGCTGTAGGCATCCATCGAATAGCTGACGTCGGCGAACACGACCAGCCGCGGGCGTTCGCGCGGACGATAGCGGCGACGAAACTCCAGCACCTCGCCGCCGCGGGCGATCGCGGCGCGCAGGCTTTTACGCAAATCGATGACGCCGTGCCTGCGCACCCGCCAGCGCCGGGCCGCGCGCCGCGCGAGCTGACGACCGAGGGTGTGTATGAGCCGCTCCATGGCCGCGCGTTCGTCGGCATCGATCGCGGCCAGATCGGCCTGCATGGCCTGACGGGTGGCGCTGGCGCCGCTGCGCGTCTGCTCGCTGCGATCGTCGTCGGGGGTTATAGCTCTTGCCGGCGCCGGTTCGGCCTCGCCGACGCCTTGGGCGGGCTGGCTGCCCTGTTCGTCGCTTTCTGCCTCGATTTTCTCGGCCGTTTCGGCCGGTGACGCGTCGAAGAAACGGGCGAACACGGCGTCGAAACGCGCCCGGTCGGCAGGGGTCTTGGCCAGGCAGGCGCGTAGCAGGCGGGCAAAATCCGAGCGCCGTTGCATCGGCGTGTGCGCCAGCGCCTTCAGCGCATCCGCGCTTTCGGCCGGGCTGACGGTCACGCCCGCTCGCCTGAGCTCATCGGCAAAGGCAGCCACGACGCGGGCCAGCGACCAGTCTTTCATCGCTCGCCGCGATAGGCATCCAGCCGTGTGCGCATGGCGTCGATATCGGCCGCGTCCTTGAACAGCGCGCCGAGCGTGGCGGGCACGCGGCTGTCGTTCAGGTCGGCAACGCCGAGTTCGATCAGCGCCGCGGCCCAGTCCAGCGTTTCGGCCAGGCCGGGCGTCTTGGCCAGGTCCTGTTCCCGTGCCCAGGCGAGGAAATCGGCGACGGTATCGGCCAGGCGCGTATCGATGCCGGGCAGCCGGCGTTCGAGCACGGCCCGCTCCTTGGCGCGGTCGGGGTAGTCGATCCACAGATACAGACAGCGCCGGCGCGTGGCTTCGGCCAGGGCACGGGTGCGGTTGCCGGTGATGACCACCAGCGGCGGCACCTCGGCGCGCACGGTGCCGTACTCGGGGATGCTGATCTGCCAGTCCGACAGAATCTCCAGCAGAAAACTCTCGAAGGCCTCGTCGGCGCGATCGAGCTCGTCGATGAGCAGCACCGGCGGCGGACTGTGGCGCAGGGCTGCCAGCAGCGGACGCTCGAGCAGGAAATCATCAGAATAGAGGTTGGCGCGTAGGCTGTCGGTGGACGCACCGGCCGCTTCCCGTACCCGGATTTCCAGCAGCTGACGCGGGTAGTCCCATTCGTAGAGGGCCTGGGCCGCGTCCAGGCCTTCGTAGCACTGCAGGCGGATCAGCCGTGTATCGAGCGTGGCCGCCAGCGCCTTGGCAATTTCGGTCTTGCCGACGCCGGCCGGGCCTTCCACGAGCAGCGGCTTGTGCAGGGCCATGGCCAGATACAGGGTCATGCGCAGATCGGCATCGCTGACGTAGCCCTCGCCGGCCAGCGCGGTGTCGAGCGCCTCGGGGCTGTCGAAGCGCGGGCGCGATTCGCTATCGCTCATGAATCGACGGCGTCGTGGCCGGGCTCATCGTCGGAATCGATCACGCCGTCGTTGATCAATGCCAGGGCGACCACCCGCGCATACAGCGATTCGCGCAGGCCGCGCGGGCGCTGCAGGCCCATGCGTTCGAGATAGGGCTCGGCGCTGGCCGGCAGCGTGGCCAGGCGCGCGGCATGTCGGGCAAAGCTCGACAGCGTCTTGCCGTGCGAGCCGCCCTGCAGTTTCTTGAGCGCGGCGATGAGGGTGCGCTCGATTTCGGTGAAATCGCTGCCGTAGGGATAGGCCTCGAACCGGCCTTCGGCCTTCTCCGGCGCGAACAGGCGACGCAGATTGTCCGGCGTATTGTTGCGCGCATGCGCCGGCACCTGGTAATCGCGGCGCAGCTTGCCGGCGGATACCGCAGCACTGCGCAGTTCATCCTGAAACCGGGCATCGGCGATTTCGATCATCGCCATGGCGACTTGTTCGTCGGTCTTGCCGCGCAGGTCGGCCGCCCCGTATTCGGTCACCACGATATCGCGCAGGTGGCGCGGGATGGTGGTATGCGCATAGTGCGACACGACATTGGACTCGGGCCCGTCCGAGGACTGGCGCACCGCGCGTACGCAGATGATTGAACGCGCGCCTTCGAGCGCGTGTGCCTGCGATACGAAGTTGTACTGCCCGCCCACGCCGGAAATGACCTGGCCGTTTTCCAGGCCGTCGGATGCGATGGCGCCGGCGAGCGTGGCCTTGATCGCGGTATTCACGAAGCGCGAGCCACGCCGCTGCACCCGGCGCAGGGCTTCATTGCCGTAGAGTTCGTTGATCTGACCCACGCTGGTCATATGGAACAGCTCGCGCTCGTCGTCGTCGAGATCGCGCAGGGCCTGATAGAAGCTGTTGGGCCCCAGAAAGAAGCCGCCATGCACGAGCGTTGCGCCCTTGAGCCGATCGCCCAGACAGCGCGACACGATCTGTGAGCGGGCCGTGTCGTCGTCCAGATCGGCGGCAATGGGCTCACCGCCATCCCCGGCATCGAGGGTGCGGTTGTCGTAGGTCACGCCGGCCTTGAACACGCCCACCTGCTTGAGACGTGCCACGTCGTCGCCGTCGAGCTGGGCTCGAATGGCGCCGCTGTCGCGCAGCGCGGCCAGCGTATCGGCACCGACCCATTCGCCGATCGTGCCGGCATCGAGCAGGCGCTGGATATCGATATCGTCGTAGACCGGGCGCGAGATCACGTCGGAGCGATACATCTGGATATAAGCATCGACGAGCATTTCGGTGCAGCCGTACAGGCCGCGCTCGAAAACGTCTTCCCCGCCGATCGCATCGGCGAGCGTGCGCTCGCTGGCGCTGCGGTTGAGCCGGTCGAGCAGCGCCCGATAGTCGGCGTTGTGGTTGTGGCGCAGGTCGCAGCAATAGGCGATCGCGTCCGACAGCGAGCCGATGCCGATCTGCAGCGTGCCGCCGTCTTCGAGCAGGCTCGATACGCGCAGGCCGATCGCATAGTCGGCCTCGGCCACCGGCATGGCCGGCGCACCGAAGGGCTTGAACGTTGCCGCCTCGCCTTCGAATACGGCATCGGCCATCGCAGCGTCTACCAGCGCGCTGCGGGTCATCATCGGCATGCGCGCGTTGAGCTGGCCGACGACCCAGATCGGCTCGCCCCGCTCGCGCATGGCCTCGACAACGGGCATCAGATCGAGCGTGACGTCGGTATTGCTGGACAGCGAAAACTGGCTGTCGTCCGGTCCCGGCGCGCCCATCTGCATGAGCACGTTCACGCCGGCGTTGATCAGATCGCGGGCCACGTGGGTGTAGTTGACCGAGCGATAGTGGCGCTGTGCGTCGTCGTTGCCGAGCATC
The DNA here is from genome assembly GCA_002433465.1 of Salinisphaera sp. UBA6602. Taxonomy (GTDB): domain Bacteria; phylum Pseudomonadota; class Gammaproteobacteria; order Nevskiales; family Salinisphaeraceae; genus Salinisphaera. Next base: position 22,841 of record DJIE01000058.1, read on the forward strand.
GCCCCGGGCTGGAAGAAGAATTCCGAAATGGTGATGTTGTCGGGCACCGTGCCGGCATTCAGATCGCGGACATAGTCCAGGCCCGGGTAATCCTCGAATACGCGTTCGACGATCGGATCCATGATGCGGCGTTCGAGTTCGCTGCCGGCCTGCGGCACGTCCAGCGACAGCGCGGTCAGAATCTTGAGATTGATCTCGGGGTTGGCCTTGGCCCGGGCATACAGGGCGTTGAGCAGCGTGGCCGGCTTGCCCAGGCCCAGCGGCGCGCCCACGTGAATATCGTGGCCGACGGTGTCGAGCAGCCAGTCGATCGTGGCCTCGGCATCGGTGAATCGTTGCGGTCGATCGCTCATCGCCTGTTCCTCGCCAGTAATTCGGCGGGCCACCGTGGGCCCGGCCCGATTCGTTATCGTTTGTTTTGACGCCCGTAGCGGTCCAGATATTCCTGCGGCACCTTCACCTGAAGCGCGCCGGGGTGAATACGAAAGGTCGCCGGCGTTTCGGTCAGGATCTCGCCGTCCGTGTTGATTGGCATGGGCTTGCCGGTATCGACTTCGAACTCGGTGCCTTCGAGCAGCTGCACGCCCTGAATGGACTTGTCCGGCCCGCGCACGAGGGTGGGCAGCATGCCGACCAGCTTGGCGAGTGACTGCGGCTGCAGGCTGTACAGGTCGAGGCGGCCGTCGTCGAGCGCGGCGTCGCTGGCCACCGCCAGCCCGCCGCCGAAATAGCGCCCATTGCCGACGGCGAGCTGAATCGAATGCAGCCGATGGGTTTCGTCACCGCAGCGCACCACCGCATCGAACGGCTCGGTGTCGCGATAGGCCTTGAACACGTTGGACGCATAGCCGAACGAGCCGAACATTTTCTTGGCCGCGTCCGAGCGGTATTCACAGGCCCGCACGGCCAGGCCGATACTCGCGACGTTGACGAAATGCACGTCGTTGCACTGCCCCAGATCCACACCGTGGGTCACGCCTTCGACCACGTTGCGACAGGCCGCCTCGAGCTCGGTGGGAATCAGCAGCGTACGGGCGAAATCGTTGGCCGTACCCAGCGGCAGTACGCCCAAGGGGCGCTTTGCGCGCATCACCGCCGCGGCAGCGAGATTGAGGGTGCCGTCGCCGCCGCCGAGCACGATCATGTCCACGTTTGGCGCATGCCGATCGATCTCTGCCGGCACATCGTCGGGTTCTTCGAATTTGCCCAGGGTGATCTCGACATCGAGCGCTTCGAGCGCGTCGCGGGCCGCCTCGGCGTTGGCTTCGCCCTGGCGGGATTTCTGATTGATCAGCAGTAGCGCGCGCAGAATCTTCACCGATTGGAAACAGTCGAGCCGACAGCGTAAGTGCGCCCTGTGACAAGCGCAATCCGCAAAATACACGGGCTGGCGCGGGACGGGGTTCTAGGCCAAGATCGAAACCAAATCCAACGACTGATCCAGTCATGCAAAGCCTGACCGAACGAATGATAGGCGCCGCCAAACTGCAGGTGCCCACTTACGAAGAAGTCGAACACGATCGCGGCGCCACCGGCCAGGCCGCGCTGATTGTGGTCCTCGCCTCGCTGGCCGCCGGTATCGGCGCGATCGGCGGCGGCGGAATCGGCTATCTGCTGCTCAACGCTGTCGCGGCCCTGCTCGGCTGGCTGATCTGGGCCGCGCTGATCTGGGCGATCGGCACCAAGCTGCTACCGGAAGCCCAGACCGAAGCCGATGTCGGCCAGCTGCTGCGTACGCTCGGTTTTGCGGCCACGCCCGGCCTGCTGCGTATTTTCGGCATCATCCCGGTGATCGGCACGTTGGTCGTGTTCGTGGTGTCGATCTGGATGCTGGCCACGACGGTCATTGCCGTGCGCCAGGCACTGGATTATCAAAGTACTCTGCGCGCGGTGGGCGTGTGCATCGTCGGCTGGCTGATCCAGTTGCTGATTCTGGGCCTGTTCGTAGGCTCCGGAGGGCTCAGCGGTACCGCGCCGGGGATGTAGTCCGTAGTCTGCCCCGCGACTCAGGCGGCCGCAGCACTGTCTGGCCCGGCCGCCTGTTCTTCGGGCCGTTGCCGCAGGCGCTGTTCGGCCGCGGCGGCGGCATCGAAACAACAGTCGAGCAGGCGCAGCTGGCGGGCGGCCGTATCCGCCTGAACCATGTCCATATACAGCGCCGGCGAGACCGGCCGGCGTTCGTTGAGCCAGCCGATATGCTTGCGGGCCACGCGCACGCCCTGCTGTTCGCCGTAGAAGTCGTGGAGCTGCTCGATCAGACCGAGCAGCCATTGCCGTTCATCGGCGAGGGTGGGCGGCGCCGGCGGCACGCCCGTAGCCCGCTCGATGGCGATCTCGCGAAACAGCCAGGGCCGACGACAGGCCGCCCGGCCGATCATCAGCCCGTCCGCGCCGGTCGCGGCCAGCACGGCCCGCGCCTTGGCCGGCGAGTCGATATCCCCGTTCGCCCAGACCGGTAGCGATACCGCGCGCTTGACCGCGGCGATGGTGTCGTACTCGGCCACGCCGGTGTAGTGCTGATCGCGCGTGCGCCCATGCACCGCGAGCGCTGCAATTCCTGCCTGTTCGGCACGGCGGGCAATCGCGACGGCGTTGCGCCGGTCGGCGCTCACGCCGGTGCGCATTTTGAGGGTCACGGGGATAGCCACCGCGTTCACCACGCCATCGAGAATCGCGGCCACGCGGTCTTCGTCAGCCATGAGCGCGGAGCCGGCGGCCTTGCGACAGACCTTCTTGGCCGGACAGCCCATGTTGATATCGATGATATCGGCGCCTTCGTCGGCGTTGACCTTGGCCGCATGCACCAGATCGGCGACATCGCCGCCGGCGATCTGCACGATGCGCGGCGCCGGCTCGCCGGCCTGGTCGAGCCGCAGCCGGGACTTGCGCGTGGCCCGAAGCTCCGGCCGGGCCGATACCATTTCGCCGGTGGTCACGTTCGCGCCGAGGCTGCGGCACAGCGCACGAAACACGCGGTCGGTCACGCCCGCCATGGGTGCGGCGGCAAGTCCGTTCGCGAATGTATAACCGGCGATCTGCATGGCTTTCATTCTAGGTAAGCTCTGCACAACCTGTCACGGT
>DJIE01000236.1:0-9192 GCA_002433465.1 Salinisphaera sp. UBA6602
GGCGTCGTAGAGGCTTTCTTCTGCGTCGAGCAGGCCCGCCTCGCGCATCAGCGCCTCCACCTTCTGGTGGCCGTCTTCGGTCAGAAAGACCTGCTTGTTCTTTTCTTCCGGCGAGTAGTCGCCGGGGCCGTCTTCTTCAACCTGTTCGTCGAGGTGCTTGACCAGACGGTCGACGCGCATCGATGTTTCGGGATCATCGTCGGTGGGCCCGGAGATGATCAGCGGCGTACGAGCCTCGTCGATGAGAATGGAGTCGACTTCGTCGATGATGGCGTAATGCAGCGGACGCTGAACGCGATCGGCCGGCGAGAACGCCATGTTGTCGCGCAGATAGTCGAAGCCGAACTCGTTGTTCGTGCCGTAGGTGATATCGCAGGCATAGGCCGCACGCTTGCCCTGCGGATCCTGGCCGGAATAGATCACGCCCACCGTCAGGCCCAGAAAACGATACAGACGGCCCATCCATTCGGCGTCGCGGCTGGCCAGATAGTCGTTGACCGTGATGATGTGAACGCCCTGCGCGGGCAGCGCGTTCAGATACGTGGTCAGCGTCGCGACCAGCGTCTTGCCTTCGCCGGTCTTCATCTCGGCGATCTTGCCCTGATGCAGCACCAGACCGCCGACGAGCTGGACATCGAAATGCCGCATGCCGAGCACGCGCTTGCCGGCTTCACGCACGGTGGCGAACGCCTCGGCGGTGAGGTCGTCGAGCTTCGCGCCCTGTTCGAGCCGCGCGCGGAACTCTTCGGTCTTGGCCTGCAGCTGCTCGTCGCTGAGTGCCTCGTATTCGGTCTCGAGGGCGTTGACGGCGCCGACAATGCGGTGCAACCGCTTGACCACCCGCTGATTACGGCTACCGAGAAGCTTGGTCAGAATATTGCTCATGAACCCTCGTCGTCTGGCCCGATCGAAGCGCCGCGAACATCGCGCGCGGTGCAAAACGGGCATGATACCGCAGGCCTTGTCTGCCTTTCAGTGACGACAGCCGAATACGGCTGCTACGCTTTGGACAATCCGTTTGCGTCGGCCTGGAAAGAGCATGGGGACGACACCGCAATCAATCCAGTCCCTGCTGCATACAGCGACCCCGGATATTGCCGATCTGATCGGACGGGCGCGTTTTCTCGAGCGCATGCGCCAGTCGCTGCTGGAAATTCTGCCGGAAGCCGCAGGCCCGCACGTACGCGTCGCGGCCTATGAAGGCTATCGTCTGCGCCTGCACGTCACCCACGCCGGGTGGGCGACCCGGCTACGCTATATGCAGCCGGCGATCGTACAGGCACTCGCACAGCGCATGCGCCTGCATATCGAAGGTGTCGAAATCAAGGTACGCCCCGACCTGACGCCCGCGCCGCCACCCGAGGCGGTGCGCACGATCAGCGATACCGCACGGGCGCATCTGCGCCGCAGCGCGTCCTATATCGCCGACAAACAGCTCGCCGACGCGCTCGCGCGCCTGGCCGAAGCCGGGCGCCGCGACGACGGCTAGCCCGCTTGTCTACGCAGCCGCGACGGGGCGGGCGTTGATATAGGAAATCGGGGAATCCTCGATATCCTCGTAGGTGACCTCTTCCCAGGCTTTTTCTTCCGACAGCAGCGCGCGCAGCAGCTTGTTGTTGAGCGCGTGCCCCGACTTGTAGCCGGAATAGCTGCCGATCAGGCCATGGCCCAGCAGATAAAGGTCGCCGATCGCGTCGAGGATCTTGTGGCGCACGAATTCGTTGTCGTAGCGAAGACCGTCGGCGTTGAGTACGCGATAGTCGTCGAGAACAACGGCATTATCCATGCTGCCGCCGCGCGCGAGGTTGTTCGAGCGCAGGAATTCGATATCGCGCATGAAGCCGAAGGTCCGCGCACGGCTGACTTCACGAACGAACGAGGTCGTGGAGAAATCGACGGTCGCCGACTGAGTGTCGGAATCGAACGCCGGATGGTCGAAGTCGATACAGAAGCTCACCTTGAAGCCGTCGAACGGGTCAAAGCGCGCCCATTTGTCGCCGTCGGTGACCTGAACCGAACGCTTGATACGGATGAACTTCTTTGGCGCATCCAGCTCCTGAATGCCGGCCGACTGGATCAGGAACACGAAAGGCCCAGCGCTGCCATCCATGATCGGCAGCTCGTCGGAAGACAGCTCGACGATCGCGTTATCGATGCCCAGACCCGCCATCGCCGACAGCAGATGCTCCACGGTCTGAACGCGCACGCCGTCGTCGACAAGCGTGGTCGCCAGCGTCGTATCACCTACCTTGAACGCATCGCCACGGAACTCCTTGACCGGAGTGCAGTCCGTACGACGAAACACAATGCCCATATCCGCCTGTGCCGGGCGCAGGGTCATATAAACCTTCTGGCCGGTATGCAAGCCGACGCCGGTCGCCCGGATGGGGTTCTTCAAGGTGCGTTGTCTAAGCATCGAGTTCTTATCCTTGTGGCGGTTTGTCATGCTCGGCTTGCCATGTCATAAAGCCGTCACCTGACGGTCAGATACTTTATGCACAGTGGCTTAATTTCGCCTTAACTCGCCGCGTCCTGCTACCGCTCGCGCCCGGAACCCGAAAAAGCCCGGTCCGCAAAGCCGCTTAGATTAACACAGGGATGCCGGTTGGCAGCGCACGGCTACCGCCAACCGGCATGTTTTCGACTACCGCCGGCCCGCAGGCCGGCTCCGGCAGACGCCCTGCAACCATGGCCTTTAGTCGGCCTGGTTACGCAGAAACGCCGGCACGTCGAAGTAATCCATATCGACCGCGGCGTTCTCGCGCGAGGACTGCTGCGGACGGTTACGGATCACCGTGGGACGATCCAGATCCTCGTAGCGCATCTGGCCGCCGGCATCACGCTTGACGGCACGAATGGCTTCGCGCTCTTCGGCCTGACGGCCCAGGCCCGTAGCCACGACGGTTACGCAGATTTCGTCGCCCATGCTCGGATCTTCGGCCATGCCGACGATGACTTCGGCGTTGTCCGCGCCCATATCGGCGATGACTTCGTTTACGATCTGGAACTCGTGGATGCCCAGGTTCTCGTCGCCCGAGACGTTGACCAGCAGGCCCTGGGCGCCGTGCAGGCTCAGATCATCCAGCAGCGGCGAGGCCAGCGCGGCTTCTGCGGCTTCGCGGGCACGGTCGTCGCCGACGGCCGTCGCACGGCCCATCATGGCCATACCCTGCACCGACATCACGCGACGCACGTCGGCAAAGTCGACGTTGATCACACCCGGACGGGTAATCAGATCGGAAATGCCCTGCACCGCGTTGTGCAGCACGTTGTTGGCCGCCTGGAAGGCGTTCTTGAGCGTGGTCGCCTTGCCCAGGGCGGTGAGCAGCTTTTCGTTCGGGATCACGATCAGCGAATCGACATAGCGACCCAGCTCTTCAATGCCCTGCTTGGCGATTTCCATGCGACGGCCGCGCTCGAACGGGAACGGCTTGGTCACGACGGCCAGGGTGAGAATGCCCATTTCGCGGGCGATCTCGGCCACGACCGGCGCCGCGCCGGTGCCGGTGCCGCCACCCATGCCGGCGGTAATGAACAGCATATCCGCGCCTTCGATGGATTCACGAATGCGGTCGCGATCCTCTTCGGCGGCCTGACGGCCGATGGCCGGATCCGCACCGGCGCCCAGGCCGCGGGTGACGTTCATGCCGAGCTGTACGAGCACATCGGCATCGCAACGCTCCAGATGCTGGGCATCGGTGTTGGCACAGATGAAGTCCACGCCTTCGATGCCGCCGTTGACCATCTGGTTGATGGTGTTGCCGCCGCCACCGCCGACGCCGATGACCTTGATAATGGCCTTATCGGTCTTTTGATCTGCAAATTCAAATACTTCAGGCATGATGCACCTCTATCTTGGTTGCCGTGCTTTTTCCTTGCGGAAAAACTTTTGTGTCGGGCCGGCGACTGCCGGCAATTGACCGACGTTGATCGAACGCGAAACTAGAAATTCCCCTGGAACCAGGCCTTCATCCGCTCCCAGACCTGCGCAAACGAATTATCTTTATTGGAAATATCGATTCCCGGCCGCGGCTGGGAACGGTTACCGAACTCGAGCAGACCCACGCCCGTGGCATGGATCGGATTCTTCACCACATCCGAAAGTCCCTGCACGCGCTGCGGCGTACCCAGGCGAACCGACATATGGAACACCTCTTCGGCCAGGTCGGTGAGCCCTTCCATCTTGGATGAGCCACCGGTGATCACCACGCCGCCGGCCAGCAGATCCTCGAAACCGGAGCGCACCAGTTCCTTGTGGATGAGCATGAACAGCTCTTCGTAGCGCGGCTTGATCACCTCGGCGAGCGTATAGCGCGACAACCGCCGGGGCGGGCGTTCGCCCACGCTCGGTACTTCAATGGCATCGTCGTCCTCGATGAGTTCCGGCAATGCACAGCCATAGCGAATCTTGATGCCCTCGGCATGCTGGGTCGGCGTACGCAGCGCGACCGCGATATCGTTGGTCACCTGATCGCCGGCGATCGGGATCACCGCCGTATGCCGAATCGAGCCGTTGACGAACACGGCGATATCCGAGGTACCGCCGCCAATATCGACCAGGGCGACGCCCAGATCCTTTTCGTCGTCGGAGAGCACCGCATAGCTGGACGCCAGCTGTTCGAGCGACAGCTTGGAGACTTCCAGGCCGCAACGGCCTACGCATTTCTGAATATTCTGTGCCGAGGTCACCGCGCCGGTGACGATATGCACCTTGGCCTCCAGACGCACGCCGGACATGCCGACCGGCTCCTGGATACCTTCGTTGTCGTCGACGGCGAATTCCTGAGGCAGCACGTGCAGGATCTTCTGGTCGGCCGGAATCGCGACCGCGCAGGCGGCATCGATCACGCGCTCGATATCCGATTCGGTGACTTCCTTGTTGCGCACCGCCACGATGCCGTGCGAATTCAGCGAACGCACATGGGCGCCCGAGATTCCGCAGTGCACGGACTGGATCCGGCAGCCGGCCATCAACTCGGCTTCTTCGACCGCGCGACGAATGGAATCGGTGGTGGATTCGATATTGACCACCATCCCCTTCTTCATGCCGCGCGACGGCGCACTACCCAGACCAATGATCTCGAGCTTGCCCTCGTTGATCTCGGCAACGATACAGGCAACCTTGGAGGTGCCGATATCGAGGCCGACGACGAGATTCTGGTCAGGCCGCTTGCTCATCACCTTTCTCCTGATTGCCGGTCGCGGCACGCGTGCCGCCGACTGCAAAACCATCGCTGTAGCGCAAATCCACATAGCCGGCATCGGCCAGACGGCTGCGCGCCTGCTCATCACCCAGCGCATAGCGCACGAAACGCTGCACGCGGGCATCGATATCGTCGCGGCCCAGGCGCAGCTCGAGCCCATCGGCCAGCTGCGCGCTCCACGAGCCACGCGCGTCCAACGCGAGACTATGCAGCTCGACGTCGGAAGCCGCTAGCGTCTTGGCCAGCTTTTGATACATGTTGTAGACCTTCAGGCCCGCCGTATCCGGGCCATGGAGTTGTACCAGCCCCGCGGGCCGTGTCTGCGCCGACGGCGTAAAAACCTGACCGTCTGCCGCGAGCACGGAGTTTTCGCCCCATAGCGCGACGGGTTCGTGCTCGCTTACCCGGACGACCACACCATCCGGCCAGTGGCGCGAAACCTTCACTTCGCGCAACCATGCCAGATTACCGAGTTTTGCCTGCAATCCCTCCAAATCCACGTCGAAAAAGGAGGCGTCCAGGTAAGGCGCGGCGATTTCCGCGATCCGATCGTCGCTGACATGCACCGCGTCGCCGCTAATATACAGGTGCCGAGCGGCTTCGCCTTCCGGCTTGATCCCCTGCCAGGTACAGGCTGCCACACCCAGCAGCAAACCTGCGCCCACCAGGGCGTCCCGCCAGCGCTTGGGTTCACGCCAGTTCATTGTCTTTCTCCTGATTAGCCGTGTTCAGCGTGGCGGCAAGAATGCGCCACACCAGTTCGTCGAAATCCATTCCCGCGGCGCGCGCCGCCATCGGCACAAGCGAATGCGAAGTCATGCCGGGAATGGCGTTGAGTTCCAGAAACCACGGCTGGCCGGCCGCATCGAGCATGAAGTCGACGCGCCCCCAGCCGCGCGCCCCGGTGATCTCGAAAGCACGCAGCGCCAGGCGCTGCAGCTCGGCCTCGCGGCCCTGTTCGAGATCGCAGGGGCAGTGATAAAGGGTGTCGTTGGCGACGTACTTCGCTTCGTAGTCGTAGAAACCGCTGGACGGCTCGATATGAATCAGCGGCAAGGCGCGCCCATCCAGAATCGATGCCGTGTATTCGGGCCCGGCCACGAACTGCTCGGCCATCACCTCGCGATCGTATTTCGCGGCCGCGGCGCGCGCGGCATCCAGATCCTCGATGCGCTCGACCTTGCTGATGCCGATGGTTGAGCCTTCATGCACCGGCTTGACGATCAGCGGCAGCCCGAGCGCGTCGACCACGGCCTGCGAATCGGTGCGGGAATCCAGCAGCCGATGGGCCGGCGTCGGGATACCCTGCGCGGCCCAAAGCGCTTTCGTGCGCACCTTGTCCATAGACAAGGCACTGGCCAGCACGCCGCTGCCCGTATAAGGCAGCCCTTGCAGCTCGAGCGCGCCCTGGACCAGTCCGTCTTCGCCGCCGCGGCCGTGCAGCGCCAGCCACACGCGGTCGAAGCCTTCCTCGGCCAGACCGAGCACGCGCCGCTGGTCGACGTCGATGACCGTGACATCCACGCCGCGGCGTTCCAGGGCGGCACCCACCGCTGCGCCAGAATCCAAAGATACGGCGCGCTCGGCCGACCAGCCGCCCATGAGAACGGCAACACGGCCAAACGCGCTTGCATCGGTAATACGCGGGCTGTTCATGTCGTTGCTTCCTTGAAAGTGCGAGCCATCTGCTGGGCCACCGCGCCGATATCGCCGGCGCCGAGAGTGAGCAGTACGTCGCCGTCGCGCACCACCCCGCTGAGCACGTCGCTCAGGCGCTGCACGTCGTCGACGAATACCGGGTCGACCTTGCCGCGCGCACGCACGCCGCGTGCCAGCGCGCGGCCGTCGGCGCCGGCGATCGGATGTTCGCCCGCGGCATAGACTTCGCAGAGCACGAGTACGTTCAGTTCTGCCAGCACCTGGCAGAAGTCGTCGAACAGATCGCGGGTGCGCGAAAAACGGTGCGGCTGGAACACCACCACCAGCCGCCGATCGGGCCAGGCGTTGCGCGCGGCGTTGATGATGCTCACCAGCTCGCGCGGATGATGGCCGTAGTCGTCGACCAACAGCACGCGCTGGCCGGCGAGCACGATCTCGCCATGGACTTCGCAGCGACGGCCGATGCCGGCGAACTGGGACAGCGCCTGGCCGATCGCGGCCATGTCCACACCCAGTTCGTGCGCCACCGCGGCGGCGGCCAGGGCGTTAAGCACGTTGTGCTTGCCCGGCAGGTTGAGATGCACGGCATGGCCCGGCTCGCCGTTACGGCGCAGCGTGAAGCGCGTGCCGGTGCCGTCGAAGGCCAGATCCTCGGCCATGATGTCGGCATCGTGGTCGATGCCGTAGGTCACGATCGGGCGGCCCACATCGGCCAGAATCGAACGCACCACCGGGTCGTCGGCACAGAGCACGGCCAGGCCGTAGAACGGCAGGTGGTGCAGGAATTCCACGAAGGTTTCGGTCAGGCGCGAGAACTCGCCGCCATAGGTTTCCAGATGGTCGGCATCGATATTGGTGACGATCGCCATCATCGGGGTCAGAAACAGAAAGCTCGCGTCGGACTCGTCGGCCTCGGCAACCAGATACGGACCCTCGCCCAGGCGTGCGTTGCTGTTGGCGCCCAACACCTTGCCGCCGACGATGAAGGTCGGGTCCAGCCCGCCGCCGGCCAGCAGTGCGGCAACCAGACTCGTGGTCGTGGTCTTGCCATGGGTGCCGGCCACGGCGATGCCATAGCGAAAACGCATCAGTTCGGCGAGCATTTCGGCACGACGCACCACCGGCACGAGCCGTTCGTGCGCGGTGGCGACCTCCGGATTGTCCTCGGATACCGCGGTGGAAACGACCACCACGTCGGCGCCTTCGACGTTCTCGGCGGCATGGCCGATGAAGATCTTCGCGCCCTGAGCCGCCAGCGCCTGCGTGGTCACCCCATCCTTGATATCGCTGCCGGTCACGGCATAGCCGAGGTTGAGCAGCACGCTGGCGATACCGGCCATGCCGACGCCGCCGATGCCCACCATATGCACGGTACGCACGCGCCGCATCGGCCGCTCGGCCAGCGGCTGGAAATCGCCGTTGGGGCTACGTCCCTGGGGGGCAATCATGCGGCCTCCATGGTGTCGAAGCAGGCGGCGACAATATCGTCGGTGGCATGCGGCCAGGCCACGCGCCGGGCAGCCTCGGCGCGTTCGCGCAGCGCGTTGCGATCGGCGCACAGGCGCTCGATCTCTTCGGCAAGGCGCTCGACGCTCAGTTCGGACTGGTCGATAAGGGTCGCCGCCCCCGCGTCCACCAGATACTGACCGTTGGCGCGCTGGTGGTCGTCGACCGCAAACGGATACGGCACCAGCAGTGCCGCCACGCCGGCCGCGGCCAGTTCTGCCACGGTAAGCGCGCCGCTGCGACAGATCACCACATCGGCCCAGGCATAGGCGGCCGCCATGTCGTCGATGAAGGCACTCACATCGGCCTCGACGCCGGCCTGGGCGTAGGCCGCCTCGGCCTGTTCGAGCGTGCGACCGGCCTGATGCCGAACCTGCGGCCGCTTGTTCATATCGATACGTGCCAGCGCTGCCGGCACGCGCTCGTTGATGGCCAGCGCGCCGCCGCTGCCGCCGAGCACGAGCAGGCGAACCGGGCCATCGCGATCCGCGAAGCGCTCTGTCGGCACGGGCAGATCAAGAATTTCGGCGCGCACCGGGTTGCCGACGCTGCGAGCCTTGTTGCCGGCAAAGGTATTCGGAAATGCCTGCAGTACCGTATTGGCCATGCGCGCCAGCAGGCGGTTGGTCAGCCCCGCGGCAGCGTTTTGTTCGTGAATGAGCAGCGGCCGCCCGGTCAGACGCGCGGCCAGCCCGCCCGGCCCGGCGGCAAAACCGCCCATGCCGACCACCAGCTGCGGCGCGACGCGGCGCACCACGGCAAGCGCCTGCAGGCAGGCGCGGGCCAGACGCAGCGGCGCGGCCAGCCACGAAAGCATGCCCTT
>DJIE01000236.1:9227-9857 GCA_002433465.1 Salinisphaera sp. UBA6602
CCTGCCCACGCTGCGCGCCTTGTCGCCCGAGAACGTCTCGGGAAATGCCTGCAATACCGTGTTTGCGATCCGCGCCAGCAGACGATTGGTCAGACCCGGCGCGGCATTCTGTTCGTGGATCAGCAGTGGACGGCCGCTCAGACGCGCGGCCAGACCGCCAGGACCGGAGGCGAACCCACCCATGCCGACGACGAGCTGCGGCGCGAGCTTGCGCACCACGCCCAGCGCCTGCAGACAGGCGCGCGCCAGTCGCAGCGGGGCCACGAACCAGGAGAGTGCGCCCTTGCCGCGCAGGCCGGCCACGTCGATGGTATGCAGGGTCAGATCGTTGGCCGGCACCAGACGTGCCTCGATACCGGCCGCCGTGCCCAGCCAGCTCACCTGCACGCCGTGCGCCCGCAGCGCCTTGGCCACCGCCAACGCGGGAAAGACGTGGCCGCCGGTGCCACCGGCCATGATCAGCACGTGCGGCGCCTGGGTGCTCTTGCTCGCGGGCGCAGTCATCGCGCACCCCCTTTCTCGGGCGTGCGCGTTTCGATGTCCACACGCAGCAACAGCGCACAGAGCACGCACATCATCACCAGGCTGGAACCGCCGTAGCTCATCAACGGCAGGGTCAGGCCCTTGGTC
>DJIE01000236.1:10168-20611 GCA_002433465.1 Salinisphaera sp. UBA6602
GGTCAGGCCCTTGGTCGGCAGCAGCCCCATGTTCACGGCGATATTGAGAAAGGCCTGCAAAACCAGCCAGCTCGACATGCCATAGGCCACGAAGCCGGCGAACAGTTGCTCGGCGAGCACCGCACGGCGGGCGATAACGAAGCCGCGCCAGACCACGGTGGCGAACAGACCGATGAGCACCAGCGTGCCGATCAGGCCGAATTCCTCGGCATAGACGGCAAACAGAAAGTCGGTATGGGTTTCCGGCAGATACAGCAGTTTCTGCACCGAATTGCCCAGGCCGACGCCGGCGATCTCGCCGCGGCCGATGGCGATCAACGACTGGGTGAGCTGAAAACCGCTGGCATAGGGATGCGCCCAGGGATCGGAAAAGCTCAGCAGACGCGCCAGACGATACGGCGACGACAGCACCAGGCCCACCACCGCGGTGCCGGCCAGCGTGCCGAGCACAAGCAGATAGGTCAGCCGTGCGCCGGCCAGAAACAGAATCATTGCGGCCACGGCGACCATGACCGCGGCCGCACCGAAGTCGGGTTCGATCAGCAGCAGGAAGCTGGCCAGTGCCATGAAGAACATCGGCCGGAACAGCCCGCCCCAGCTGGTGGCGAGCTCGCTCTGGCGGCGTGCGGCATAGCCGGCGACATACAGGATCAGGCAGAACCGCGCCGGCTCAGAAGCCTGCATGGAGAACGGTCCCAGATCGATCCAGCGGCGAGCGCCGTTGACGGCATGGCCGATACCCGGGATAAGCACGATCACCAGCAGCAGCAGCCCGATACCCAGCAGCGTGAAGGTATTCGCCTGCCACACACGCATCGGCACATGCAGCACGACAAAGCCGGCCACCAGCCCCACCACTGCGAATACGGCCTGACGATAGAAGAAATACATCGGGTCGTCGGTCAGCCGGTCGGCGACCGCCACCGAAGCCGAGCCCACCATGACCAGACCGATGCCGCCGATCAGCGCCAGCGCGACCATAAGCGCCGTATCGGGCTGTACCCGCGGCAGTTGAATGCTCTGCAAAGCGCGGATCATGCCGCCAGCTCCTCTACGGCGGCCACGAAGCTCTCGCCGCGATGCACGTAATTGTCGAACTGATCGAAGCTCGCACAGCCCGGCGAGAACAGCACCGTATCGCCGCGCTCGGCGCGGTTCGCGGCGGCGCGCACGGCCTGTTGCAACGTATCGACCCGCTCGACGGGGACATAGGCTTTGACCGCTGCCGCAATCGTGTCGCGATCCTGGCCAAACACGATCACCACCCGGGCCTTGTCGCCGGCCAGCGGCCCAAGCTCGGCGAAGTCAGCCCCCTTGGCCTGCCCCCCCGCGAGCAACAGCACCGGTGTATCCATGCCGGCCAGCGAGGCCATCATGGCGCCGGGATTGGTGCCCTTGGAATCATTGATCCAGCGCACGCCCTTAATTTCGGCAACGGTTTCGCAGCGATGCGGCAAGCCGGCAAAGCGGGTGAGACCGCGGCGAATCACCGCCTGGTCAATGCCCGCGGCCTCGGCCAATGCCCACACCGCCAGCGCGTTGAGCTGGTTGTGGCGTCCGGCCAGGCGTAGTTCTTCGCAGGCCAGCCACGGCTGATCGCCGCGAGCGAGATAGCGTGCGTCGCCCGTATCGAGCAGGCGATAGTCTGCCTGCGGCGCCGCGCCGAAGCGCAAGACACGGGCCGAACCGGTGGGCATGGCTGCTACGCGGGCATCGTCCGTATTGGTCACGGCCACTTCGGCCGCGGCGAAAATACGCGCCTTGAGCGCAGCGTAGTGCTCGACCGTGCCATGCCGGTCGATATGATCGGCGCTGATGTTGAGCACGGTCGCCGCCCGCGCGGCCAGCCGATGCGTAAGCTCGAGCTGAAAACTCGACAGCTCCAGTACATAGAGTTCGATCTCGTCGGCGAGCAGATCCAGCGCCGGCGTGCCGAAATTACCGCCCATGGCGTAGTTCAGGCCCGCGGCCTGCGCGATCTCGCCCACCCAGGCGGTGACCGTGGACTTGCCGTTGGACCCGGTAATCGCGACCACCGGCGCATCGACGACCTGGGCGAACCATTCGATATCGCCCACCACACTGAGACCGCGCTCGCGCGCGGCCTCGATCAGCGGCTCGCGCAGGTCAACCCCGGGCGACACCACGATATGGGTCATGCCTTCGAGCAGCATGGGATCGAGTTCGCCCACGATCAGGCTGGCCTTGGGGCAATGTTCGAACAGCGCCGGCGCGCCCGGCGGCTCGTCGCGGCTGTCGACCACGCGTACGCGCGCGCCGCAGGCGCTGGCAAAGCGCGCGGCCGATACGCCGGACACGCCACAGCCAACCACCAGCACGGCGGCATCGGCGAGTTGTTCGCGCAGGCCGCTCATCGGATCTTCAACGTGGACAAACCAATCAGGACCAGCACCAGCGTGACGATCCAGAAGCGCACGATGATTTTGGGCTCGGGCCAGCCCTTGAGTTCGAAATGATGATGTAGCGGCGCCATGCGGAACATGCGCTTGCCGGTGAGCTTGAAGGTGGCCACCTGCAGGATGACCGACACCGTCTCGGCCACGAAGATGCCGCCCATGACCACCAGCACCAGCTCCTGGCGTACGGCCACGGCGACCACGCCAAGAGCCGCGCCCAGCGCGAGCGCGCCCACGTCGCCCATGAACACCTGGGCCGGGTAGGCGTTGAACCATAGAAAGCCCAGCCCGGCACCGCCGATCGCGGTACAGAAGATCGACAGCTCGCCCACGCCTTCGATATAGGCAAAGCCGAGATAATCGGCAAACTGCACGTTGCCGGCGACATAGGCGAAGATCGCCAGCGCCGAGGCCACCAGCACGCAGGGCATGATCGCCAGCCCGTCGAGGCCGTCGGTGAGGTTCACCGCGTTGCTCGAGCCCACGATCACCAGATAGCTCCACAGGATATAACCGGCGCCCAGCGGCACCGACACATCCTTGAGCATGGGAATGAGCACGCTCGTTTCCGCCGAGCTGGTCGCGCCCAGATACAGCCACAGCCCGGCGGCAAGACCGACGAGCGTCTGGGCGCTGTATTTGGCCTTGGCCGACAGACCCTTGCTGTTGCCGAACTTGAGCTTGCGATAGTCGTCGAGAAAACCGATCACCCCGAATGCGGCCGTGACCAGCATCACCAGCCATACCCAGCGGTTGCTCAGGTCGCCCCAGAGCAAGGTGGCCACCAAGACCGCGGCGATGATCAGGGTGCCGCCCATGGTGGGCGTACCGGCTTTCACCAGATGGCTCTGCGGGCCGTCATCGCGCACATGCTGGCCGATCTGATGAAAGGTCAGCTTGCGGATCATCATCGGGCCGAACACGAACGAAAACACCATCGCCGTGAGCACGCCGAGAATCGCGCGCAGGGTGATGAACTGGAATACCCGAAAGCCGCTGTGCAACGGCTCAAGCCAGTCGGCAAGGAAAGTCAGCATGACACCCCCGCCTTGGCAGGCGCCTGCAGGGCAAGCGCGTCGGCCACGCGATCCATGCGCGCGCTGCGCGAGCCCTTGATCAGCAGCGTGGTTTCGCTCTGGCGTACCGACAACGCGGTTTCGAGTGCCGCGATCAGCTCGCCGTGATTGGAGAACCACTGTGCGCCGGGACCGAAGGCCTCGGCCGTGAGCCGGCTGAGCTCACCCGTGACCCAAAGCCGCTCTATGCCGGATTCGCGGGCGGCCCGGCCAGCATCGCGGTGGGCCTGTTCGGCCTGCTCGCCAAGCTCGGCCATATCGCCGAGCGCGGCCCAGCGCGCACCGCGCTGCTGGGCCAGCCAGCCCAGTGCAGCGGCGAGAGAATTGGGATTGGCGTTGTAGCTGTCGTCGATCAGGCGGGCGCCATGGCGGCCGGCGACGATCGCCAGGCGGCCGCCGACACCCTTCATTGCCCCCAGTGCGCGAGCGATGAGGTCGGCGTCCAGCTCAATGGCGCAGGCTGCGGCCGCCGCGGCCAGCGCGTTGCTGATGTTGTGCGCGCCCGCCAGCGGCAGTACGACATCGGCCGCGCCCGTCGGCGTATGCAGCGTGAAACGGCTGTGATCGGCGCCCAGTTCGATATCGCTGGCGAACACATCGGCTTCGGCCCGTGCGTGACGGGCAAAGACCAGCCGCCGACGCGCCCCGGCCAGCTCTTGCCAGAGCGGCGCGAAATCGTCGTCGCCGTTGATTACGGCAATGCCGTCGGCGTCGAGGCCGGCGAACATTTCGCCCTTGGCCCGGGCCACGCCTTCGCGACTGCCGAAGCCTTCGATATGGGCCATGCCGGCATTGGTGACCACGCCCACCTGCGGACGGGCCAGCTCGGCGAGCATGGCGATCTCGCCGGCATGCGAAGCGCCCATTTCGACAACCGCACGCTTGACGCTGTCGTTGAGCCGCATGAGCGTGATCGGCACGCCGAGGTGGTTATTCAGGTTGCCCTCGGTGGCGAGTACCGAGCCGGCTTCGGCCAGAATGGCGGCCAGCATCTGCTTGACCGTGGTCTTGCCGTTGCTGCCGGTCACACCGATCACGGTGCCGTCGAACGCCCGCCGCGAGGCCGCACCGGCCTGCTGCAACGCCTGTTCCACGTCGGCAACCACCAGCTGCGGCAGCGGCGAATCCACGACGTGTGCCACCACTGCGGCGGCCGCGCCCAGGCTCGCCGCCCGGCCGACGAAGTCGTGCCCGTCGACGCGCGCGCCCGGCAAGGCAAAGAACAGCGCGTTGCGCTCGAGCCGACGCGTATCGATGCTTGCGCCCGCATAGTCGGCGTCGCGGCCGTGCAGGCTTGCGTTCAACGTGTGTGCCAGTTCCGACAGGCGACCGTTCATAGCGCCTCCAGCGCGTCGTGGGCGGCCAGACGATCGTCGAAGATCCGTCGCGTGGCGCCGATCTGCTGGGTGGTTTCGTGACCCTTGCCGGCAATCAAGACCACGTCGCCCGGCCGGGCGGCATGGATGGCGTCCGCAATCGCGGCGGCGCGGTCGTGTTCGATCGTCACCGGGGTATCGCCCTGCATGCCGGCGCTGATCGCGGCCACGATCGCCGCCGGCGATTCGCTGCGCGGATTGTCGTCGGTGAGCCATACCGCATCGGCGGCCTCGGCGGCCGCGCCCATGAGCGGGCGCTTGCCGGCATCGCGGTCGCCGCCGCAGCCGAATACACACAGCACGCGTGCGGCCGCATGCTCGCGCACCGCGGCAATCGCATGGGCGAGCGCCCCCGGGGTATGGGCATAGTCGACCACCACCATGGGCTGGTCGTCGCGGGTATCCACCCGCTGCATGCGCCCGGGCACGGTGGTCAGCTGGGCGAGCACCGCCGTCGCCGCGTCGAAATCGACGCCGCGCGCCAGCAGCACGGCCAGCACCGCGGCCAGATTCATGGCGTTGAAACGTCCCACCAGCACGCTGTCGATAACGGCGCGCCCCCAGCTTGTATCCAGGGTCAGCGACAGGCCGTCCACGCGGGTGGCAACAGACTCGATACGCACGTAGTTGTCGGCCAGGGCGGCCATATCGCCGCAGCCGTAAGCAATCGGCGTGACGTCGGCGGCCAGCGCAGCCAGCCACTCGCGGCCGTAGGCGTCGTCGCCGTTGAGCACCGCGCTGCTCAGCCCATCGAAAGCGAACAGCCGCTGCTTGGCCGCGGCGTAGGCTTCGAGGCTCGCGTGATAATCCAGATGGTCGCGGCCGAGCTGGGTGAGGACCGCCACGTCGAACGCCACGCCGTCGACGCGATGCTGATCGAGCGCATGCGAGGACACCTCGAAGGCTACCGCGCTGGCATCGGCGGCGGCCAGTCGGGCCAGCCAGTCCTGAACGGCCACCGGGTCGGGCGTGGTATGCGTGGCCTCGGCCAGATCGTCGGCAAAACCGAAGCCCAGCGTGCCGATATAGCCGCAGCGCGCGCCGAGAAGCTCGAGCGCCTGCGACAGCAGCCATGCACAGGATGTCTTGCCGTCGGTGCCGGTCACCCCGGCCACGAACAGCTTCTGCGACGGCTCGTCATAGAAACGCCCGGCGATCCGACTCGCGCGGCTGGCAAGGGCCTCGACGCGTACGCTCGGCACATTCAACATGGGCGGTTGCGCGTCGTCCCAGGCCACCGCGACCGCGCCTGCGGCAACGGCGGCATCGACGTGATCGAGCCCATGGCTTTGCGTTCCGCGATAGGCCAGAAATAGCGAGCCGGGCTGCACCCGGCGGCTGTCGATCGCCACCCCGGCGATATCCACGCCCGGAACGTCACAGGCCAGCCCGTCGAGGAGGCTGGCCAGGGGCCGTGCTTTAGTGCTTACCGGTGCCAGCCCGTTCATGTGCCGGCTCCGTTGGATCGTGTTTCCGCCGAGGCGGTCAATACGCCCGGGTCGTCCGGCGGCACCCGGAGCAGGCGCAGCGCATCGCGCATGACGGCCGCAAACACGGGCGCGGCAACGGCGCCGCCGTAATAGGCATCCTTCTTCGGCTCGTCGAGCATGACCAGCGTCACCAGCGCCGGCTTTTCGGCCGGCGCCATGCCCACGAACAGGGCCTGATGACGGTCGGCGTTATAGCCGCCGGTACCGGCCTTGCGCGCCGTACCGGTCTTGCCGGCCACGCGGTAGCCGGGAATTGCCGCCTTCGTGGCCGTGCCGGCCGGGCTGATCACGCCCTCCAGAAGGTGGCGCATCGTGCGCGCGGTTTTGGCCTTGAGCACGCGCTTGGGCGGGGCATGCATGTCGGCGCCCTCGCCTTCGATCAGGCGCAGGCTGCGCAACATGCCGTCGTCGGCGATGGCGCCATAGGCACGGATGAGCTGAAAGGCGGTCACGGCCAGGCCATAGCCATAGGAGGCCGTGGCCGTTTCGACGTTATTCCACTCGTAGAAATCCTTGAGCACGCCGAACCGCTCGCCGGGAAAGCCGCTACCGGTGACATCGCCGAAGCCGAAGTCGTTATAGGCACGCCAGACGCCTTCCGCGCCCATCTTCAGGCCCACATGCGCAGCGCCCACGTTGCTGGATTTCTGCAGGATCTTGGCGAAATCGACGTCGCCGTAGTTGCGAAAGTCCTTGACCGTGAGCCGGCCGACCATGAACCAGCCCTTGGTATGAATCACGTCGTCGGTGTCGAACAAACCACTATCCAGCGCCTTGGCCAGCAGCAGCGGTTTGACCGTTGAACCGGGCTCCATGACGTCGGTGGCTGCGCGCGCACGCACGCCGGACGGATCGATGGAGTCGCGATCGTTGGGGTTGAAGCTCGGATAGGAAGCAACCGCGCGCAGCTCGCCGGTGGTGGGGTCGAGCATGACCACCATACCGCCCTTCGCATCGTTCTTGACCACGGCCGCCTTGATATGGCGGTAGGCCATGTACTGCATGCGCGAATCGATGGTCAGACGCAGGTCATGACCCGCCTGAGGCGGCTGGAATTCGGCCAGATCCTCGACCACACGGCCGACCCGGTCCTTGACCACGCGCCGACTGCCCGGCTCACCGTGCAGATAATCGTCGCGGTTGAGCTCGAGGCCTTCCTGACCGCGGCCGTCGATATTGGTCATGCCCACGATCTGGGCGGCAGCCTCGCCGGCCGGGTAGTAGCGCTTGTACTCGCGCTGCAGGAACACGCCCGGTGCGTCGACTGCCATTACCGCACGTGCATCGGTCGGTGCGAGCTGGCGACGCAGGTACAAGAACTGACGCCCTTTGTAGCTTTCCAGACGGCTGCGCAGCTCGGAAACCGGAATATTCAACTCATGCGCGAGCGGCGCGATCTTGTCCGGCGCCTCGAGCACGGCGCCGGGCACCGCCCAGACGGATTCGGTCGGCGCCGAAAGCGCCAGCGGCTCGCCGTTGCGATCCTTGATCACGCCGCGACCGGCCGGCACAGAGACGCTGCGCAGATGACGCTTGTCGCCTTCCTTGGTCAGGAACGCCTGATCGAGCACCTGCAAATCGAACGCCCGACCGGCCAGCACAACGGCAAAGCCCACGAACAATGTCAGCACAAACCAGCCGCGCCAGCCCGGAGGCGGCGGCGTCTGGTTGCGTTTGGGTCGCTGGCTGTTGCGTTGATGGTCGTGCCGGCTCATCGCTGCGACTCCAGCACCACGTATTGACGCGGCTGCACCATGCCCAGCTCGCGACGGGCCACCTGGGCCACGCGATCAGGGTTCGCCCAGGCGCTCTCTTCAAGCTGCAGCTGGGCCCATTCGGTGGAGAGCTTGTCGCGCTCGACGCGTTCGACCTGCAGCTGGTGCGCCATTTCACGCGTTTTGTGCTTGGCCTGCACGACGGCCACCGCGCTCACCAGAATGGTCAGCGACAGGCCGATGATGGTAAGCACGGGCCGACTCATGTCGTCACCTTCGCTGCCGCGGTACGTTCGGCCACCCGCAGGATGGCGCTACGCGCACGGGCGTTAACGGCAAGCTCGGCCGCGTTAGCGCGTACCGGCTTGCCGATTTCGCTCAAGGCCGGTTCGACGACCGGCGCCATCGGCACCGGCGGCGGGGCCGGACGTGCCTGGGCGCGAATGAAGCGCTTGACCCGACGGTCTTCGAGCGAATGAAAGCTGATTACGGCGAGCCGCCCGCCCGGCGCCAGCACGTCGAAGGCGCTCTCGAGCCCGCGATCGAGCGCACCGATCTCATCGTTGATATACATGCGAAACGCCTGAAAAGTGCGGGTCGCCGGATGTATGCGCTTGCCGGCCGCTACCCGGGCCGGGATCGCCCCGGCCACGATCGCGGCGAGACGCCCGGTGTCCTGAATCGGCCCGGCTGCGCGCGCATCGACGATCGCCCCCGCGATACGACCCGCCATGGGCTCTTCGCCGTAGCGCTTGATTACGGCCGCAATTTCGCCGTGGCTTGCGGCATGCAGCCACGTCGACAGCGGCTGCCCGGCGTCGGGATTCATGCGCATATCCAGCGGGCCGGCATGACGAAACGAGAAGCCGCGCTCGGCGACATCGAACTGGGGTGACGACACGCCCAGGTCGAACAACACACCGTCAACGCGCCCGGCGAGGCCGAGTGCGGCGATACGCTCACCCAGCTCGGCAAAGGAGCTGCGTACAAAGCTGAACCGGGCATCGCCCTCGACCAGCGGCCGGGCATGCGCCTCGGCGTCCGGATCCTGATCGAATGCAATCAGCCGACCCTTCTCGCCCAGCTGGGCCAACACGCCCCGACTATGACCGCCGCGGCCGAACGTGGCATCCACGTACACGCCGTGCGCACGCACGCCAAGCCCGGTCAGGGCGGCGTCGAGCAACACCGGTTGATGTTCGGCCTGCGGCATGTGAGCAGCGGTCCTCATGACTTGAATGAAATGCGGCGGTTAATGGAGAGGGTCACAGGCTCAGATCCATGAGCACGTCGGGCAGTT
Organism: Salinisphaera sp. UBA6602; assembly: GCA_002433465.1. Taxonomy (GTDB): domain Bacteria; phylum Pseudomonadota; class Gammaproteobacteria; order Nevskiales; family Salinisphaeraceae; genus Salinisphaera. Next base: position 19,543 of record DJIE01000236.1, read on the forward strand.
CGCCATTGGCGGCGTCTTCGGACAGCTGGGCGGCGATGTCGGCCGAACGCGCGTGATAGGTCGCTTCGTCCCACAGCTCGAAAAGATTGCCCATACCCGACAGCACGGCTTTGGATTCCAGATGCGCATAGCCACGCAGATTGGCCGGCAACAGCAGCCGACCCTGTTTATCCATCTCGACGTCGCGGGCATTGCCAATCAGAAAACGCTGGATGTTTCTTACCTTCGGATCGAGCCCGCCTTTGGCCAGCAGTTTCTTCTCGAACGCCTGAAATTCGGACAACGGGTAGATCAGCAGGCAGCCATCCCAGTGCTGGGTCACGACGAGCCGGCCCGCACAGTCGTCAACCAACGACTGGCGATACGACGCCGGGATCGCAATACGACCCTTGGCATCGATGGTGACCGGATGCGACCCCTTGAACACGCTGCGGCCTCATTTCTGCCGTTGAACCACTTTGCCCCACTTCCTACCCCACGCCACCACTATAGGCAGTGCCGCTTTCGGGTGTCAAGCAAACGACGGGAGGTAAAAAAACCCAGCAAAACAGTGATTTCTGAAGCCTTCACAGCCCAATTTACGATGAAAAAGGCCGCTGCCATTTTGTTTTGTTTTTTAGGGTTTTAGCGGTTTTAGCTCGACGACTTTGTAAGCCGGCGCCCGCTGCAAAGCCTTTATTCGCGTAAATTGCTGGCGACGGCCGAATCGCGTGGCGCCAAAACCGGCGCATGGTTTGCGCAGGTGGGGCGCTCGCCCACGCAGACGCGAGCAGAAGTCGGCCAGAGCGGCCGTTCGGCATAACAAGAGGGTCGGAGTCGGCCGATAAGCCGGGTTCTGTCGTGCGCAATCATTCATCTGGGACATGCGTCACCGCATGCCTCATGCGACCTACCCGAGGACTGTGCGGGCCGCACGTCGTCCTCCTATTTGGTCTTGCTCCGGATGGGGTTTACCGTGCCGCGAACCGTTGCCGGACGCGCGGTGCGCTCTTACCGCACCGTTTCACCCTTGCCTGGCCTGCGAACAGGCCATAGGCGGTCTACTCTCTGTTGCACTTTCCGTAGGCTC
>DJIE01000252.1 GCA_002433465.1 Salinisphaera sp. UBA6602
GGACGCCTTGCCGCACCGCCTGTGAGGACTCGAACGCGAACCGCGAGAGGTTATGCAGAGCTTCCTTAAGGCGGTGCCTGTACAGGCGCACCACAACACAGTCGGTCGAGAGATCCGTCATAGAGCGTCTGTATGCCATGTCATGCGCCCGCTGGCCAGCGGCCGGCAAAACCGCGACCCGTGGCCGTTGTTCTTGCGTCGAACGTCTGCGGCCGCCGGCGCGGTTTGAGCGGATGACTCAAGTCCAGACGCAGTAACGCCGATAGTTATCGACCTGCCTAGAACCCCTGCCTACATGAGCCGTATGCGCCCGCCTGACACGTCGAGTCGTTCGGCGGATGCACGATCGCAAGCGGCGTCCGTTGCCCTGGGCAGTGCACCGGCGACGCTGCCCGGGCGGTATCGGCTTTCGTTCTGGCGCGCGGAGTTCATCGATCGCGAGACCGAGCAGCGCTATCGAGGCCATGTCGAAGCGTCGGTTGCGGTCTATGTCAGCCGGGCACTGGTGATCTGGGGCGTGCTGTGGCTGTTTTTCGGGCTGAGCGATTACTACCAGTTCGGCATGTCGTTCATGCTCGGCTGTGCGTGGGCGGTTCGAATCGGCCTGTTCTGTGCGCTGTTCGGTGCAGCGATACTCGTGCGGCGACGCCCCGCGCTCGCCACATCGGGGCTGATCATGACGCCGGCCATGCTGCTGGGCATCACCTCGTTCTTCGGGCTGTATTTTGTCAGCCCCGACGAACATATCCGCTGGCTGGCGGCGGTGACCATGGCCTTGATCATCGAACTGTTCGTGCTGTTTCCGAACCGGGTGGTCTATACGGTGGGCGTGGCCGGCTATACGATCGTGGGCACGCTGGTTTGCGTTGCGCTCAACATCAGCGAAACCGCTCCGCTACGGATGCTCATCCTGGCCGAGTTGCTGGTGATCCCCGCCGTATCCGGCTGGTTTGCCGCGCAGCGATTCGAGACCACGCGGCGGCGCGAATTCATGGCGCTGGAACAGGCCGAAGCAGAAATCGATCGGCGCACCGCTCTTGAGGTCCAGCTCCAGAAGCAGGCCCGTACCGATCCGCTGACCGGCGCCTGCAACCGCCGTGCCTATGCCGACGCGGCCGAGCGAGAAATGGCCGTGTCGCGCGCATCGGGCCGTGCATTGTCTTTCGTGATGCTCGACCTCGACCACTTCAAGCGCGTCAACGACACCTATGGCCATGCCACGGGCGATGCCGCACTCGTAGCCACCGCCAACCTGTGTCGCGACATCCTCGGCGCACGCGATATCTTCGGCCGCCTGGGCGGTGAGGAATTTCTGATCATTCTGCCCGACACGGATCATGCCCAGGCCTTTGCGGTTGCCGAAACCATCCGCGCTCGTCTGGCTCGCCGCGGTATCGTCGACGCTGCCCCGGGGCTTCGCCTGACCGCCACGCTGGCAGTCACCGAACTCGAGCCGGACGATCAGACTGTGGACGACGTGCTGCGCAGGGCCGATGCCATTCTCTATGCCGGCAAGAACGCCGGCCGCGATCGCGTCCAGGCGGCCGAGCATGTCCCTCTGCGACCGGCGGCCACTGTCTAGAAATTGATCGAGATCAAATTGTGGCGGCGTCGACACCGCTAACCTGCGCAGCTCATATCATCGCGGACGTACGCTATGGGCTCATCGCTGTCTTTCGACCTGGATCTGATCCGCCGCTACAGCGGTAGCGGGCCGCGTTATACGTCCTATCCCACCGCACCGCATTTCGCGGCCGAGTTCGGCGAAGCCGCCTACCGCGAGCGCGCGGCGGCGAGCAATGCCGTCGGCGGGCCGCTGTCGCTCTATCTGCACCTGCCGTTCTGTTCCAGCCCGTGCTTCTATTGCGCCTGCACGCGGGTGATTACGCGCCAGCCGCAGGTCATCGACCGGTATGTCACCGCCCTGCGCCGCGAGATCGCCCTGCAGGGCGGGTTGTACGACGAGGGCCGTCGCGTGTCGCAGCTGGCCTGGGGTGGCGGGACGCCAACGTATCTCACCCCCGCCCAGATGACGGCCCTCATGACCGATCTGGATACGCACTTCGATCTCGACAGCAGCGATGGGCGTGAATTCACCATGGAAATCGACCCGCGCACGGTGGATACCGGCTCGATCGGGCTCATGGCCGAACTCGGCTTCAATCGCGCCAGCCTGGGTGTGCAGGATTTCGATATCGACGTGCAGCGGGCCGTAAACCGTATCCAGTCGAAGGATCAGGTCGCGCGCGTGCTCGACGAACTGCGTCGCGTGGGCTTTCAGTCGGTCAACTTCGATCTGATCTACGGGCTGCCGCGCCAGTCGGTAATGGGCTTCAACGCCACGCTCAGCGAAGTCATTCTGCGCCGGCCCGATCGCATCGCGCTCTACAGCTATGCCCATATGCCGCAGCTGTTCTCCGCCCAGCGCCAGATCCACGATGAAGACATGCCCAGCGCCGAAACCAAGCTCGCGCTCATGGCGCTGGCGATCGAACGGCTGACCACGGCCGGCTATGTCTATATCGGCATGGACCATTTCGCGCTGCCCGACGACGAACTGGCCGTGGCCCAGCGCGAGGGCCGGCTGTATCGTAATTTCCAGGGTTATTCGACGCACCGTGGCTGCGATCTCGTGGGCATGGGCATGAGCGCCATTTCCAGCGTGGCCGACAGCTACAGCCAGCACGGCAAGAGCATTCCGGATTACCAGCAGGCGCTGGCCGAGGACCGCCTGCCGGTCCAGCGTGGCGTGCAGCTCAGCGACGACGATCGCCTGCGTCGCGACGTCATCCAGGGGCTGATGTGCCACAGCCGGCTCGATTTCGCGCCCATCGAGGCACGCCACGGCATCGTCTTCAACGAGCATTTCGCGGACGAACTCGAATCCCTGCGTGCACTGACCGACGATGCGCTGATTCGCGTGGACGGCGAGGGTATCGACATTCTCGATCGCGGCCGGCTGCTATTACGCCCGATCGCGATGGTCTTCGACGCCTATCTCAAACAGCGCGAAACGCCGGCCCGGTTTTCGCGGGTGATCTGAATAAGTCCACGCCCGAGAACGTACAAAGTTCAGCATGCGGCGTGAACATAAGCCCGCCGGGGCTTCGAGCGATCGGTCTTTTGACTTGTTTGCGTGTCGTCGCGTTCATTGGCGGACAACCAGCCTGATCGAGAACAGCCCGCTGCGTTTAATACGCAACCAAGAGTCCGGTTCTTTGTTCAGGCGGCCTGGCATGAGCCGCCTTCCTGGCCGATACACGCCTGAACGACGGCGGGGCGTGCCGGTACAGCCGGCCGCGACAGCGTTCAAACAGCGCTGCCAAGGGCCGTTCGTTTGACGCGGTGGCGATAAAGCACGCCGCGGCCGCACACGCGGGGCGATGTCCTGTGATCGGCCGGTACGCCTGCGGTGCTTTGTTGCGCTGAAGGCGGTTATCCCGAACACTCGGGGTTATCTGAATAACCCTGGGGGGCGCGCTGTCGTGAAACGTTTGTCTTTAATCCTTGTCGCCGTGGTGTGCGCGTTTTCGACGCTGGTGGGCGGTACCGCGCTGGCCGCACAGGCCGAGCCGATTCGAATCTATGTCGACGAATATGCCGAAGGCCAGGTGATGAGCCATGTGGCCAAGCGTGTCATCGAATCGGAATACGATATCCCGGTGGAGCTCAAGATGGTGGCCGTCGGGCCGGCATTTCTGGGCGTGGCCAACGACGAGCGCTCGCTGTTTCTGGTCGCCTGGCTGCCGCGTACGCACGGAGCCTATATGGACCGGGTGGGCGACAAGGTCGACAACCTCGGCGAGTTGTTCGACGGCGCACGTCTGGGCTGGGCGGTGCCGGCCTATGTGCCGGAAGATCAGCTGGCGAGCATCGCCGACATGAAAAAGCCGGATGTGGTCGACAAACTCGGCGGTAAAATTCAGGGTATTTCCGCTGGCGCGGGCCTGATGCAGGTCTCGAGGGAAACCATCGAAGGCTATGGTCTCGACGACGACTATCGCCTGATCACCGCCAGCAGCGCGGCCATGACGGCCTCACTCAAGCGTGCCATCGACGACAAGGAGTGGATCGTGGTCACGGCCTGGAGCCCGCACTGGATGTGGGAGCGTTTCGATCTGCGTTATCTCGAGGATCCGAAAGGCGAACTGGGCGCGCGCGAACATGTCGACGCGATTGCAAGTCAGGGGCTGGCCGAAAGCGAACCCGAGGTGCACGCCATGCTGAAGCGCATGCACTACAGCCTGGAGCAGATCGACACCATGCTGTTGAATGCCGAGCAGACGTCCTATCAACAGGCGGCCCAGACGTTCATTGAAAAGCACCCGGATGTCATCGCTGAATGGACGGGTAAGGGCGAAAGCCAAGCGAGCACGCAGTAAGTTTCGCTGATCGCCGCGGCATGAAAGGCGCTTCATGCCGGGGCGATCGATCAGGCGACGAGCGGTCGATTCTCCTGCCAGGGCCGGGTGGATAGCCGAACCTGCCAGGTCGCGCCGCGGCGCTGCACATAGCGGATATTGACCGCCATACGCGCCTTGAGAGCGGCCGTGCTCAGCGCGCACGGATTAGCCAGCACATCGGGTACGTGGTCAACCGCCGAGCCCGCGTCGATTGCCATGGCATGATCGCCGTACTGCAGCCATCGGGGCAGTCCGGACGCATCGCGTTCAACGATCGGCTCGTGGCTGTCTCCGGCGCTGATACGTCGCCAGACTTCTCGATAGATGCCGCTCGGATGGCATTCTTCCAGCGTGTCGTCGTCGATGAAGCGCATCACGCCGATGTCCTTGTCGAGCCCCGGTGACAGGTCCACCAGCCGATGCCAGGTACAGAAGGGGCCCTGTACGCGGGTGATGCCGGCAAACGCGGTCTGTCCGCCCAGCCACTCGAGTTGATCGCGCCTGCATTCGTCGAGCGAATCGATGCCGGCAAAGTCGGGCCGCTTGGCGGGCACCCGCAGATCGGCATGCCAGTCGCCGGCCTGCAGCCAGAAAACCTGCGTGTCGTCGTCGATATGCTCGGGTTCACCCTGGGCCGGTTCGGCGTAGAGCGTGCGTTGCCACAGGCCGTGGTAGATAGGCGGCACGAGGCTCACGACGCCGTGTCCTCCTTGTGGCGCGCATGCTGGCCCAGCGTACCGGCACCGCGGGCGCCTTCGGGCAGCTCGATTTCGCCGTTGGCCAGCCGTTTCTTGAGATAGTTGAAGGTCTGGATCGTCTGTGCCCAGAGGTGATCGCCGGCCGACAGCGGTTCGTAGTTGGGCGTTTCCCCGTCTTTGAGCAGTTGCGGCAGCGGCGCGACTTGGCTGTGGTAGTCGGCGGCGAAGAACAGCGGAAAGCTGTAGCGCTCCTCCTTAACCTTGCGTACGCGGTGTGAGGTGGCGACAAACGCACCGTTGGTCCATATCTCGAGCATGTCGCCGATGTTCACCACCAGCGCATCCTCGCGATAGGGCACGTCGATCCATTCGCCGGCGCCGTTCATCACTTCCAGGCCGGG